>JAICXY010000002.1 GCA_025934495.1 Candidatus Nitrosocosmicus sp.
CCTGACAATAAAATTTTTGGTCTATCCAAATTTCAAAGACTAATAGACAAAGTTTCATCAAAACCTCAATTACAAGAGAGATTAACTTATCAAATTCTTGGAGAAATTACTAATAGATTAGAGCCAAAAGGAATAGGTGTTGTTATAAAAGCTATACATACATGCGTATTTGCTAGAGGTGCCCAATCAAGTACTGCTGAATTTACTACATCTGCAGTAGAAGGAGTATTTAAGGAAAATATAAATACAAAAAATGAATTTTTGTCAATAATTAATGCAAATGGCAGATTACGCCTTTGAATATCTAAAAAATAAGTTAATCCTCATGGTAAAGATTGGCAATCATCAAAAAAAAATGCGATATATTTTAATTAGATGTAGTTGCCAGAAAATTTAAATTGATATCTGCACCAGCAGCAGCAACCAATTATAACAATGGTAGTAGGAATAACAATACCAATATTATAGAATATTTAGATTGGAACAATGCTCTTAATATACTAGATAAAGCATATAGACTTGGATTATTTGTTTTAATTATTGGCCCTAAAGGCACAGGTAAAACGTCTTTGGTAAGAAAGTTTGCTAATTCTATAGGCAAAGATCTATTCTCAGTTAACTTTAGCCTAAGGACCAGAGAATCTCATTTGATAGGAACAAATACAATTGATAACGGTCAAATAAATTTTGTTAATGGAATTTTAGTTCGTTCAATGACTGAGGGAAACCTGTTATATTTGGACGAACTTAATGCAGCAGAACCTGATGTGTTACTTAGATTAGATGAAGCATTGGACGACAGAAGACAGATTGTTTTAAAAGAATCAGAAGGCCAAACGATAGTGGCAAAAGATGGTTGGTTTTCGATAGGGACAATAAATCCTCTATCACATGTTGGTACAAAAGAATTACCACCGCAAATAATAAGCAGATTTCCAATTAGAATAATGTTAGACTACCCTCCAGAAAATACAGAATTAGAAATAATAAAAAAACATGTCAATTTAAATTATAATGATGAAGAAATAATAAGAAGTGCGATAAGATTAGCTAATAATTTAAGACGAGCTGCATCATTAGAAGAAATTTTTTATAGCCCAAGTATAAGGGAAACTATCGCATTTTCAAAGCTCATCACTAATAATACCAATCCAAAAGATGCGGCAGAAATAGTTTTTGCAAATGTATATCATCAATGGGGAGAAATAGAATACAGAAAAGTGATGGACATTATAACCTCAATATTTATTTAGTTGAGTTTGATCCAAATTGTCTATTTTTTGGAACGTAAAGGAAAAGGAAAGAAAATCCGGGGATGGAACAACAAGAGGACCATCCGAAGTGGAAGATGTTAAAAAAATGAATAATCAATTAAAACCATTTATAAAAGATAACGATACTGAAACAGAAGAGGCGAATATTCGGAATGATGTTTTATTAGAAATATCTACTTTTTTAGCTAGGCGTTGGTCGAACATTAATGATGTATCAGTAATTATCTCGAGGGAAAGAAAAACATCTACAAATATTGAAAAAAAGAAAATAACTCTACCCGAATTAGGATATTTTTATGGCAATACATTTCAAAAATATCGACAATGGAGAACGTTACTTTGGTATGAATCAATGAGATTAAAGTATTCATTTAAAATATATGACATCGATATAGCATTTGGATATATTTTCAATATAATAGAAACCAAGAGAGTTGAAATTTTAGGCCTTGACGAATGGAGAGGAATGATAAAAGAAATTATATTTTATGAATCATTATCCGGAAATTACAAACCTCTATTGAATTCACTCCATGGTAAAATTAAAATCATTGAAGCTTTTTCTCAATTTTTTTTAACAGGTTTTGTCAAAGGTGAAATATATGGTGGAGAGAATGAGAGAATTCAGAGAGCTTCAGAATATGCACAAAATGTGATAAATGAATATATTAAAAACTATAAAAAAAACAACAGGCAGACGAACCCATCTGAAGACCAAAAGTTACTTGAAAGCGAAACAAGGAAAATAATAAAGATACTTCAAATAGATTCACTAATGTCTATGCCTCCAATTCCCCTCATCATGCCAAAAAATAAGTTTGGTCTATCTATGAGTCATGAGGAAGTTATAAACCAGATAGAGAAAATTGTTAAATTAAAAAGCAAAGAAATAGAAATTGAAAAATTAGGGAAAGATATAGAACAAGGGAAAGATATAAAAGAAGAATTTAAAATTCTAGTTAAAGAAAGCAAGAAAAATGACAATAAAGGCTATGAAACTATTGAAAATCTTTCAATTACAATACCTGACAATAATATAGACATTGATGAAAATAGAATTTATGATTATAATTTAATTAATAAAATAAAAACTGCATTAAAAGAGTGGAAATCAGGATGGAAAGAAAATTATGATTACTTCGGTGAAGAAATAGAGACGGAACACTATATTGAAAGACAACAAAAAGTTTTCATATCAGATAAAAAGATTACAATAAATGTTAAAATTTCAATTCTTCTTGACCTTTCAAGTAGCATAGAAGACAATGAAATCGAATACAAAAAAGCTGCAGTAGCTCTTTGTGAGGGTTTAGAGTTTTTAGGAATAAAATTTTCTATTTATGCATTTAATACCGAATCAAGATCTATCAAATGTTGGATCATTAAACCTCAAAATGTTAGATGGGGGCCAATTTATGCAAAAAGATTAATGAAAATTAAACCCTTGGGAGGAACACCTCTAGCAGAGGTTTATGGAATATTGCAACCAGTTATAAATTCATTTAAACCTGATATTTTTGTAACTCTAACAGATGGAGAACCATCCGATATGGATGCAGTTAGAAAAACAGTATTATCATATAAAAGATCCGGAATAAGAATGATTGCAATAGGCTTAGGATCAGATATAAATGATGCAATAGGTATTGGATATAATTTAAAATACCTAAACTATGAGAAAACTTTATCATTATCTAAAAAGAGATTACAAGACATACCAAAAAAAGTACTTAGATTATTAACACTGGAATGAAATGTTGTTTGGTTGAGGAGGTGAAAGTCATAGATTATGTAAAGATAAAATAAATTTCATCACACAAGAATAAAAAAAATTAAAATTGTAAATTTGGATTTTCTTTCTTTAGTTTTCCCCAATCTGCCAAAAAGACATCCAAGCCCTTATCAGTCAACGTGTGATAAATCATTTTTTGAAGTATTTCAGGAGGCAATGTAACAACATCTGCACCAAGTTTGGCAGATTCGATCACATGAATAGGATGGCGAATGCTAGCAACAAGCACTTGTGTAGTTATGTCATAGTTTGTAAAAATTTGTACAATATCACTTATCAAGGTCAATCCATCGTGTCCTATATCATCTAACCGTCCAATAAATGGACTTACATAGGTTGCTCCAGCCTTTGCTGCAAGTAATGCTTGATTTGCAGAAAAAATCAGTGTTACGTTAGTTTTAATGTTTTTTTTAGTTAAAAAATTGATAGCCTTTAAACCTACGCTACTCATGGGAATTTTCACTACCACGTTATCACCGTAATTAGCAAGTTTTAACGATTCCTCGATTATCTCCTCAAAATCAATTGCAACTATCTCCAAACTCACCGGACCGTCTACAAGTTTGACAATATTCCTCATTAGGTCAATTGGATCTCTCGATTTTTCTTTCAAAAGGAGACTTGGATTTGTAGTAATACCATCTACAATTCCAAGTTCTAGATATTTTTTTATCGCTTCAATATTGGCAGTATCTAAAAATATTTTCATCTTCTATCACTTTTTTTTAATTGAATCACATTCTTTACTATTTCTTTTGGAGATAAACCATATTTATCAAATAATTGATCTATTTCATCATCACGTGCAGATTCACCAAACAAATCACGTACACCTAATTTCTTTACGAGTGTGGGACAATATTCGGAAGTAACGTCAGAAATAGAGGAACCTAGTCCACCTATGATACTATGTTCCTCTATCGAAACAATAGGACCAGCTTCTTTAACACACTGGTAGATCAAATCCCTGTCAATTGGCTTTATTGAATACATGTCAACAACTCTACAAGCAATACCATGTTCTTTTTTTAAAATATTGCTGGCATTAATGGAGGATGTCACCATAGTTCCGCATGAAAACAAACTTAAATCATTACCATCGATTAATATATTACCCCTGCCAATCTTAAATTCAGAATTTCTATCATAGATTTCAGGAGTCGAAGGACGAGCTAATCTCACATAAAATGGCCCAGAAATACTTGCTATTTGTTTTATCAATTTTTTTGTTGTAATAGAATCCGACGGAACTAAAACTTTCATATTAGGAAGAGATTTCATTACGGAAATATCCTCTATTTGCTGGTGAGTAGCGCCATCAGGTCCTACAGATAACCCCGCATGAGAAACTACAATTTTCACATTAAGATTGGGATAACAAATTGCATTTCTTATTTGGTCTAAACATCTGCCAGGAATAAATGCTGCATATGTACTTGCAAATGAAATCTTTCCAGCTATTGCCAAGCCTGCAGCTATCGAAACCAAATTTGCTTCTGCAATACCTACATTATAAAGCCTATCTGGGAATCTATCCCCAAATACTTTTGTTTTTAATGAATCAGTAGTATCTCCACCCACACATACAACATTAGGATATTCATTACCTAAACTAACCAATGCTTCCCCATATGCTGATCTCATTTCTGAGATTTGTACACTAGTACTCAAAGAAAATGACATGATTATTTAACCGCGATTGTTATATTATTCTTTAAACTATCCTTTATAATTTTTTTTGTTCCCATATCTTATTAACCACATTAAATCTATTTAGAATTTCTTTTCTATTTTTTATCCAATCATCTTTTATATCATACGAATCTGATTCTATTAACAATTCTTTTTCAAGAATTGAATTCAATAAAAATTTCGTATTTTTGAGTGTTTCAATAATATTGTCAGAGCCGAAAATAGCATTACCCATAACAAAAATTCTGCAACCTGCTTCATAACAAGAAGATATTGTTGACAAATCAATGCCGCCATCAGCTTCAAAATATCCGCTATATCCATTACTTTTAAGATCAGGAATCAAGTTTTTCATTTTAGGTAAAACAGATGGAATAAACTTTTGGCCCGCAAAACCCGGATTAACCGACATGATTATTATTACATCTAAACGATCTAGGTAGTGATATATCCATTTTGGTAATTCGGTATTTGGATTAATTGCTAAACCTGGGCTTACACCATTAGAAATTATTTTATTATTTATTTTTTCAAATTCTTTTTCATCATTACATACCTCTACATGAACAGTAATTACATCACATCCAGCATCAATGTATGAATCTAAAACATCAAATGGGTTATTTATCATCAAATGAGTATCAAATGGCAGCTTTGTTATTCCGCGTAAATTTTTTATAGTATCATGAAAAAATGTTGTATTTGGTACAAATTTTCCATCCATGACGTCAAGATGAATCATATCCACGCCGAATTTTTCAACTGTTTCAATTTTCGATTCAAAACTTTCTTTGCTCCCGCCTGCAATTATAGAAGGCGAAATCATATATTCACCTTCCAGTTCCTTTATCAAAAGTGGAAGATGCTTTTTAGAAGGGGCCCTACCATGCCATTGTGGATTATTTGCCATATGTTTTATCCCATTTCCTTTTACGGTATTAGCTATTATGATTTTAGGTTTTCCTATAGACCTTGTTTTAAGTGCATTGATTAGTTGTTCTATTCTATGACCATTTACTTCGACCACATTCCAATTAAAAGATAGCCATTTTTCTTTCAGCGGGTCCAGAGGCATAATGTCGTCGCTAAACCCGTCTTGTTGAATTTTATTTCTATCCAAAATTGCAACTATATTATCTAATTTAAATTTTGCAGCAGCCATTGCGGCTTCCCATACTTGACCTTCATTAATTTCCCCGTCACCTAACAGACAATAAACCATATTGTTTTTATTATCGAGTTTATTTGCAAGACCAATACCAACAGATATGGATAATCCTATTCCTTCAGATCCACCAGAATACTCTATTCCTGGAACACTATGATGCTTTTGAAAATCACTGTATCTAACAGGATGACCTTGCAATCTCGAATTTAATTTTCGTAATGTCTTTATTTCTTCTTTTGGAAATGAACCGGCAATAGATAATATGGCATAGTAACCTGGAGCCGAATGAGCTTTAGAATTTATAAAATAATCTCGGCTTTGTAAGAATGGGTTGGCGATATCCAAGTTCATAATTTGAAAATAAAGAGCACCCATAATTTCTGCAGCAGAAAAAGAAGCACCAGGGTGACCTGAACCAGCTTCAGCTATTCCTATGAGTGCCAAAGTTCTTACCTCCTTAATTTTATTTTTTAACGCTAAAAACCTGTTTACATCATGCATAAATTAAATTCACCATTATCATATAATCAAGGGTACAATAGCATGTAAAAGAGAGTTTCAAAGTGGAAAATATATAAACATGTATCCCAATGTAATCATCATATTCATTTTTTATCGGATTATTTATTAACATCATATTCATTAATATCGGTTAAAATTGAATTTAAATCAGAGCTAGTTAAACCTACACCCATTTTAGCATCCCTTCTATCTATAATTGAATTTTTTGAAAAAACAATTAAGGTGGGTACAGCATTAATATGATATTTATCCCAAAGTGGATTATCATCTTCATTTATTTTGACACCCCCCACCAAAATATTGGGATTTATTTCTTTTACTTTTTCTTCAAAAATTGGTTTAAATCGACTACAATAATGACACCAATCTGCATAAAACAATACAAGTGATTTTGAATTGTTTTTTGTGAGCAGGTCCATTTCATCTAAACCATAATCTTTCATACTATATCTACATCAAAACATCAATTATAAAATATATTTATTTATCTATTTTTAAAACCATATCTAAATTAAAAAAATGTAATAATTTGAAGGAATCAATTTTGCTTTGCATTTGGAGAATGACGATTAAAATATAATTCATAGAAAAAGATTATCCAGGTAGTTTGAAATTTGGTAACTGCGGCAGCTTGAAATTTGGTAACTGCGGCAGCTTGAAATTTGGTAACTGCGGCAGTTGTGGCAAGTTTGGTAATGGAGAATAGGGATTGTTATCTTGTGGACCAGGAGACAATAATGAAAAAGTGTTATTTAATAAAGATAAAGCAGGGCGAGGTGTTAAAGTTGCTGTCAAATTTAATATTTGTCCATTTCTATTAACAGTCAGTTTGAGATCATCACCTACTTTTTTATTTAAATCCAAATAGGAAATAACATCATCGATTCTTGAAACAGGGATTTTATCTACTCCAATAAGAATATCTTTTTCAATAATTCGTTGGTGGCCATACATATCAACTTGGATGACCAAACCCCTCAAACCGGCTTTAGCGGCAGGTCCATCTTTTACCACGTTATCGATTAGTACACCTTTATAATTTCGCGGAAGACCAAATAGATCAGTTAAATCAGGGGACAGTTTAGAGCCAGAAATTCCAAGCCAGGGATGTTGATAAGTTCCATTTTTTATCAATGAAGGAATTGCCCTAAGAATATCATATGAAGGAATTGCAAAACCTACACCAGTATAAGCACCAGTATTTGAAAATATGGCAGTATTCATACCTATAACAGATCCGTTCAAATTAATGAGAGGTCCTCCTGAATTTCCTGGATTTATTGCGGCATCTGTTTGGATTACATTAGGTATGGAATATCCGGAATCAGAATCAGGTAAAAGTCTGCCCATTTGACTTATAATCCCAAAAGTTAAAGTATTATCCAAACCGTAGGGATTTCCGATAGCAAGAACAGGATCGCCTACTTTTAAGTTTGTAGAATTAGAAAATATTACGGGCACCAAATTTTCATTCACAGGATCTACTAATTTGATTACTGCAATGTCTCCATATGGATCTGTTCCAACTAATTTTGCAGAATATGAATTTCCATCGTTGAATGTAACTACAATATTAATGGCAGAACTTACAACATGATAATTTGTAATAATATAACCTGATTTATCATATACGAATCCAGATCCATATTTTGCAGGCATTGAATTAGCACTATTTGTATCAAATAATGGATTAGACGTATATGAAGAAGATTTATATTCAGTGGTAATTTGCACCACTGAATCTTTTACCTTACGAAAAGCATCATTTAATAAATTATTACCATTGCCGAACAATCCCGGAATCTGCTGCTGTTTTGAATTTTGACCATGAGCCTGAAAAGAGGATATAACAATGCTCGAAAGTAGGAGCAAACTAAAAAAAAATATAAAACTTTGTTTATTAAAAAGAATATTCATATGCACTATTTCATTATTAGATATTTATATTTACATTAAAATTATACAAATACATGATATTGTTGATGATGATGATGATGTATGCAAAAGTTGTAATTTTTGAAACTTTATAAAAGATAGTAGAATGTACTAAATATAAAATAATGTCTATTATAAATGAAGATAATAGTAAAGTAGTGACTATAAAAAACTTAAATTTAAGGGGCATTTCAGACATTATTTTGGATGATATTTCTATTGAAATAAAAAAAGGAGACTTTTTTGGTATAATAGGGCCTAACGGTGCTGGAAAGACAACTCTTTTTAAATGTATGTTAGGATTGAATAAAAATTATTCCGGGACTATAAAAGTTTTTAATAAAGAAATAAAAAACGAATCCAAAGAAATATATAAAAGGATTGGATATATACCGCAGTCAAATAGTTTCGATCATCGATTTCCCTTAACAGTAAAGGAGATAATAGATTTAGGTGCATTAGGAAAAGAAATCAATAAAGACAAAATTGATGATTTATTGGAATTAACTGGTATTTCTGAATATATGAATAAAAGAATAGGGGATCTTTCAGGTGGACAACAGCAAAGAGTAATGATAACAAAGGCATTGATTCATGAACCAGAACTTTTAATTTTAGATGAACCCACCACAGCTATAGATGCAAACATTTTAAAGTTATTTTATAAATTATTAATAAAATTAAACAAGGAAAAAAAGATAACTATAATTTGGTCCTCTCATGATCTTGATGCAGTAAATTTATTATCAAACAAGGTAGCCTGTATTTATAAAAAGTTATTATTTCATGGTAGATCGGAAGAATTTTTTAGCGATGAAAATAATTTAAAGAAATTCACAGAATCAGCAATGCATATACATATCAAAAGCTATCATCACTAATGATATAGATATTGATCATAATACGTGATTATAACAGCTGGAAAATTA
The DNA here is from genome assembly GCA_025934495.1 of Candidatus Nitrosocosmicus sp. Classification (GTDB taxonomy): domain Archaea; phylum Thermoproteota; class Nitrososphaeria; order Nitrososphaerales; family Nitrososphaeraceae; genus Nitrosocosmicus. Next base: position 9,313 of record JAICXY010000002.1, read on the forward strand.
TAAAAACATCACTATTAAAAAACTAATCAGATAATAAATAAATTGGAACAGGGTAAAAATGAAAGCAGATGAAAATGGTAGTGGAAATGCACACGCGATTAAAACAGGTAAGACTAGAAGCATTACATTTAGATTAGAAAGCTCTATAATCGAAGAATTACAAATCGAAGCAGAATATAGAGAAACGTCATTGAATGTACTTATAAATCAAATATTGCGTCGATACTCAAATTGGGAAAGATATGAAAATAAAATGGGCTTGTTGCCTATACCTAAAATAATGCTATCAAGTATGATGGAAGAAGTAATGAAAATTGGAAAGGAAAATGGAATTAACGACATTGTAGTTTTTAGGAATTCATTGATAAAAGAGCTTTCACAAACGGCTTTTATTTTTTTAAAAGATTTTGTATTGCTAATAAAAAAAAATTACAACTTGTTAACTGTTTTAGAGGTCTTGGAGCAATATATGAAAGTAGTCGGAATAAATTCAGATCATAGAATCGAAGATGATGGAAAACACATTTACGTTATTCAACACAAATTAGGAGAAAATTGGTCTTTATTTATAAAGGAATTTTTAATACTTATATTTGAAAACTTAGGCAAGGTAAAAGTAGATATCTCAAGCACCCAAAATACAACCGTAGCAAAAGTTTTTATCAATTTATAAATTCTAATTCAATATAGATATTTTTTCGTGTTTGAGTCTTCATAAAGGAGTTTGATTGAGATTGATTGGTGATCGCCAAGTACCATGTTTATAGAAACAATTCTAATTAATTTATCAAGATATAAAATGAAATAGAAAAATAGTCAATATTTTATCATCTTTCGTTTCACTAATAGTACTATAAGCCACACTGAAATTAGAAACATCATTTTAAAATATAGATGGTATCAAGTGATCAAGTGTAGAAATTCAAAATAGTCTTAGGAGTCCTCATAGACCCTGAATATCATTTGAAAAAAAAGAATTGAAAAATTAAGATATAGCAGTATTTCTTCCTCTTCCTCTTCCTCTTCTGACTCTACTATCCTATCGCCCTATGAAGATGAAATGAACCTATTGTTGCAAAAACATATGGTGGTACCTTCTGGTTCTTTTTTACAATAAGATATCCAAGACTCGACAGAAGATAGGAGGAATACTGAATGTGTTTGATGGTGTTTACAATTATTCCTCCAATACTCAGATGTGAAAGCATTCATACAAAAAGAAAACATCAGGTAATAAACAGTTTTAAAGATTATAGATTGAATACTAGACCAAAAAATATTCCAGCGTAAAACGGATATTTTTGATACTGGATAATGTATCGATCCATCAATCCAACAATGTGATCCAAAGGTAGCCATATGCCATCATCCCAGTATACACCTTGTATTTATTCTATCAACCCGACCTCCTGAATTAAACCTGATAGGAGTAAGATGAATATAGGGGTTGCAGTGATAAGAAGAGACAAACAACTATACATTTGAAAATGAATACCAGATTGGTAAGCAGTATACGATAGGATCATAAATTATAATAAAAAAAAAGTAGGCAAAATGGGTATAAACAGCTTACATAAAAAAGTACCTGAATGTTTGCATAACTGTTACCTTAAGAAATCATCTCTTTATTGTACTGGTAAATGTATATACTTAGTCATTGTTTCACGCGCTTTAATTTGTGCTTGTTCTTTTTCTGAAAGAATAATAAAAGTTTTCGGTTCTATCTTTTATGTATTGCTGAATTGTTCTTTCAATAATGCTTTTTTTATTTTCATATACAAAAGGATTAATACGTTGATTCAGTTTCAAGAAACGACAGGTTGCAATATATACCATGTACCATCGCCGTTTGAAGAAAATGAGTGCTTTTCATATTCATTTACAATGTATGACAGAAAGCGTTCTGCTACTACAAACATATTTTTAATTCTTTGATTGCTGTTTGAAGAATTGTTCTATCTTTGTTGGTTCGACAATGGCAACCCCTAAAAATCATATTAATTTATAGCAAGTTTTTATAATAGTTTCATCAATTACTTACTCTTCAATTTTCTTAGTATCGTTTGATATTTTCTTTGTTTGGTTTTTTGTACTTTTGAATCCTGTTCTAACAGAAACACGATTACTTATTTAAATGAGGTATAAAAAAAATAGGTGCTTTTGCAACACTTCTAAATAATAGATCTAAAGAGTACAACTGCAACCCATGTCCGGTAATTTGTGAAGGTGTTAAGTCTTGATCTCAAAAAAGAAATGACCATTTTCGATCTACAGGTTTTTCCTTAAGTTAACAGTTGTGTAAAGAATGATGTATATATGTTCTTATGTAAACCAATAATACTGCTTGTTTCCAACAATAAAATTATTGTTGTATTTTTTAACATATTCTCAAGTTTTTAAAAGTAATAAATCTAAATAAACACAATCTCTTTACATTGAAGATTATAAGTATTTACATAACTGTTAACGGAGCCACTAGATTATAGCCGCTGAAACTCACAATGTGATTGCATATTTAGATAGGATCACTATCGAACTATTATCAAACTTATTCTTGATATCCAAACCTTTTGAGAAAGAAAAGCGTTTTTTACTGAAACCGATTTGAGAATATGCATATATTCAATCCCAACCGATAGTGGTTAGAGATTTAGTACCATAATCAATGGATTTTTTATAACACGATTACACGGAATTTCTACATATACAAATGATAAACACATTATCAAAAGACATATTCAATATCTAAAAGATAAAATTAATACGTTGATAATCATTTCCTATGAATGATTAATAAGTCTAAATGATTGAATTTGTATCTTGACTAGGTTAACAAATATAGGACATATAAACAGGCCATCATTGCGGTATCAAACTATAACATATTAAATGAAAACATTTGATTATACCATTAGTAATTAATTATTTATTATTTTTCACGATCCAAATAACTTTATTATACATGATAGTAATAATATTAATATATAGTTTTTACGAAAAGATAAAATTACTATTATTTAGATATTGAGATAAGAAAACATATAACCTATTACTCCAAACTATTGTCGAAATTTATTGTTTTGGCGAATTTATTATGCAGTAAAAAAAAATAACTATTTAAAGGCATCCACCATCTTAATATTTACTTGTTCTATTTTTGCTACCATTTTAAATTTTGAGGGAAGTAACTGTTTAAATAAAATGAATTCTTTAGGTAACGAGCCACAACAAAAAATTAACAAAACCGGCCACCAAATTCTACCACAAAACCAAGGAAATCAAAATCAACTTGAAAGAGCGAAAAATGAATCATTTAAGCTTTTGCAATATTGTTTTCTTGTTACCAATCTATTTGTTTATTCCTTATATGGAATAATTATTGGCGTAATAATTATTATTGTATGGTATTTGAAATATAAGAGAATATGGAGTAAAAATATAAAAAAAATAGATAAATAGACTTTCTTAATTTATTCTATTACTTTTTAAATGTTGAAATCATCTTATTATTTTTATATTTGGTATTCAAACAAATAACCAACATCTCATCTTAAATTACATAGATTTTTAAATAAATCCCATTTAAAATAAATATATAAAGATTGTTTGACAAGGATTCCATATTAGAACTAGTTAAATCATCATATTCGACTGCTCCATTCTATAAAGAAGCATATTGTGGGGTACCAGAAAATTATAAAGATATTAAGACTTTAGGAGATCTATTAGAAAGTAATTACAAATACCGTTCTACTAAAATACAATTGAGAGAAAATTTAATATCAAAATTAAAAAATAAAGAAAATCCTTTTACAGGTATAATCGGGTTTGAAGAAACTGTTATTCCTGCCGTAAAGAGAGCACTAGTAGCAGGGCATGATATATTATTTATAGGTCACATAGGTCAAGGGAAAACAAAATTAGCTGAAATATTATCGGAAAATCTTCTTTCTCCAATCCCAATTGTAGAAGGAACGATAACAAATGACATTCCGACTGAAATACCCTATTCACAGATTATTAGTCTTTTACAAGATAAAGATATTTATAGATCAATACCTGAATTTTTTGTTTCAAAAGATTGTGAAGAGATTATAAAAAACAACAAATTAAATACAAAGATTAAATGGATTGATGGAAAATCGCGATATAGGTACATTTTAGCAACGCCAGATATATCAGTAAAAGATTTAGTCGGTCAAATAGATGTTGTCAGAGTAATAAAAAAAGGTATAGAAGTATTCGATATAGATTCTTATTCACCAGGCTATCTTTTACAGGCAAGATATGGCATTTTATGTTTAGATGAGCTACCAGTTCTCGATCCCCGGAAACAAGTAACATTACTAAGTGTTTTGCAAGAAGGTAGATTTACAACAGGGGCCTTACCTGTATTTTTTAAACCGGATGTGAAAATTATTGCAACTGCAAATCCAATCGATTACACTCACTCCGGAAAAATAATTGAACCCCTTGCAGATCGCCTCAGAAGTCACATAGAAACCCACTATCCTAAAACGCTAGATGATGAAATATTAATTTTAATCCAAGAAATTGATATGTTATCTAGGAAAAATACATTTTTGCCCATATTCATATTAAAAACAATTGTAAAAATATTCCAATCCCTTAGAAACAATCCGGAAATAAATAATGAAAGAGGAGTAAGCGTGAGATCCACAATTCACTCTTTAGAAATAATGATAGGCGAGGTAGAAGTAATAAGATCAATTATTAATAATGTCATTACAATTCCAAGGCTTTCGGATATTTATTGCATATTTCAATCATCCAAATTCGAATTAGATGAAATAGAAGATACAACAGAAAATAAGATAAAATTTTTAAACAATACAATAATTGAAACTATAAAAGAAATCTGTAAAGATTATTTTGAAAAACTCATTAATGCTGAAGAGTTATTATCGATAAAAAATGAATTTAAAGGTAAATCATTTACAGTTTTGCAAAATCAATATCAAAATAATCATCATCACAATCTATTAGAACAACAGCAATACTTAAACAAGCCATTTACATCGCATTTAAAAAATTCTGATGGTAATGCGAGTATTCCTCAGACTAATCGGGTTTTACTTTATTCAGAACAATTAAAACAATTTCCATTTACAAAAAAAATTGTAAAGAAAGCAATAGATAAAATTGAGGAAGAACAAACAGAATATATTAAAAAAGCACAAAAAAATAATATCTCGACTAATCTTGAATATTTAGACTATAATAATCAACCAAGGGATGAAGAATTTGGGAAACAAGAAGAAACCCTCGCAACAATAATGGAATTATTTTTAGAATATCTCCGATTTTCAAACCCTCCATTATTAGATAGAAAAGAAAACAAATTTGAATACACCGAAATTTAAGTTGAATAACAACAATAAAGAATTTATTTATTTTTCAAGATCGATTGAAAATAAAGACAAGGATTACAATAATAAAGTAAGTAGCGAACCACAAGGTTTTAACGAATCAAGTGACAAAATCAGAAATAATAACGATTTATTGAAGCATTTTTTTCCTGATATTCTAAAAGCATTAGGTGATAGAGCTATAAAAGAAAATCCACCATCCCTTCATGAACTCGAACAGTATTTACAAAATCACATCCATGATTTGATGGCCGAGGAAAGGAAGATGAGGAAGGTAAATAGAATAGAAGATGGGAACACATTTAATAGCAATTTAAACCAAACGGCATTTAACAAAAAAAATGCAAGGTCACTAAATGATAATAGAATCGATCCAAGTAAAGAGGGTGGTTCGAATTTTTCACAAGGAAACTTTAGATTAAATTTTAATTTTAATAAGACCATATCTGCAGCTGGAGATAATTTACCAATAGTCAGCCAATTAATAGAAAGAGGATATCTAGTAGATTCAAAGAATTGGTTAAAGAAAAAAGGTTTTCTAAGAGTTGGTCAAGAGATATTATCTGAAATAATAAAATCTCTAAAAGCAGACAAATTAGGAATGCATGAAACCCATTTTACTGGCGATGGTAACATCATTCAAGAAAATTCCAAAAGATATGAAGTTGGAAATGAAATTTCAAACATAAACATTAATTCAACCATTATGAATTTTATAGAAAGAAAAATTAAAGATAAACAACATATACTAGAATTTCCACTTGATATCAATTACGAGGATTTAGAAATTTATGAGACAATTGAAGAAATACAGGTAGCAACAGTTTATTGTATTGATCTTAGCAGTACAATGAAATACACATCCATGTATAATGAATTAAGTAGAATCGAAGCCGCTAAACGAGCACTATGGAGTTTATATATACTAAATAAAAAATTCTTTCCTCTAGATTCTATCTATCTACTTGGATTTGGATCTGTCGCATCAAAAATTAATACTTTTGATATTCCTTTTTTAAAAACATTTGAAACAAATGCAGATTTTTTACATTATACAAATTATCAAGCTGCCTATAGACTTGCAAAAAAAATTCTGAAAAAAAATGGAGCTAAAAATAAAAGAATAGTAATGATTACAGATGGTCATCCAAGTGCATGTTTTATTGATAACACAACGGAAAAAGATAAATTGATGAAACAAAGACCTTATTCTCATTTTTATTCTCCAAGTTATCAAACACTAAATCAGCAATACTCAAAGAAAAATAATATCAAGTTAGAGATAAAAGATAAACAAATCGTGTATTTATGCTATAGATACAGACAAATCGATCAATATATCGGAGAGCAAACGATAAAAGAAGCTAAAAATACTTTCAAGTCAGGTATTAACATAGATACAATAATGGTTAGTGAAGACGACACATTGTTGGACTTTATCAACGATTTAGCAAAATCTGTAAATGGAAAATCCATATATATAAACCCAAAAGACATTGATAAAATATTGATAAAAGATTATTTATTGAACAAAAAGAAAATTATAAAAAAATAGATATTTGGTTATTTATTTTGCTTTGTCAAATAACTATGAAAAGCGTTTTTTTTTCTTAAAATAATTAAATAATAGCAGTATTTTACAAAAGTACTAATGATTGAAATGAATTTATAGTATTGTTTGCTCTGTTGCTTGATTCCCCTTTCCAAACATTTACCTAACATTAATCAATAAATATGTGAAATAGTCTGTATACAACCGATCTGTAGTTAGAAGCGGTGAAATATTGTTAGGGTTTGACGTCATTAACAACTAGGATGTAAATCTAAAAGAGAAGATGAACAAAGAGAAAGTTGGTGCGCCATTCACACTATCCAAATACATTTCTTCTTCTCTTGCTCGGTTATGCCAAAGTGTACTTTCATCTAACTATAGACAAACCAAAGAAGATATTGCATAATATGGCATGTCAAAGGAAAAGCACTTTCTATTCAAGATTATGCTTTGTTGCATAATTATATTATCGTTATTTGTTAACGTTTTGTCGGTAGAATTATACTTTTAAGAATCAATATCAAAAAAATAGAAAAGGCTCAGTAATCTATCCTTTACATTTATTGAATTGTAGCAATTGTTATATATACAATATTATTTTATTTTAAAAAAGTATAAACGAATAACTTTTAAAATTGCATCAAACTAATTAAAATATAGGATATGACTAAGAAAAATGACTCCTTTATAACCGACATTACTAATGGAGAAGAATTAGAAGAGATTCGAAAAATTGCCAATATGTTAAATCCAGATGAAAAGGTTCTACTTGTTGCAAGACAATCTAGATTCAAACCCGGTGGTTCTCGCCTTACGCCCAATACAATCTATGCAACAGACAGACGATTGATATTAAGAGATCCTAGCATGTTAGGTTTAAAAGAAGAAGTGGTGGACATACCTTATAATCTTATTGCAAATGCGCACCTAGAAAAAGGGGTGTTTTCATCTTCAGTCATTTTTACTGCTCCAGGTTTATTTAATGCCAATATAGGTAATAGGATTCCAGGCATTAAAAGGTTGGGCGGTGGCGAGCACGGAGAAAATGGTGAGATTGATGCAATTCCCAAAATAAAAGGAGATAATTTAATTGAGATAATACGAAACGGAATAATGCAAATAAGATCAAATCCATCAGTAGGATACAATAAAACAGTTAATAGGAATGCAAATACCCCAGGAATTGGAGGAGAAAAGTCAACTGTGCTAGAAGAATTGGAGAAACTGGCAGATCTAAAACAGAAGGGAGTAATATCCGAAGATGAATTCATTAAAATGAAGACAAAAATATTAAAAAATGATTAATTTATTTGCAATCTTTGATTATAATTTTCAATGTATCGGTTAGTTGTCCAACTATTCTTTATTGTTATATTTTAAATTCTCATTTCATTTATCAAAAAAATGGTTTTTGAATATGATCTTTAATATAATATAATATAATATAAATAAAAAAAACATAGTAAAATGAACCAATAGATCTCCTACTTATTCTTAAACGATATTTTCACATTTGTTTAATGAGTTCGATTTCAAATTTCTATGGTATAAAATTGAAATTTGTAATATTTCAATAACAAATGGATCATAAGATTTGATTTCATTGTCATACAAAAAAAGACTTTAATAAATAAGATATGTATGTTTAATTACAATTTTAATACCAAATTCAAATTCAAATTTCAAAAATTCAAAATTCGATATAATTATAGTCCTATCGTTTACTTAAATTAAACCCATTTTAAAAAGTACACTATATATGCACGACTATATTGGAAAAGAAAGAAAAGACAATTTTCAAGATGATAAAGAAAATATATCTGATACTAACACTTTAAATGTTAATGAATATATTATAAATGAAAAAAAAGAAGATGATAAATTAGATTTTCTTTTTGACAAACAAAATGAACTTTTTAAAAAACAATTGGGAAAAAATAAAAATAAAATGCAAAATCTCTATGAAATCAGAGAACCTTTTGAGGGATATCGTATTTTTATGTTATCAACTGCACTTGTACATGAGACAATTGAATTGCAAAGAGAAACAAATTGGAAATGGTGGAAAAAAGAAAGCCAAATGAATAATCACAAAATACAAGAAGAAATAATAGATATATGGCATTTTTTAATTCAAATATCTATAGAAGCAGGACTAGATTCAAAAAAACTAGTAGAAAAATATATTGAAAAAAATCAAGAGAATTTAAATAGACAAGTAAAAGGATACTGATCTACTTGATATATATATTATAGGTCATCCAAGCAATTCAATTTCATCATATAACCCTTTGACTGCTAAAACAAACAGATCTTCTTCAAATATCAACAGCCATTCACTAGTTCCTATAACAGGTAATTTTCTTATAAGGATTTGGGAATCTTTTAACATAGTTTTTATATATACATGAGAGGGCAAACTAACCTTATCAGTACTTTTTAATCGACAAAGATCTTTTTGCAATTTGATTCCCTTTTGCCCAGCTTGTATATTCATTTTCCTCGTAATGTTGTCTCTATCTACTATTTTTGATGTGACATAACTTTGACCAATATCAAAATCAAGAGAAAAAGAGAGTTTAATTTTGGATAAATTACTAATTGGGATTTCCTTAAACAAAAATTTTGATTCTTCGTCAAAAAAAGAGGTTTCTTTCATAAACCCATATTAGAATAAGTTAAATAAATAAAACTTTTTCTACAACCAAATTTAAGTATAAATAGTAGTAATAGAGACTGCTTTTCTCATCCATCAAAAGAAGATTTATTGGATGTGTAACTGCTATAAGGTTCCAAAATATGGTAAAGTAGATGATGCTTAGTACCCCTATATACAATCTTTTTACAAGATTGGCTAACTAGTTAGGACAAATATGATAAAAATATTAGTTATGCACCTGAGCAGCCAAATTATTATTCATCATTTTAAAGAAAAATCGAAGTTTTGATGATTTTTATTCTTATAAGAAGAATAAGCTGAGGTCAAAACAAAGTAATAATTAACTTGTTCTATTTATATATAAACGTCATAAAGATATTTTTAGTCCGGCATCTTTATTTTACATACTACAATGTATTACAGGATATTGTAAAATCAAAAGGGAATATCTTTGATTGGGAACCATTTAGAAAAATCACTTTCAATAGAAATCAAACTTTTTAATATCGATAAGGCCTGAAGTTCTTTTGTTGTATCTCTTTTATGATAACCCAATGGGATATAGGGGTAAAAGTTGTTCGTTTTATAATTGTATATGAGATATAGGTTTTCAACATTATTGATTGTATTATTATTATTTTCATTCATACCATTACTATTTCTACTGCTGTCGTCATCATTTTGACCATTTACTTCTGTTATAGATTTAAATTTCTTATTTTCAAAATGATCTTGAGAAAAGGTATTTAAAAATTTAAACTTAAATACGGCAGATAATATTTGATCAGCAAAACCATTTTCTTCAATAATATCACCTGTGGAAGAAAGCCCTGCTGCAACATTTGTTATAACATCTGAATGGATCGTCGTCATATCTTTTCCGGTAATAATTATCCATAAATAGTTGTAAGAATCTGTAAATGTTTTATAGTCGAATTTAAATTCATCTTTTGATACATTGAGTAAATCTGTGCAATCTTTTATAGTATTTTTAAAAACTATTCCATCTATTATCTTGACACATAGTGCTGCGATTCCTGAAAATTGCAAACCTAATTTTTCTTCAATTGAAATACTTGCGGAAGTTAGAGAAAATATTGCATCAGAATCATCGTGTTTTGAAGGATTGATATCTGATTCGATCCTATTTAATATTCTTTTAAAAAATCTCAATACATAGAAGCCTCCATATCTAAAAGCCTTTGTATTCTTTTTTCTACTGGCGGATGAGTTGAAAATAGATTAGCAAAAGTACTTGTTGAAATAGCTGGAATTATAAAGAAAGCGTTCAATCCTTCAACCTGCCTCAAATCTTTATCTGGTGTCTGATTCATGGTACCACTTATTTTCATTAAAGCATTAGCAAGCTTTGCGGGTTTTCCTGTCATTTGAGCAGAGCCCCTATCTGCAGAATATTCTCTATAGCGTGATATAGCTCTAATTATAAAAAAACTAACCAGCCAGGTAACAAATGCCACTAATATTATTATCAAAGTTCCTCCACCATTATTGCGATCTCTATCACCATAATTGTAAAAGCTTCCAAAATACCCAAACTGCATTACCTGAAATGCAATGGTTGAAAATAAACTTGCAAGCGTAATGACCATGACATCGCGATTTCTTACATGTGTTAGTTCATGCGCCAAAACTCCTTCCAACTCATCGTCATCTAATATTTCTAATATGCCTGTAGTCACTGCTACTACCGAATTACTTGGTCCTTTGCCTGTGGCAAAAGCATTTGGAATTCTGTTTGGAACAACAGCAATTTTTGGTTTTGGCATATTATTTCTTGAGACTATTCTTTCTATTATCGAGTGAAGGGAAGGATATTGATCACTTGTAACAATTTTTGCTCCACTACTCCAAAGAACAATTTTATCCGAAAAAAACCATTGGGCAAGAATGAATCCTGCTGAAATAATCATTATGGGGAAAAAACCCAAACCCATTCGAGCAAGAACTGCAATAAAAATAATATATAAAAGTGCAAGAATAGACAAACAAAAAACAATTCTTACTGTAATACCGGTGTCTCTTTTTTGCCAAGGGTGTTGCATATTCTCTATTTATAGATATGTTGATTTGTTATTTATTCATATTACCATACTTGTTGTTTCATATTTACATCATTTTAAAAAAATTTCATTTAAGGCGATTTGGATTGGTGTGATTATAATACATTAATAACAAATATAAACTAGTGATAAGTTCCATAAAAAGTAGGTTTATTTAGTATTTTAGGGCCATTATATTTTTATATAGTAAGGCGGATAAATGGCCTGGGAAATCTTTTTCTATACCTATATCCAAGGATCAATCATATACATTAACAACCTGTTTTGGTGTTACAGGATTATCCTTATCATATAGGTGAATATATAACCATGCCTTTCTCCTTTTTTATGGGTCACTTTATAAAGGCTATAACCATTTTTGTTAACTATAACATGGTTATTTAGGGTACATTTTTTCTTCTTTCCATATCAATAAGTATTGGCATCGGTTGTTTTTTGGAATCTCCGAAAGCATAGATCTATTAAAATATTATTCGAATTCCTCAGATGTTTACAATCTTTTTGTTATTCCGCATAGCTTCGGCGAAATTGGTATACATTGCCTTATCCCGACCTTCAAACTTTTGTATATCTCTGCAAATGTTGCTTTATTATAAATCAAATAGAAATACTGCTAATGTGTAGTTTATGTAAAGACGACAATATACTATAAGCATAATAACCTGCTTTTAATACATAACTTTAGGTTTACCTGCACCAAATTTTCTTTTTGTTAATACCCCTTTAATTCATGTTTTTCATATCTTTTTGCTATTTCTTTATCGTAAATATTATCAAATTCGGTTATGGTTAGACCGGCAATGAATTATTTAAGAGCAGTATTTGTTTTTTGGATAAACCCCTAGTAGGAAAATGAGAGAACAAGTTGATTAAGATAGAATGATAATAAAACCATTTACAAATAATTATAAAAGAGATATAGTATTTAAAAAAGGTCTATTACCAGCACATGGATTTCGTACTGTATCTGCAATTGTACTTATTGGTTTTACTTTATCAGATATGGTATATTATAACTGTAAAAACTAGGAAATCTGATCCGAAATCAATAAAGCATATGCTGGAAACTTGTTGATATGATATTTGGAAATAAAGATGATATTAAATTATGACAATTTCTCAATTAGATATATTATATTTTAATACCAAAGTGCTATGATTGAATTGAATTTATAGTATTTTTTGGAAAAGTAAGTTATTTGACAATTCATCTTTTTATATGACAAAAGAAAAAAAAGTGAAATTTAAGAATCATGTTAAAAAACACTTGTATTCTAAATAAACAATAAATTTGTTGGATTATTGAATTATTTTAATATAATTTTACCTTTCATATATGTATGTATAGTACAGAAATAATCATACACTGAACCCTTTAAAGTTGATGTATCTAAAACATATTTTTTATTGCTCAATATTATGGATGAATCAAAAGATTTGCCGCTATCTTTAAAACTAGTGATCGTATGAGGAACATTATCACGATTAGTCCATTCTATCGCGTCACCTTTTTTAACAGTAATTACTGCAGGCTTAAAGCTAGGATTACCTTTTGCTGAAGCACCAGGAAGAATTGTAGCACGTACGATTGGTGCATTAATAACTTTTGGAATCGATTGCTGTGTAGAATTATCTGCTTTTTTTTCAGAGCCAGCAGTAGCAGGATTATTACTACTAGCCATCCAAGAAGTTGCTATAATAATTCCAGAGCCAATAATCATTAAAGATATACATGTAATCATAATCTTGTTTAAATATTGATGTTTTTTATGTAATGCAATAATAATTATCAGAGATGGAATACTTATAATAACTAAAATTCCAATAAAAGAAAATATTGACGGCACCCGATTGCCTACTTGATATGCACCTATCAATCCCAAAATAATAAATAATGTCAAAATAACTGCCGCCGCTTTTTTTGCTTTTTTTGATCTAGGGAAACCATCTTTGAATAAACCACCACTTAACATAATCAAACCAAAAAACATGCATAAAAGTGAAACGGCATGCATACCTTCTAAAAAGGTTGCAGCTACTCCAGATAACGCAATTGTCACTCCAACAGCACCAATAGTTGTCAAGCCAGCTCCAGGTATGAGCAAGTCCCAATCCGTCATATGTATATACAAATAAAAAAGAAATCAGGTATAATAATAGTTTATTTATTTTAGATGCTTCTGTCAAGTTAAGATCTTATTTCACCTTTGTAATATTCGGCAAATATATTATAATTATTATTGAATATGCTTTAATTTACAATTTCTTATGTCTTCGACACTGCAAACAATCATAACATCATAATCAAAAAAATTATTGTCCTATTCTTCACATAAAGTTGGATTGTTCTTTTGATAAACCTTTTCTCATCATTATATACAAAAAATGGTTGTTACTTCAGTTTCAAAAACTGACAGGCTTGTGATGTATACCTATACCTCTATATCTGTTGAAACTGGATGTTGACTAGGTTTATCTACAAAGTCATAAGATAGAAAATGCTCTGTCATCGAAAACATATTTCACGCCTTTGATATGCTTTTTTATAAGAATAATCTTTTTCATATTAGATAATTGCAATCAATTATACAAATGTATTCAGAAATATCGATTTTTATTTGGGGATCCATCTTTTAAAATATATTAAAAATTTAGAAATCGACCCTTTTAAAAATAACCTTTCATAGATTTTATACATTACATTTTATGTAATCCCGCATTTCACCATGACTTCTAACAGTTTTTATACAAAGAGATTTTCTTTTGATGGGTGGCTCAATGAAAGTCCGTTAATGTGTGAATATAAAGAATATGCGACATCTTATGCTTTAGCTATCTTTCTTATTCGAAAGACCATAAATGATAAGCAATATCGAGGCTCAAAGATATTTCATTAACTTTATAGATCCTTTGGAACAATAGTCATGATTTATTTTAGTCATCCAGTATAAACTGAATTATTATAATTGATTTCGGAAATGAATATAGCAGCAGTTTACTTTCTGCTTGGTCTTTAACCTGCCTACACAATCTGTTGTATACATGATACGTAATTTTTAAAGTACAATCTAATACATTTTAGTAGCAGTAATAGAAATTCATCATGATAATAGAATGATCTTCAACTTTTTTTTATTCCTTTAATTTGTTATTTCTCCTGCCAATAACACCAAAACCAAGAAGCCATGTATCATCGAATCTAATAGAGAGTTATTGATTCTATTATGACCATTCCATATACCAATCAGAATATGCGATATGATATTGGCATGGGTTAAAGAATCATTCATTAAAAATCAATTAAAAGAAATATTTATTTTTTTGAAAATATATTTTTTATTGAAGAGAGCACAAAGTTATTTTCTTTTGGTGCATTATCTCCGAAACATTCTGAACAAAGGGCACGTAAATTTTCTGGCCTATTGTCTTTTTTCGATCCATTAATATGTTGAAATTGAGGTTGATTTGAACCTGAAAGTTTTTTTGAACAACTCTGACATCTATTTTTTGATCTTTCCAATACAGTTTGTTTGATTCCTAGTGTAAGTTCCTTGTATTTTTCGCGATTTTTACTTTTGCTGTTATTTCCAGATGCATTTCCAAAAAAAGACAATATTTTATATATTCTTGATCTCACATAAATCCTTTTTTATTAAGAAAAAAAGTTAATTTGCTTCTTTGTGCATATTTAATTGTGGTTGAAGAAAAGATAACATGCGCATATTGCGGAATAATGATATCTAGTAATGATACATGGCCGCATGTCGATGGAGATTCTAACATAGGGGTTAAAAAAATTGATTACTTTTGTTCTGAAAATCATAAACTTACTTTTTTATCATCTTAAGTAAAATATAATAAATTAAAGTAAATGCGGATACTAAATATTCACATCTTTATATAAAAAAGTGTACATGCATAATTTAGAATTTATTATTCGTAACACAACTCCATTACTAAAGCCCATTTTCAATCTGAAATATTTTCCAATATATTTTTGAGATTCATAGAAGTATTTTTGATTTTCAATTTTTTTTATCACGGATATCCAGTAGATTAATAATCTTCTTATTGTATAAATTAATTTTGTAAATTTTTATAATCAAATACCACCACCATATTTTTCAGACTGTTTTATTAAGTTTTGAATTTCTTAAAAAATATAATATATATTTTCAGTAATAAGAACATCATACCAGATTATTTATTTAACAATATAAAATAATTTTTGTCTATGACATTTTTTCTACAACTTCAATGTGGCATTGATGTCCTCTATGATTTTTATCTATGAGTTTAGCTTCCTCCTCAGTTATTGGAAATTTTTCATCGGTCAGATGTTCTGGATCCTTTTCTAACAATACTATTTTACAATCATCGCAAATTAATTGTTGAACAATCATAATTATACAGAGTAAAATAAATTTGTCAAACTTTTATAATTACTTTTCTTTTGTACAAAAAAAAATTTTTCTTGATTTTTTTTTAAATTTTAACAAAATGATATTTAACAAATTATTTAGGATTAGGACTTTTTGCTAAATAATAGGTAAAAAATTATAACAGTAATATCAATATGGGTTTGCAAGTTGAAACGGACCCTGATATTGAATCAAACATACGGAGCGATCTTTACAAACCACATTGTTGGAGGTAGAGTAATTGCTACATTTTGCATCAATATCACACTCAATATTTTGTTTGGTTTTTTGATTTGCATCTTTACTATTAGTATTATGTATAAAGTTTCTTTTAACTGCAAATGCATAATCTATATTTATAATTAAATTAAAAATAATCAAAGTAATTATTAAAATTATTATAACATTTATCATAATCAATACATTTGGCTTTATTTAGTATATTTAAAATTCTTAGCTGAAATATGTTAAAGAAAACTGAATCGGAATTATGTGATAAATTTCTATCGTTTTTAAATTAAATTATTCTTAACTCTTTGTGGATAGATTTTTGGAGATTTGGGTTGTAGTTTATTTTGCCATTATAATCTTATTCCTATTCTTTTGCGTATTTATAATGCAATTATTTTTGTTAATTTTATTTCTAAAGATAAGTTAATGTTATAGCCTTATTATAAGATAGAAAATAGTGGAAGCGTTTTCTTAACCATTATAATAAAAATGTATTCATATGCACATATTATGGCTCAGTTGATTTCAATTAGATCTGAGGTATTGTGTAATTTAATAAATTTATTTTTGGATGATATAAGAACAATCTTTTTTTAAAACGGTATTGGTGAATAATAGAAATAAAGTCTATGTAAAAGAAATTATTATATGTTAGTTGTATTGTATCATCATTTTATTTACAACACCACTCATTTAGAAAATTGATGGCAGATCTCGTATCTTTGAACACAATGTCGTTAACTTTATTTTTATCAGACGGTAGCAAACCTTTAAAATCCGAAAGTTTGAGAGGAGTATTGTTAAGTGTGACTATGAATTTCACACCAGCTCTTAATGCAGATTCTATACCAAGAGGAGAATTTTCAACTATAATTGCTTGTGAAGGCTTTAGATTCAATCTTTCAAGTCCTCTCTGAAATGGATCTGGATCGGGTTTTCCATCTTTTAAATCCTCACCTGTTATTATTGCATCAAAATTGTTGAGTCCATTTTGCTCAAGTAGAGATTCTACTTCATGTTTGGATGCTCCGCTAACTACTGCTTTTACACAATTGTTACAATTTAAAGAGATTATCAATTCCTTGACTCCGTCATATGCTTTAGCTTTTTGGATTTCTTTGAAAACCTGCCCTTTTCTTTTGTTGATTTTTTTTATAAGACTATCATCGATATTTTCATCATGTATTTTTTCTCGTTTGAATAGTTCTGGAATCAATTCAGAACCAGGCATCCCTTCAAGTAAAAAAATATTTTTCTTATCGATTTCATAACCAAATTCTTCTTTAAAGACTATACGGAAAGCTTCCGCATGAAAAGGCATCGCATCAATCAATACCCCATCCATATCAAACATTATTCCTTTCATTTAATAATAAATACCGATTTAGATATTATAGATGTGATCCTTTCTACACATATTTTCTATTAATACAGATAATACTACTAAGCATATTGAAAACGATGACTTTTAAGAGGACATATTCTTAAATTTAATAATAACATCTAAGGTAAATACATATATATATTGATTTATACTAGTTGTAAATTTTTTACAACCGAATATTAGGAAAATATTAAGAAATATATGCTTTACGGCTCTGCTACAGTTGAATAAAAGAATGGCATATGTTCTTGTGTAAACTAATACTGCGTATTTTCATTAGCAAAGATATTGTTATATTTTTTTATCTTAGTCTCCAGTTTTAAAGATAAACAAATCTTAACAAGCACATTCTCTTTACATTAAAGATTATTCAAGTAATTACAAAATTGTTAACTCAAGATGTCATCTTCCATCCAGTTGTCAAAAGATCTCTTGCATAATTAGGAACTTTAGAAAAATTTCTAATGATAGAATATATCTTGATTGTAATCAGCAAATTAAAATGTAAATATTATACAACATAATTGATAGGCTGCAAAATTTTGATAGGCGCATAATTATGCAAGATCTAAAGAATTGATTAACCATTGTTTTACATTTTTTAGTTTGCATTTTCCTGTTCTTTTTCATACAAAGAAAATAATCATCAAAGATTCGGTTCCATCCTTTATGAACTGCTGAATTGTCATATTGATGGAGATCTTTTTCATTATTATATACAAAAGAGTGAATATTATTATTCGCCTTCAAGAAACGACAGACCTTTAGTGGATCACGTACCAAAGTCTATAGAAAGAGATGTTCTCAATATTTTTCTACAATATCGGATAGAAAGCGGCCCTATTGTAAATATATTTTTCGTTCTTTTGATAGATGGATTGAAATGATTTCTTTCTTTTTTTCGTCCGATAATGGCGACCCAAAGCCATATTAATTCAGGGTCTGCTTTTATAGTAATTTCAGCGATGTTATACCCGCGATTTCTTATTTTTTAATTGATGTCGTTTGTATTTTGTATTTTGGATGCATCTCTAAATTCAAACAAGAAATACTTTTATCTTTGTATACAAAAAAGAAAGATAATGCTTTTGCAGTAGTTCTACCCGATAAACCTAAAAAAAGTGCAAGTACAATCCATAACCCATAATTAATGAATATGTATATATATTGTTTCTGGAATTCACAAAAGAAACATGGCATGTTCAAGGTACAGGTTTTTCGTTAATCTAACAAAGCCTTATTACATTTCATTAAAGTAAAATACATAAACATAAGAATACTATGGAAAATTCACTTCAGTGATAGCAATTAAAATAATTTAAATGATTGAAATCTCAGTAAATATACAGAAGTTATCTCCATTTTTTAATTTTTATTTAAAATAAAGGGGAATATTCTTATTCCCTCTTATCGATTAATTTATTAGAAAAGTTTGAAAAAAGTAAGCGTTAATATCGAAAGTAAATACCATTGCAAGATAAAGTTTTAGGTATTTGAGTATAGTAATAGATTAATAGGAAAGGGAAAAGAAAAAATGCCATCTGCAAAAAAAATATGCATTGTATGTGAAAAAAATATAACCATAACCAGAGGTAAAGATATAAAAAGATGTCAACAGTGCAATAATACAGTTTGTAATGATCACATCAATATTTGTAGGATATGTAACCAGATGATATGTGATAATGAATTACGAAAGTGCGATTATTGTCCATTTGATCAATGTAAAAATTGTACGTCAAAATATAGGAAAAACTCTGATCAATCTTATTCATTCAGATGTTCAGAATGTATTAAAATATGTAATAGCAAATAATGAAAATTATTAAAAATAATAATATTGCAAATTTATATATCACATATTTCATCGATATCCAATTTAATTAAATTGGCTAAAATTTTATATGAACAATAAATTTATTCAAAAAAAGGTTGAGAAATACAAAGGTTGGTTGTCGATATATATAATATTAACGTTGAATCGACAATTATGTTATTACGATTTCAAAATTAAATTAAAAATTCGTGATTGTTAGTTAATTCTTCATCCACTGTCTGAAAGAATAATTTGAGAGAAAGCACTCAATGAATGGACATGCAGTTTTTTTCTCGGGTTTTACTAAATCATTTAAATCCGCAAAGGATTCATTAACCGATCTATTGGAATCTAATTTGTGAAGATTGCTTTGTTACATGATTCAAAAAACAGCTAGTTAAAACTAGCTCCTGATAGGATATGATAATCTAATTTCATTGGCTATGTCATATTTCTATCAACAATACATTAACAAAAAATGATTAAAATAATCGTGCAACAAAGCAAGTTATAAGTACAAAAATATTCCAAAATGTATTTTTGAACTTGTATAATTGTATCAATTTTATCAAACAATCTGTCTATAAGTAGAAAGATTACCATAGAACCCGTGCTAGAACATTAGATCCATCTTTAGAATGGATTCGCTACGACTAATCGGATTTTATATTGTATCTAAGGGGCGTCAATTAATGGACTGCATATATCTGTAGGGTGATCTTTCATTTATTCTCAATTGCCAAAACCATGAAACGTCTTTTATTATAAAAAGTTATAAATTATAAATCTATAATCATTTTATTAACAAAAATATATGTTATTTTATTTCATCTGTTATACTCTGTACCTGTCTATAACATGTTAAAATATAATTCAACAGGAGAAGATAGGCTGTTCAATGAAGTTTGATCCATTTTATATTTTAAGGAAACATTATGATGGATTAAAGTAAATAAGAATTTCAAAGAATGTCATACATTCTATATTGATTCTAGTATTGCCATAGTAAAGTTTAAAAAATTATAAACTATTTTATCAGTCAGTATTACTATAAAAATACTTTTTTTGTAGTAATTTGACCTTGACTAACATAAAAGGCCCATTAAAAATAAATATTTTTTCTTTAATAGTTGTTAATTCAAAAACGTTATTCTTTCTGACCTTCCCAATATTCATCATCTTGAGTTCTTTCAAGAGTTGGGCCAATCGATGCGGTCCCCTTTTGTATATAGGTGCCTCTTATCTCATCTACATCGTTGTGTTGAGAAAGTTCATGAACCATTTCTAAAGTTATTTTATGTGCAGATACCATATGATATCCATCATCGTAAAATGTAGCTACTTCTCCTGTTTTTTTGGCTATCCAGTCTCGTAATTCATCAATGTGGGCATTTGTATTCAAAAAAACTTCCATTGTAAACATTGGCTCATTTCCTTCTTTCATTACTCTGAGTATCCCTGTAATTAGTTTTGGATCAACTTTTGGAAAACACGTTTTCAGTGCGTTATCATATTGTGTAAATTTATCTTTAATTTCCTCAATACAGCTCATAGTTTAAAGATTCAATCTTTTATATAATAATATATCGTAATGTATCAGGTTAGTTTAAAGATAAATCAATATAGTGAGGCAGGTCATAATTCAATTTCCTTATCTTTATTCTCAATATAATATCAGCCAGTACCAAGCATATATTTTATTTATTTTGGATTTGTTTTCTCAGTTTTAGGTTCTGTTGAATCTTCCGGTGTCTAAATCAGTTGTTGATTTTCAGTTGGTAAACAATATTTTGTTGGAAAATCGTTGGTGAATTTAGAAGATTATTTTCTAAATATGTGAGGCATGGTCATAATTCAAATTATCTTTTGATACGTTTCACAACAGCTTAAAGCTAACCTCTGGAATATGATTGAGAAACACTGTCCCAAAGATTAACTCGATAGGATAAAGGAATCCATACTCTTTGACATACTGTATTTGATAGGTTATATAGCATGGCCTACTGCACCACGAAAACGTGGTAGACCGTATGTATATTCACCGACAGTAATTTTGAGATGCTTTATTGTAAGGATATGGTTTAGACTTGATTCCAACAATGGATTGCACATATTTTTAAATACAGACTGTCAGTATAACCATAAACTAGCATTAGCCTGTGACCTAGTATTCATTCCAAGTAGACGTACATTTGATAGAAGACTAAATACCATTTCTGCAGATATAAAAGAAAGAATATCAGCAATGGGATATCTGTTTTTTACAGGGCATTTGGTTAAGGTTGATGACCATTCTATAACAGCAACAGATAGTACTCTGATAAGAGCAAAGGGTTGTGTATGGCATAAGTCATCCATGAAAAAAGGAATAGTACCGTGTCCTGGCATTGATACGGATGCTAGATGGGGATACAGTCATACAAAAGGATGGGTCTTTGGATACAAACTACATCTTACATCTACAACAGGCGATCTTGTAGTACCTCTAACAGCCTATGTAACTACTGCTAATGTACCAGACAATAAGATATACATTCCTTTAACGTCATCTCATTCTTCTTTTTCAGTATTCTCTTTACCCTCTGTATTGTACATGATAGCTGATCCAGGCTATGACGATAAGAATCTATACAAATATAGCAAGAAGATATTGGGAATAGACCTGATTTGTCCTGTTAAAAGATACAAAAGCACTTCCAAAGAGAGGCTTGATCTTGTATGCTTTTATCAATCGGTATTGGGGCAGGCAATCTACAGTCAGAGAAGAATATCTATTGAACCGCTGATAGAACATATCAAATCAGTGTTTAGGATAGACCCATTACCAGCACGTGGATTCCATAAAGTATCTGCAATTGCACTGATATCAATTTTATTATATCAGCTAATGGTATACTATAACTGTAAGAATGATGAATCTAATCCAAAGTCAATAAAGTATATGCTTGGAACTTGGTGAGAGGCAAAGGTTAAGGATAAAGACAAGGATCTAATTATGGCCATGCCTCAAATATGTTATAAATCATATAACCAATATCTGTAATTATTGGTATTGCTGTATATGCTACCATTTCTCCACTAGTTAATATATTAGGATGTATGAGATTTATCGACCACAATAATGCTATTATGGCTATAAATAAAATAATAGTATGGGGTAAATCATGTTTAATCTTTTCTAATTTTGTTTTTTCCACTACTTTTTTTGAATAGCGTCTATCACGAACGTTTAATATTCCTGGTACAAGCCAAACCTTTAATTCCTGTCTAAAAGTTTTTTTCACTTATTCTTTGCTTCAACTTTTATCCCTACTGCATCAGAAGGAGTCTTACCTTCTAACGCTTGATGTGGTTTAACAAAGTTATAATATATTCTCTGTCCTTCTGCTATCGCTGATTTACTCGACTTCCAACCTCTTTGAACTTTAACCCTTTCTCTCAAAGTTCCATTTAACCTTTCCACTCTGTTGTTGTTGGCATGAGGCTTGTTAACACCACACTTGGATACATGTTCGACCTTGTCTCCAAGTGTTTTAACTCCTTCTCTACATGCTCTTAAAGCATCGGTATAGACAACGTCAGGTTTACTGTTATGACTATTCTTTATTGCTTCATTGAAGGCTTGAATCGCTCCGTTAATATACCTCTTTTCTGAAAGCTTTGATGCAATCAAGAACCTTGATTCTCTATCCATAACGTTCCACAGGTAAGCGATTCCTGTGTGACCTATCCTTGTTTCTCCATCTTTCATTTTAACGAATAACTCATCAACATGCCATTGGTTTGAAAGTTGAGGAATTAAAGAGTTGACATACTCTGAAATCTTTGGTATATACCTTTGATTCCTCTCATATATAGTAGAATGATGAAGGTCTATATCGAAGTGGTCACTTACATTCCTAGATACCTTCCTTAAAGATAATCCAGAGAAGTATAGGTCAAGAGATAAAGTAATAAGTTCAGGTGTGAATTTTACCTTTCTTAGTATTGATAGTTCTCTATATTTATGTTGACAATCTTTACAGAAGTAGGTTTGTTTACCACAGTCAAAACCATACTTGATTATACGGATAGAGCCACCTCTATCATATTTGATAGCATCCTCTGCGAAGACTTGAGGTTTTGGTTCTTCTTCTTTACGTGTATCTATGAATAGATGAACAGCATAGATATGTTTACAGCATTCAATTTTACGATATTCAAAGTCTGGACAAGAACAAACCCATACATTCTTGATATACGTGTGTAGTTTCTTGTCGTCATAGTCTGGATCAACTATAATATTTAATAGGTGTGGTAAAGAGAATACAGATGATGATGATATGTTAAAGGAATGTACATCCTACTACCTGGATCATTAGTAGTAGTTACGTCTACTGTTAGAGGTATAACAATCTATCCTTTTGTACATGTTAGATGTTTCTTATACCCGAAAATCCATCCCTCAATGGTTTGACTATAATTCCTCCATCGTGCATCTGTATCGATGCCATGACGCGGTACTACTCCTCCTTTTTTCATTGATGATTTGTGCCATACACTACCCTTTGCTTTCATCAGAGTAATGTCTACTGCCACTGCTGCTATAGAATAGCATCATCAACCATAACCATACCCTCTACAAAAATAGGCATCCCATTGTAGATACCTTTGTTTAATATCTGTAGAAATAGTCTTCGATCGTCTATCAAATGTACGTCTGCTAGTTATTGTTACAAGACCACGGGCCGATGCTAGTTTGTGGTTATACTGACTGTCCATGCTAAGAAAAATATATAATGCACTATTGGAATTCAGTAAGAACCATGACCTCACAATAAAACATCTCAAAATTATGGTTGATAGAGAATACTCACATGGTCTGCCTCGTTTCTTCCTTGGTGGTATGCTGGGTCATGATATACAACCTATCATATACAAAATGTTAGAGTGAGGACTAATCTATTAACAGCTAATCTTTGGAACAGTTGTTCTCAAAATAATATTCCAGAGGTTAGCTTTAATCTATTATAAAATATATCATGAGATAATTTAAATTATGACCATACCTCAGATAATAAATAGAGAAAGCATACAAGAGATACAAAACTGGAATTAATTTCCCATAATATATCTATAGTGGATTTCGAATATAAGGAAGAACGTAAAGGAAAGACGTAAGATAGATTTACTGTAATTTGGTGAAGCATGACATTGAGATCACTATTATTTAATGGTTATGGAATATAGATCTGTCAAGTCGTCGTCGGATATTAATTTTTATAGAACTATAAAAAATCGTCGGATGAACTTTAATAACTTATCCTTAATATTAAAAAATAAATGGGGTTGTTAGAAGATAGTGACCGTTGTTTTTGACAGCCGCATGTTTCAATCCATTTGAGAAATGCCACACCTACAGCAGCCAGTCCGGCCAAAGCACAGGTTGCGAACGTAAGCACGTCACATATGTAATACACACAATGAGGTTTTTAGAGTTTAACCAAATAATCAATTCACCAATAAATGACAATGAATTGTTTCGATTGATTGTGGAGTATAATAGAGAATGTTATAACACTACAATAATAATGAACGAACTGAGTTTATTAATTAAATTAATGAGTTGTATAATAACATTATATATAAAAATATATCAATGTCTGAAAAAGTAGGTGCGGTTCAAAGAAACATATAACAAGACTTACGAAATCGAGGAATGTTCTTCCTTCATAGTATTTTATATGAGTTAGTCACTTGTTCTCACATTCGATCTCTATTCCATATTTTTCCGTGGGTGTTTTCCCTAACGCTTAATGCTATCGTATTTAGTTATGGTATATCTGGCAAACATTCAAGATCGGAGTATCTATTTTCTTCAAGCCCCTCATGATCTTCTATCTGTCCTAATCTCAACATTCATTCGCTCCATCTTGTTGTTATTGTTATTGCCATCTTGCAATCTAATGTGGATAATGAGTATTTTCCTAGATATTGTATTAGTATAAAATTGCTTTGTTGTATGCTTATTAAAATCTATAATTTTACACCCGTTTTGTCTAAATAGATGTCATCTTGTTCTGTAATTATGCTTTTAGCATCGTTTTCTATATAGATGTCTAATATTATTTTGGTTTAAAACAAAGATCGAAATTGAAGATAAAGATATGTAAGAAATGAAGACCTTGTGTTGAAATTCTACGACTTATTAAATACAAAAGTTTTTCAAAAACCATCAAAATAATAATTTAAAGTAATCGTTTTTCTTTTTAATTTAAAAATCAAGGAAATATCTAAAAGTTTTATTTCGATTGTTATACAACATACTATATAAACCATAAAAATATTAATTATTTAATGAGATACAATAGTTTTACAGGTATCACATCAACAATATTAATAGCATTAATGTTAACAACAACTATTACCATTGGACCACTAAATTTACTACAAATAAATAATGCAAGTGCTCAACAATCATCAAATCCAAACTCTACCTCCCCTCCTCCTTCCAATCCTTCTTCTCAAGGACCAAATACTATGCAAATGAAAAGTATAATGTCAAATCCATCTTCAACAATTACTTCAGCACCTGCCAACTTTACAGGCTCTATCTCAATATTTTCACCCATAATAAATGGATTCAAATCATCTATTCATGTCGGTCTAAGTAATGCAATATCCACTGCTGAAAAATCCTTAGGTAATAATTCTACAACTTTGGCAGCATTTATTCATCCTGATAAAGGGTTCGTTGTATATAACATATTTGCTCTTGACTCTAACAATAATGTACATAAAGTAATAGTAGACCCAGGTAATGGGAAAATCCTATCATCTCAACAAATGTCAATCATGGAAATGATGATGATGTTACATGGTGGTATGGCTAGTAAAAATATGATGATGGGTCCAGGTATGGATAATGGAATGATGATGAACCATGGCATGGGTATGGGTCCAGGTATGGATAATGGAATGATGATGAACCATGGCATGGGTATGAATAAACCGTGGCCCTAAATATAGAATATCACATTTACAAATCCAAATAAAAACAATTTTTTATTTATTTCGTCGAATAATACCTTTTAATGACACAAGTAAAAAGCATATACATAAGCGATAAAACATGTTAAAATTACCCATAATAATACATCTATACTCTGATCCGTATATGAATAGATATAATTTCAAATTATATGTTATAATCTAATTATAGGCTGCTTATATCACATATTTATAGAATAATTAATTGCTGGATTCTATATATTGATCTTTCAGTATTATATCAACATAGCAGTAAGCAATTTGACATTATATAATTGATGAACTTATGTATCTACAATCAGTGCAAGCGCGAATACTGATTACCAGAGGATCCATCAATTTTAAAATAAATCAATATCTAATGGAATACAAGGGACTCGCTGGCTTAAAGGACACTAGGTTATATAAGTACAATATAGTTAAGTTTTTCATATTATTTTCAATGTAGTTCAAACAATAAATATGCTTAAATACTTCCATAATGGCCATAATAGGATGTCAATAATAAATCCAAGGTTTAGATATATACGTAAAAATCAATCTTATATGGTTAAAGATGAAAAAGTTTATCATGACAAGGAGCTAAAATATATTACCAAAATCGGCTCTGTTAACTTATCGGGTCCTTTACAAACTGTTAACAGTCGGATCATATTAAATGGTTGTTCGATAAAGGGGCATTAAAATATGCAATGGACTTTGATGTACTTGTTATTGAAATAAAGTTCACTAAAGAATATTATAATCAAAATCTCTATGATTGCAACTATACTCGCAAAATAAAAATATTGTCCGTATTTTATCTTTGCAGATTTATTATTTATATTTGATGAATTTGTTTTCATACATTCCATATACTCTTCTATCAAATTTTCAGTAAATTCTTTTTTTTGAAAAAGATAAAAATTCATTAACTTTCTCCTCCGAATATTTTCCATTTTTAAAAAAGGCTTCGTGACCTACTGGAAAGCAATAATCCTTTATTGAATATGACTTTATGAAATATAGAATTGCTATTATGGCGGAAATTACTGCTATCAATAAAAATGATATAATTATGGAGAAAGAAGAGTTATTAATATTTATTTTACTGAATAAAAAAGTTACAATTGTATAAGAAATGTGCTTACAGCACTTGACATTGTTATCATATTATTGGCTTTGCTGTCAAGTGAATTCTTCCAAGATATTCGCTGTTCAATAGTATATTGTAATTCAGAAAGAAAACTTTCATATACTTTTTTTCACTGGACATAAAGTCTATTCAATATATTGTATCTTTCATTTATACATAAGTGACATAAAATATACTCTTTGTCTACAGAAAATGATAATGATCACAAAACCGATGAGAAAAAGAAAAACATATAAAGACACGCACACATTTCGAAGTGTTTGGTAAAGAAGAGAAAGATTAAAATAAAACCATCACAGTCATAAACTTTATTGTATGGCACCATACATATTTATCATAAATGGTTAAACTACAAAAGAGATTTGTCTATAAATAAAAGACAAAGACCACTATAAACACATTATAACCATACCAGATGATATAGTAGAGCAATTGGGTTGGAAGGAAGGTATTGAAATAGAACCCAAAGTTGAGAATAATGAATTGGTATTTACAAGACAGAAACAAAAGGAAAAATGAAGGTTATGTTGAACCTTCAGGTATTTAAATCAGTTGTTGATTTTCGGGTGGTAAGTTTATCGATTAAAAACAATGGTGGAAATGCGGTTAACTGTTTTCTCTCAATATCCTTACACCTATTTCTAGCCCATAGATCAATTATTTTCGTTGATTTTTGAAATTCATTTGAATCATCATATTGAAAACTTATAACAAACGGTAATAAATCTCTCATATAAGCAGTAGTTTTTTCAAAATCAAAACCATCGTGAAGAAATTTTAACTTATCCCTTGCATTTGTAATTCCGTCTTTACCACATATAAGACCCAATTCAAATAATATGGCATCTATTTTTACATCCTTATGGAAGAATGTTATAATCAGGTCTGGATGATGTTCTTTTAATAATTGTTCAAATTTAAAACATATTCCATCATCAAGAGGTGGCAATTCTTCCATTATTATTACATTGGAATATCCATCTTTGGCTAATTCATCTCTTACTTTTTTTTGCGATATTCTAAGTTGTCATTACCAGTAGCTAATAATAAAATACAAATGTCTTTTTAAATAAAAAGGACAAATTATTCTGATATCATTTTTTTGAAAAAGGATCTGGAATCATTGAAAGTAATTCCTTACCATTGATAGATAATACGTATTTTTTATCTAACCGTTGATCAACTATACCCTTTACCACTAAATCTAGTAATATTGATTGGATATCTTTCATATTTTTAAAAAATTTTTTTTCTTCATTACAATCATCTAGTTCATCTTTTATTTGTTGTAGTGTATTTTCCTTTATATGATGAATTATACATTTATATTCATTTTTACTGTCATCTAAAAACTTTTTATTTTCCGTTTTCATTTCGTCATAATCATTCAATAAAGACCGCTGTAGATATTTTGTTAATGTGAAATTTTTGGACCCAATCGAACCAATCTCCATTAGATTCCTAATTGGTACAGGAGCCCGTATCACAATTTTAGATTGGCAAACAGAAAATATTGCGGATATTGCAATTACAAAATTACCTAGATTTTTAAAAAGATCTAAAAGTGTAGGATTAGGCGGAAAAGTTGTTCCAACATTTATTATGTCTGAGACCACTATAACATTCGATTCATCAATTGGGCCACATTCAGAACACCTAAGTATACATGTATTAAGCGATAAGTCTCAAGACGGTGAAAGTCTTTTCCATGGGGAGAATATATTAGGAATAGTTTTTTTAAAAAACTTTGATATTAAATTTAAAAATGAATATGCTTATTTAATTAAAAATTAATAGTCTATCCTACAACTTTTTACAGTTCTTTTGCTAGACCAAATCCGACGGAGACTTGACAGAGCCTGAAAAATAACTCCGGTAACTCCGGTGAGCACAAAATAACTGCGGAAAATGAAAGTTTATCTCCGTATTTTGATGTTTTATCTCCGGTTTCTGACAAGTTATCTCCAGAGAAAAATAGAGATTTAAGCACAAATTCTAATAATCCCGGATATATCGGATATACTGGAGATAAATCTGGTTATTCCTTGGAAATTACAGATAGAGACGACAGGAACCGCAGTGATAGTAATACTAAAAAAAAGTGTATTGTCAAGACCCTGTAGACCCTCGAATTGGACACAATCATTCATTTTATTACTGCAAAGAGCATTCTAAAGTTCAAAACATTAACTTGGAATCAATCATACATCACTTAATGTATTCTACAGATCATAGAAAAGAAAATGAATAATAATAATTTAATGTGGTTTGATTTTCTATATTGCCAACAAAATTCCAAACCTTTAACTTACTAAATAACATTATTGCTAACTTATAAAATAGATAATACCTACTATGTAAATACAAATACTATAAATATGTAATAAATTAAAATATTTGCTGTTG
Source organism: Candidatus Nitrosocosmicus sp. (assembly GCA_025934495.1). Lineage (GTDB taxonomy): Archaea > Thermoproteota > Nitrososphaeria > Nitrososphaerales > Nitrososphaeraceae > Nitrosocosmicus. The sequence goes on from JAICXY010000002.1 coordinate 39,417, forward strand.
TTACTATCGCTCCAATTTTAAGGAACTCTATAAATGAAAAAGCCGGTAGACCTTTTGGCTCTGCTGATTCTATGATGATAATATTGCTTGCTGCTGCTAAGATAGTAAGATTCCCTGCTATAGTGCTTGCAGCAGCAAGCATCATCCATTGGTTGGTATGATTAACATTATTATTATTATTATTGATGTTGTTCAATTCATGTCCAAATCCATTATTTATCATCACTTGATTATATAGAGCAACAAAAGGAACATTACTTAATACTTGACTTAAAGATATACTGATTAAGGATATCGCTGCATTACTTTGGAGTAGGTTGTTTCTATCAGGCGCTGGAAAATATGATGTCGCTTGAGAAATGAAACCTGAAGACCACAAACCAGAGGAAAATATAAACATTGAAGCAAAAAAGATAAGAATAGTAAAGTCTACTTTTGCCAATATTGCTCTTCGCTCTTTGCTAAATGTATAAAGTGCTGCTGCCCCAAGCAATGCAATAACACTTAGACTGAAACTTGCAGTAAAATGAAAAACAAATTGGATTATCTCTGATAAAATAAAGCCTAATACAGTTATTATCAAGATGAAAGTTGAAACTTTTGCTAATGGCCGATTTATCTTTATATTTTCTATATTGTCTTTAATTTGAAGATTATATTGTTTGCTAGAATTATTGGAGTTTTGAAATATCTTTACAATAGAAGGCGATAATGAAAGGTCTTTTTTAAAATAGATTTTTAATATAAGAAAAGTGACAAAGAGGTTTATTATAGTTGGAATACCTAATATCTTTATAAAAGTTATAAATGGAGTTGGAATCCCGCTTTGAATTGCTATTAAGAGATTTTGAGGATTTCCAATTGGAGTCATGGCACTTCCAATTGTAATCCCAAATGACAGAGCAATTAGAAAAACTTGAGGTCTAATCTTTGTTTCTCTTGTAATATGAATTATAAATGGAATCCCTAATACAGCAATTGTATCATTTACTAAAAATGCAGACAGAAGTCCCATACCTACCACAAAAACCATTAGTATCAAAACATGGTTGCCATTTGTCATTGACAACATCTTCAATGCTATTTTCTTTAAGACACCAGAAATATCTAAAGCAGAAACAATACTAAACATTCCAAAAAGAAATCCTATTACATCTACATTGATAGACTTTAAAGCTGATTCTATACTAATAATTTGAAATCCAACTACAAGTGCAGCACCTATAACCATCGATATCCATAGTGGAATATTGAATTTCTTTCTTCCAAAGATAACGAGAAAGTAAACGATTGCAAAAATGGCAATAGCAGTATAAGGTGATGATGGTGATGGTTGTTGCAATATTATCGAATAAAAACATCTTGACTTTATTCGTTGTTTTAAAGATTTTGTCTGCTTGATCTAAAAGAAGTTATTCTTCGTCTTTAAATAGATAAGATGTCATAAAAACAATGAAAACAAGTGAATAGTATAAACATTAGCGTAATTCATAAAGTAAATTTATCTGAACTTCAAGTTTGTATCTCTAACAATGTTAGCACAATTAAACTAATACAAAAAATTATATATTCTCTATTTAATATAATTATTACAATCTAATGAATAATGATTAATAAATTTTTAAAATTATAATAATAATATCTTAAATATTATAGACGATGTTAACTTAAGATATTTTATTTCTTTGTTGTGTTGATAAACAAATAACCTAATCCAGTGTTTTATAAGATTTAATTTCCACCTTTTCTTTTTATACAAGGAAAATGATCATCAAAACTTTCTATCCTGTCTTTTATATATTGCTGAATTGGGCTCTGTAAACTCTCCGTCGGATATTTGTTAACCAAAGTATTGTAAACTTTCGTCGGATGGAAATACTATAAATGGATATAGCTAACCGAATTCTTATATTATAAAGCTTTGATTACCCCCAATTACTATAAATATAAACTCAAGAATGTAAAATCATTTGATGGATATCCTATCACCTCTATTTCATAATGAACCATGGAAATCGATTACCATACCAATTATCACAGCTTCAGCAACCAGCATAGTATTTACAGTGATAGTTCCTTTTTTAGAGAAAAGCAAAAAGAAAAATCAGGAAGAATCAACAAACATCATAAAGAAATCTTCAATGTATATACAGGTTGGATTAACCAATCTTTCTCGGTTAATGTAAACCTTACAAACTTTGATTTGAATAATCTAGAAGTAAAAGTCATTAAACAAATAGTTCCTATTGAAGACTCGAGTAACATGAAACTAACCAGTTTATGGAGTAAAGCCATCTCTCATTTAAATTGTGATGATTATATTGATGCACATAATAAATTCAATGAAATTAAAAATTTAGAGAATAATTTTAATAATTCGATAAAACACTTTATAAATATTCATAAGAGTAACCTTATAAAGTTAATAAAATTAAAGAATTCGGATTCCGAAGAATCATTGAATATGTCATTAAGATATATTTTTTGTAAAACGATAGAATATCATAATCAAACTGAAGGTGTTTCAACTCAATTAGATGATTTTAGGCCTATTACAATAGTAGACAACGATGAATTGGATAGTTGGTTAGAACTTTCAAACCCATTTCCAGAAAAAGAAACGGAATTAAAAGAGTATTTAAAGAAAAATTATAGTGAAATAATAAAATCTATAAAGAAATTCGAAAAAGATATTAAAAATTTTGAGAATCCTGTTAAAGAATTTAAAGACAGACTTATTCTTATTGAACAGAATAAACTTGACGGATTAAAAGGTAGGTGTTCTGTAGACAAACATTCAACTTTATTTGAGAGAGTTAAATCTTGGAAGAGTAACTAGCATTCTGTATCAAGGTTAACCATTTATTCTCCCCCTGAACCTCTATTCCACATTTCTTAGCTGGCGTTGTTCCTAGGGCTTGATGTTCTCTTATGTAGTTATGAAATATCTTATAGCCTTTCAAGATGGGAGTGTCGGCTTTCTTCAAACCCCTCATTGTCTTCTCTCTGTCACGGATTTCACCGTTCATTCGTTCCATTTTGTTGTTGTTATGGTCTCCTTGGAGTCGGATGTGATTGATGTGTCGGCTTCGTGGCCACTTGTTTGTGTATAACTCTCTGTTAAACGCGGTATGAAAGTTTGGTGCGCCGTCACTAATCAAAGTGTTCGGTCTTGTTCCAGCAACCTCCTTACCTTTACTGAACAGAGGTGTGATGTCAGCAGTGTTCTTAGTATCTGCTACCTGCTGGGCAATCCAAAAACGGGTTTCATCGTCCATCAGAGCATACAAGTATTTCGTGTTACCCTTGACCTTCAAATAAAGCTCGTCAGTTCTCCATGAAATTGAAATCTTCGGTGTTATCTTATCGAGGTATCGTTCCATCAAAGCAGTGTATTTGTCTATCCAGTTGTAGATAGTCTGATGACTTACATCCATTCCTATCAACTTGAGAGAATGAGCTACGTTCCTCAAAGATTCACCGCTAAAGTAAAGCTGCATTGCTGTAGTAACCCCTTGAGGATTATGCTTCATCTTTTCAAATCCAATGTTTATAGTGAAGAATTTATGACAATCCCTACACTCAAACTTCTGAATGTCTCCATGTTTATTTCGTCTAAAGCCATCCTTTACTAAGTTATCTGACTTACAGTATTTACAACTGCCTGTTGTTACTATCGGTTCAATCCTTCGAACTTCAACAGTCTTTCTTAACTCTAAACTGAATTCTACAGCATAGATGTGCTTACACTTGACACCTCTAAACATGTGGTCAGCACATGAGCAAACCCAACCGATAGAGGTGACAAGAATCTTGTAAACTTCATCCCTTGTTAAAGATTTGACTTCATAGTTTCTTTCATTTAGTCTCTTTACATTGGCTTGAAGTAGTCTACCAGACTCTTCTCTATTGACTTGGTGTTGTTTGCTCATGTTTATACATAATATAAACATATACTTAAATATATCTATACAAAGTATATACTTATATAATTAAGAATGATACAATAAGTATGGCACGATTTAAAACAAAATTGAATAAGTGGGGCAATTCTGTAGGTTTAAATTTACCCAAAGCTTTACGTGATACTTTTGATTTAAATGATGGAGATGATGTAGAATTAGAAGATAAAGAAGGCTATATCATTCTCAGAAAAGTTTAAAATGAAGCTATACATTCAAAACATTCCTACCATAATCATCCATTGTAAGAATACCTTCAATGGATTCATTAGTATCATTTTTAACTAAAAAGGCTGGACAATTCTTAATATCTTCATATACATCTGAAATTTTACAACTCTCTTTAAATATTGGAACTTTAGGCAATGAAAGGTCTTTTACTGGCTTGTTAGACCGAAGGACCTCTGGAGTTATATCGGTTAAACTTAACATATAATATTTTTTTTTACTATCGGTAATTATAATATAATTTAAATCTTCGTCTACCATCTTTCTTGCCACATCTTTTATATTTTCATCGGCGTTTGCATATTTCACAGAAAAATTCATTATACTTTTTAATGTTTCATTCTTTCTACCAAACAGGTCCTTCATTATATTATCTAATAGTCCAAAGTTCATATATAATTAATTATATCATGTATTTTGATTTAAATTACCGTCGATAAATCTTCTATTATTTTCTTGTAACGCTCTATTTACTCTTTGTAATCTTTGTATTTGACCTCTTAAATGAGGCGACCTTATGCCTTCTTTTACATCTCTTATAGTGATGAAACTATGTACTAATCCTTGCCATCCTATTCCGATTAATAGATATTTCCATATTGTACTAGGTACTAATGATTGTTGAAGAGTTAAAGAATATATTGTAGTTATAAACCCTCCAGTTATTATAAAAATTGGAATCATAAATTTTCTGTGTATAGAATCATGGTTTAGATAGCTAAATTCATTTCCAAATAGAACGTTCAAGGAAAGAAATACCATAGAACCTGCACAACCAATAAAAAATAATATAATCGCTTCACAAATATTATTCTCAACCATTATTTGCAAGTCATATTTTATTAGTATATATTAAATTCGGTGGTAAATTATAAAACTATCCGACGAAAGTTTAAAGGTTATTTTTTAGTGTTTGTCCGACGGAGACCTTACAGAACCCTGAATTGTTCTTTCAATAATACTTTTTTCATCCTTGTTTACAAAAGAAGAATGAAGGTGATAATGTAGATTCAAGAATTTGCATGCTTGTGATGGATACCATGTACCGCCACCATCTGTGGTTGAAACAGAATGTAATCATATTCTTCAACTTTAGACAGAAATCGTTCAGTAACAATCCTGTTTCACTCTTTGGATATTAGGAAAAAAAGAATTTCTCTATTTTTGGGGTTCAATAAGAATCCAAAGCCATATTAGTTCAGAACCACTTTTACCGCAGTTTCATCGATGATATATTCTTTGTTTTTCGTTTTGCTATAAAATTTCTTTGGTCTGTATTTTTGAATCTAGTTTCAAATAGATACAGGATATATCTTGACTAAAAGTAAAAATTATAACGCTTTAGCAGTGTTTCTGAAGGATAGACCTAAAAAGTACAAGTATAGCCTATAACCTATAATTTGTGAAGGCGTTCTCTTCTGTTTCTAGACCTTATAGATAAAATAGTCATTTTCAAACTAGAGGTTTTTCCTTAAGTTAACAGGGCCGGTAAATACAATGTATCTAGAATTATGACCATGTCTCACATATAAGGAAGAACGTAAAAGAAATACTTTGTCCAAGACCACAAGTTCATACATTCAAGTTTCACTCCAAGAGATTCACTCAAACATATAGTCGCAAGATAGCCATGAATATAAAAAAAGCAAAATAACATTGTCAAAAAACAAGGAAAAACGAACCTTCCTTTCCCTGATTTGTTATCGGTAATAGTGTTTCTGACCTACACGAGAACCTCAAGAAACAAACAGGCAATGGATTAAGGCATTAATATCCGATCTATAGTATTCTATATTGCTAAAATATTAGTCCTAATAAAAAATATATTTACATGCTAAAAGTCCATCCATATGTTTTTTCTAAAAGATGCAATCGTATTCTATCATCATTTTTACCTAAAATATTCAAATCTCCTTTAATTTCTGGTGATGATGAATTTAAATCTCTAAAGTAATTCTCAAATCCTGCCGGTGTAAATAATACCAATAGTTTTCCTTTATCAGGACCAATTTTTTTATAGGAATGCTCTATATTTTTTTCTAATTTTAAAACCATACCTGGAATACTCTTAATATTTTCATTCCCATATCGAATTATAAAAGATCCTTCGATTACATATATTATAACATCTTCTAATGAATGCTTATGCAAAGGTACCTCTTTTTCCTTTTCATATGGAAATGTTATTTGTATAAGAGAATATTTTCCATTACTTTCTTTCCCATTTAAAATTATTGTATATATTATTTCATCTAGATTGTATTTTTGGGAAAATTTGCTAGGATTATTGTGATTGTTGCTAGATTCTTTAATTTCCAGGAATTCTTTGGAACTATGGACACTCATAACCAATTTTGAACAAAGGTTAAATAAAATCTTTTAAAAATTATAGATCAGAGTATTTTTTGTTCATAAATATTGCCAATTTTTATAGATATTAACAATTTAAATTGATATTCAATTAGAATAGATTTGATGCATGCTTTTATTTTGCTTTACCATATGATTTTTATGTATAGATACTTTTAGCATTGATTGATTAACACTTTGTTATTTATTATAGATATTTTTATAAATTGATATTCTAGAACTTGCATAATTATACTCCCATCATAATTTTATGATTATCAATTAAATTATTTAATATTTACATTTTAATTTGCGGAATATGATTAAGATGTGTTGTAATAGTAGAAATTTTTTTAATGGTCCTAATTATGCAAGAGATCTTGTAAGTAAATATAAATTACATAATTCTTCCTATTGGAAATCCACGTATTGCAATCCAGAAGGATTCTCACAAGTTTAAATTTTCATAATCTTGAACTTTTCATGTGCATTGTTTTAGTTGTTTGTCTATGTTTTCTTTGCTTTTTATTCAGGCGACAAATGATATATTTATTTTTTAATATTGCTATTATTTAAAATATATTAGCATTTAGTTTATAGATATTACATTTTATCCGATGCTATCTTGGTATTACCATAATGTTTTACTCTTTTCAATTTCTGGATGTTGAAAATGAGTGTTTAAAAATAGATAGTGAAAGAGAAGAAAATGGGGTTTTTTGATTGTTCCTTAGTTTAAATCAATAAATATAAATAGAATAGCAAGATATGATAGAAAATATACCAAGAAATATAATATTTATTTTTTTATGTATTTAAAATAGTTGATAAAATCGTAAGGTTAACAGTCATGTAAAATGTATATTATGCTTTCCTGTAAAATAATTGTGTTTATCTATTACAATAGCATATTTATCTTGCACTCTTAACTATGACAAGCATTCAGTATATGGATGAATATTCATTATAAAAATCATTGTAAAGCGATCAAATACTTTCCAAGATGACGTACCTTTGTGTTTACACAGCTGTTAATAGAGCCAAGATAGAATAAGCCATTTCTCATAATACAAAGGTATGCAAAATTTTTCAAAATCAGGGAACCCTCATTTGAAAAGCAATGCTTTGAATTCCCTCCGCGCGCTTCAAACATAGATTATTCATAAAGTGTTAAATAGGTTAAAAATGCAAAAATTGCAAATGACGAATCTTTAGAATAACTTAATCTTATTGCGTAATACTAAAGATAATAATATCTTTACAAATTAGAAAAAAGTGGATTGTAGTTGTAATAATCTTTTACTCATTTGGGTAAAACCAATATCTGACCAACCATATTTGGCATATGCAAGTGGCATGTGAAGGGTATTATTCCAGGACTATTTGCTACAAATGATACAGTATGTATCTGTCCCCTCAAAAGTGGAAAGGTACCCACCCCATCTACAGTAATGAGATGATGTGCACCTTGTACACCTATGAAATGTAGAGTCACTTTATCACCCTGGTTGACTACTATTTGATCCGGTGAAAATGTAAATGATCTGAAATCCCAAGCTCCTACTTTATTTGGTGCCGTTACCACAAATCCACCTCCATTTGGAATACTTGAACTTATTGGAGGCTTCTCTGCGGGATGAAGTGGAGTATTCTGGCTACAAGTGTCACATTTTATACCAGCATTAATATTTGTCATTCCATCAAGATGAACTGTATTTATCCAGAATTCCCTATCGAGAGATTTACTGGGGTTAATTTGTATTACTGCAGTAGTAGTAGTAGTAGTAGTAGTATTGGTATTGGTATTGGTATTGGTTGTTCCGGACACATTTTTTTTATAGTTATCACCTACATTTGTTCCTGATGTATATGTTTGTCCTATTACGTAATGTAGATTTTGGCTACTAATGCCAAGCATCATTGTAGATAATAATATAGCTGTAATGGCCATACCTATTGTTTTTGTTTTTGTTTTTGTTTTTGTATTCATTTTCCTTAATTTCTTTTCACATTGTTTTCGTATAAACAAGGATACGAATTTCATGCCTGGATTTCACGTATGGGATTTAAGGATCTGTTTTTTAATCTCCACTACCACTATAAGTTATTGCTAAGTAGTAGTGGTGAAATAGTCTAGATTTGCTGCAGGCCCAATATTACTATAATTTTATTGAATCTATTGCATATTTTATTGCAGCCCTAGTTCCAATTTATTTTTTATTAAAATCAAAGAACCATAATAATAAAAATAATAAAAAATATCTTGAGAATATATCAATAATACTTGTTAGTTTTTTAATAATCCAAGGTGTTTATCATATCGCCCAAATCATGGAATTTAAACAATTAGCAAAAGGAATATTAGAGCCATTATCAATATTAGTATTACTTTTCTTTGGATTAATTTATCTTTGGTATGTTAGGAGAGAAAGAAAATCACATAAACTAAAACAATGATTCAAATGATAGAAATAGATATTAACAATAATCTAGATTTATTGCATTCTACAAGTGATATTACAACAGTCCTAACTTTGATACCATTAATGATATTTATGTGGCTATCGATCAAATCTAGGAGCATAAAAAGCTTTCAATTTCAAATTTTTGTATTTATTATTTTGTATTTTATAGGGCAACTAATAGAGAATAATAACAATAGAATTTTCATATTTTCAATATTAACACCGGCGATGGGATCACTAATACATGTTATTGCAGCAGTATTTCTTGCTATTATGATATGGGCAAGATTTTACTGCTCAGAGCCAAGGAAAAAGAAAATGATGGATAATCCTAAAGATGATATTGTTTAAAATAATTATTTCTTTTCTCATTTACTCAAACGAATAAAATCTTGCCATTGTCTTTTTTATAATATCATAATTTTGTTCTGCATCAATAATTACATCATAATTTTCATATTTAACGCTAATTGATTTTAGTACGCTATGAAACAAACTAAATTTTTTTCCCTCCGGAGTAATTACAATTTTATCAATTATAATAAGTCCTTCTTTTAGCAGCCATTTAGTTTTACGATAGCATGTAGTATGTGCAATATTACTTTCCCGTATGATATCATTAATGGATTTAGAATGGTTCATAACGGAATCCAATATTTTTACCATTTCCTCATCAGCCAAAGCAGCCAATATCGCCCTCTTTGCTCTTTGGCTTTTAATTATCATCGTTATTTAGTCTCTTTTATTTTAGTTCTTATAGATATTTTATAAAGTATTTGAAAGATGTTTCGTTGCATAATTTCATCATCTTCCTATATATAACGTATATCAGGCATCTTTTAAGAAATGCGAAATGGTTTGCTGCTTCGCTCTACAACCAAATTATATGGCAGTATTCTCATAAAGCCCAATAGCAGAAGTGAAGGAAATAGTAAAAGAAGTACATCATAAATTTTATTTCCTTTTTTTTATTATATTTGGTTACATGATTCTTAAATTCTATACCATATAGCAGATTTTATCTAAATCGATATTATCTTGTTCTGCAACTATGCTTTTAGCATCATTTTGTGTACCATATTTTCAATCTAACCATCGAATAAACATATTCACCATCAAATATTCGCTTTATAGCAGAAAAAATTGTTTCAACAAACAATCATCCTTTGTCCATTACGCCATCCTTACACTTTTGTAAATCATTTCTTTGAGCTAAAACGAATAGGTTTCGAAGGATGTGTCCTATTTTCCCTCCATATCACTCTGGTATTCTTACTTTAATACATAACAAGATTGCATTATTGACACATATAAAACATCATTACCTTCATAGGAGCCATCATCACCTAACAATTTGCCTATTGCTACTGTTACATTTCTGCTTTTATGATATTCTCAATCAATTCGGATAAAATCTTGTTATCATCATGAACATGTCCATCAGTAGTTACTTTCATTGAAAGAATTTTCTTGATTTTCACATCTACTGCTACTATACGTATCTTCAAATATCATTGCTTATCTTTTACATTTCTTTTATCGAGGCACTGTCCTCTAAATCGAGGATAGATGACAGGTTTCCTTTAAAGTGTCCTTGTGCAATAGCTCCTCCAGTTTGTCGGTATGACAAATGAATGTATGCTATAGCATATCCAAACAGTAAAAGAAGAAATGTATTTGAATAATGAAAGATTCATAATCCAACCTTGACTTTGTCCATCTCTTTTATTTCAATATCCCAGTTATCAATGACATCAAATCCTAGTAAGATTTCAACTTCTATGTAGAGATTGTTGTATAAGGGACCAATTCATAAGGTTATTGATATAGGTTAGCTAAATGCATTTAGAGAGGAGGAATAATGCAACAAAGCATTTAAAAGATTTTTTTATGATTGGTAAATCTTTTTGGTATTTTAATATCGCAATAAATTATAAAATTTTTGCATCTATCTTAGTTTTATCATATTAATAAAATCTTCATCTGACATGCTCTTTTTTGATTCTATCCATCGTTCGATATCTTTACCTGCCAAGTATCTTAGTTTTGGATTAGCACTTGTAACTGCATCAAGTACTATTTTGGCTACTAATTGTGAGGTAGATCCGTTTGCTATTAATTTATTTAGATTATTCGGTCTACCTTTAATTAATGGAAAATATGGCGAATTCGGATCTTTGGATTTTTCTGCCATGATCATAGAGTTATGGAAGTTTGTATTGATTAACCCGGCTCCACAATGACGGTTTTAATTCCAAAAGGCTCTAGCTCGTACGACATGGATTCACTCAAACCTTCAACTGCAAATTTAGAACCTACGTATCCGGAAAGCAAAGGCCTTCCAAATCTTCCAAGCCCTGAACTTATATTGATTATCATTCCGGACTTTTGTTTTCTCATTATTGGAAGAACAGCCTGAGTTGTTCTTATCAATCCAAATACATTTGTTTCATATTGTGTTTTTATTTCATCGATAGAAATGTCTTCAAAGGTTCCGGATAGCGCATAACCTGCATTATTTACTAATATATCGATTCTGCCAGCTTCATTATAGATTGTTTGGATTGAGGTGTTGATCGTTCTCTCATCTGTAACATCTAGTTGTAAAAAATGCAATGGTAGTCTTTCAATTTCTGCAATAGATTTCAAATCTGAACCTTTTTGCAAGTTTCTCATATAGCATACGTAATAAATCCATTTTTTGCAAGTAGAAGGGAGATTTCGCTGCCTATACCACTGGAGCTACCCGTTACTATTACAACTTTTTGATTAGATATCATAGAAATCCCTAACAGTATATATCTACATAAGTTTTAAAATACAAATGCGACAGAAAAATGCTTTTATAAATAATGGTTTTGATAATATTAGGAAAAGATCAAACAGGCTTTGAGATCAATAGGTCCTTTTTATAGAATAAGAAGTAAAGAATAAGAAGTATGCATATCAATTAGATTCTAATTTATGGGCATAGATATCTAAATATTTATTTTGATATCATATGATTTCAAAACGGCTTCAAGCCTATAAATGAATTTGCAGAAGATCTTAGCAACAAAATCACCTTTTATTAAATTAAATGTAAAGAACAAATACGAAAATATTAGATTTAAAGAAAAAAATAGAATATAGTTCAAGAAAATATAACAAAAAGTGGGATAAATATTTTGATGGATAAGTATTTTTTTATATAGTTAAATAATATTAAAGAAAAAAAATATTAATGTCAAATTATGCTGTTTCTTTATTGGGACATACCCAATTAGAATCAATCTAATAATTTCTCATATCTAATTGAAACAGGATTCTAAAATACAATCACATAAAGAGAAAAGAAAATTGAATACATTATTTATGAAAACATTTATTACGACATATTCCAATTAAAATCGAAAATATCCCACTATATGAAAATTATTTGGTTTACGATACATTTTTTAAATAATATAAACATAAATTTATGATAATATTTGAGCTTTGGAAATATTTTTTGTAACCAAATGGCTTTGAAAATGACATCATTAGCCGCAGTTTTGTTAAATTTGTTTATAATAATGGTGGTTGTTGTTGTTGTTGTTATCGGTATTTTGTCTTGTATTAATTTTACTTTTTTATCATCTATGGGCATATCTACAAATTTAGGAGGAGGAGGAGGAGGAGAGCATCATCATTCTCAACAGCAATTAAAATATATAGACAACAAGAATATTTCTCAAAGCAAAATACTTTCTGATCACATACTTCTAAATAAACAAAGTATTGGTCCATTTTCGCCATCAAAAGCATTTGATACTTACCATGACAATGGAGATTCAAAAGACAAGAATAACTGGATAACCATAAATCACGATATATACGGAACTAGATATAGCAACCAGACAGTAATCGAAAAAGACAATGTAGCCAACTTACAGATAAAATGGAGATTAATCAACGATGTAGAAATTCAAGATTCACCTATAATCATTGGCGACAAAGGTTACGTTCAAGATTATGCTGGCAATATTATAGCATTTGATAATGGAAATGGAAAAGTTTTGTGGAAAGTTCATGTTGGTACCGGTCCAACCATGGGTTTGACCTTTAATAGCGGAATTGTATTTGCTTCTACTGGGTATAATGCAACGGTTGTTGCAGTTAATGCTACAGATGGTAAAATTGTATGGCAATCATCACTGCTTGGCAATCCCAAAACAGGTTATAACATTCCTTCTGTTCCTATCGTATGGAAAGATTTTGTAGTCGTAGGTTCAGCAGCAGGTGGTGATGTCGCTAATGGTGTTGGATATGTACAGGGAAACATCACAGCACTTAATGCCACTGATGGTAAAATAAAGTGGAACAGACAGACCACATCAGGTGAATGGGTTAAACACGGCAAAGCACCTCCTTTCAATGGGGATGCATCAGCTTGGTCGGATGGAGCACTTGATCCAGAAACAGGAATTATATATATGCCATTAGGAAGCCCATCTCCTAACTTCAATGCCAGTACAAGACAACAGACACCTAACCTATATGCAAATCACATGATAGCTGTAAACATTAATAATGGAAACATAGTATGGGCAACTCCATTCATAGATTATGGCACGGCATTACCCGTAAAAGTTCCTGATACACATGATTGGGATACTTCTTGGGGTAGTAGCATAAGCAAGGTTACTTTTGACAATGGAACACAAAAAAAGATAATCATAGGTCATGATAAGATGGGAAACATTATGGCAATGGACGCATCCACAGGAAAAGTAATATGGTGGAACACTCTAGGAACTCAAAACAATACTGATGCAATTCCATCTTCCAAAGGCAGTGGCATGATATGGTCATATGGTATATTCAATTATCATGCAGTAGATAATAGTGATGGCACACTATATATTGCCGCTACTAATAGAGGTGTAAATTATTTCACAGATAGTGATGAAGGAGGAGGGGTTGCAGGACATAGAATAGCTGCTCCACACACTATAGAACAAGGTTTACTTAATGGAACGATTGCTGCAATGGATTTAAAAACAGGAAAAGTAAAGTGGCAATATAAAACAGAATTTCCACCAAGGGTTTCTCCACTAGTTACCAATAACATTTTATTTGCAGGTTATATACCTTTTTCAGAAAATATAAAAGAAAACACAAAACATGTTACAACAACAAAGTCTGGTGTAATTTTGGCATTAGACAAACAAACCGGTAAGAAACTTTGGGAATTTGATGTCCATGCGCCAATAAGTCCAGTAGGTCCATCTATAGGAAATGGGATGCTTTTTGTACCAACAGGCAAGATACAAATAGGTGATTTTGGCAAATCTAAAGGCTCATTTCCACAAGGAGCAGTAGGACAAGGCTCTATAGTAGCTTTTGGACTTCCATAACTAACTCTATATAAAGTTTTGTCGATAGCTCAAAGGAACCTCATATATTGATTTTAATCTATTAATAAAAGAATAAAATATAATTTAAATAGAAGGTATTGTAGAATTCTGGGTAAGCATCTCTTGTATTATAAAAAAACATAAAATTGGATTCTCTAGGAATTTTCTTTTGATATTTGAAATAATATTTATTTGTAATTTTTGACCAATGGTTGTTGTTTTCCGGAGGAGTGAAACAATCAACGAAATCTTATCTATTACAAAAAAATTAATTCAAATAATTAATCTTAATTATTTCTTGCACTCGAGATAGATAGACCAAATTTTAAAAGTAAGAATGTAATTTACTAAACAGATGTCAAATAAATTCCGAGTAGTAATTCCTATTATACTTATTATATGCGTTATAACTGTAATTAGTAACAGTTCCAACATTTTTGCAATATCCAATGATACAATTTCCATTCATCTATCAAAAGGATATGTCGATGGACGATTAGCATTTTTTATTGCAACTGATTCATCAGATAATCAAACAGCTGCTTCAATAAATGATAGTTTTGGACATAGAATAAACTTTGCACCCATCTTATCATCTATTCCAAAATTATACATTCAACAAGGATATGATTTTATTAATGGAATAAAGGGAGAGGGACCTTTTGGATTTCAACTTCCTATTGCATCTGCTCTACCAGGAGATAAATATTATAGTCCATTGGTTCAACTCAATTTTATAAAGTGGAATAAAAATGCAAATGCTAGACTATTAAAATCATCTGAGGAAATCGGACAAGCCCAAAGAAATAATGAACTTCAAATTATAAAAACAAATATCATTATAAATAGTCCTGCAGTTATGCAAAAGTAATTTTTGTAAATGCACAAGTACAAATATCTGGGATAAAAGAATATTTTATCTTTTAGGAGATTGTATTATATTATTTCAATGTTTTTCAGAGTTTACTTTTTGTCATTTTCCCAAGGTGCAAGATTATGTTTGCAGTACTAGTTTCTTTTGAAAATAATACAAAATTGCCTATCATATACATTTTATCACGAACATTATAGAATATTCACCATAAAATTGTAGTATGCTTCAGATAATCCGGATTGGGTGTAAAGTGGGATCAACATTTGGTGATAGATAGGATCTATCAATGTATACCATTATTATAATCCGTTATGAAAACTCCGACAATCATGCATGTATTAAAAAATACCTGATGGGATAAAAATTAATTTTATGAAACAAAAACATTCATTACATACACATATACATATTATCAGACAAAATGCCTTATTCTATTTGTTAAACGGTTACAAATTAAGTCTTATTGAAATATCCTAATGAATATTTAACAAAATTGTAAATCGAGTAAATGTTTTATAATTATAATAAAAATTCAAAATATAACACATTGGAATAATCTCAAAATATTCTGAAAATAAATTATAAATTGAAAAAGATAGAATAATACAAATCACTTTAAGAGCTATGTGTAAACAAAAGTACATCCTATTGTAAAATATTTGTAATCACTGCCATGATTTTTATTAGATATACTCGTCCACTTGCTGCCAATTGCTTGTCATAGTTAAGAATGACAAGCTAAAGATGTTATGACAATATAGGAAAACATAGCATATATTATACAGAACTTAAGCTTTTTGTATAAATTTACTATGATTTTCATTTTAATAGTTTAGAATGTTAAAGAAAAATAAATCGAAAATCATATACCCTTTGAATATATATACTAAAATTGATATTTATATTGGATGAGAGTTTTACTAAAGTTGCCGATGTAAAAGATATACCACCATCTAAGATGAAAGAAGTGGAAGTTGATGGTCATAAAATACTAATAGCAAACGTCGAGGGAAAATATTATGCAATTGGTAATATCTGTACACATGAAGGCGGCCCTCTTGCAGATGGTACTCTTTCAGGATATCAAGTAGAGTGTCCATGGCATGGCTCTAAATTTGATGTTAGAACAGGGGAGGTTACTAATCCTCCAGCAAATGAACCAGAACTAACGTATGAAATAAAAATTGACGGTAATCAAATATTAATTAAAAGGCAAGGTGTTAGCAAAACACCCAATGTAGAATTAGCACTTTTAGAAAAAATAAAAGTTAATGGTACTGATGTAATGTCATTTAAGTTCCGTAAACAAAATAAACAGGGAGAAGATAGAGAAGTAGAAGAGAACAACCATCAGCAGTTTACATCCTTAGAATACAAGGCAGGTCAATTTGCATTTTTTGATATTGGAGGAGTTTATAATGACCCTAAAGGTCCTGTAAGACATTTTACAATTTCATCTTCACCAACTGAGGATTTTATAATGCTAAGTACCAGAATCAGGGATTCACCATATAAACAAAGACTTGAAACATTAGAAGAGGGCACTACGGTAAAGATTAGAGGTCCAGAAGGGCAATTTGTATTACCTGAGGATTATTCAAAGACTACCGCAGTGATATTTCTCTCCGGTGGTATAGGTGTTACTCCATTTAGGAGTATGATAAAATATGCAACAGATAAGCAGAAACCAATAAAAATTATAATGTTTGATTCTAATAAAAATCAAGAAAATATTTTATTTAAAAAAGAATTTGATGAATGGGCAAACATAAATAAAAACATAAAGATTGTTTATACCATTACTGAAGAATATTCAAAAGAAAAATCATCATCTTTGAATATTTGGAAAGGTGAATATGGAAGGATAGATAAAGCAATGATTTTAAAGTATATAGATAATACAGTATTAGAAAATTCAATATTTTATATATGCGGTCCACCTGGCATGTTAAAGACTATGCAATCTTTGATCCAAGAAGAGTTAGGAATTCCGAAGGATAGAATCATGGTTGAAGAGTTTACAGGTTATTAATAATGTCATTTATTTTAAATTTAGAATATTATTTATTTTGTTTTTCCAAAGTTTTTGAATAAACCATTATTTTACTATGGATACAAAATAAAGAAAAAATCAGCAAATATATAAATTGAGAAAAGCAGTACTAAAAGTAACAACCTGTTTTTTTAAAAGGTAACTTACTATAATATCAAATATCAAACATATTACGATTATAGCAATCCAATCCTCTTTTGTTAAAGAATTATTAAATATAATACTTAATTGCATTGTTACAATAATTAAAAGTATGACTGTACATCACCATTCTCAACAAATACAAATGAACGAATTAGACATAGGCAGTAAATACTAATTATTGAATAAAATCTTAATAGAAATAATTATTCATAATCTTTTCGCAAAGACAAACTTGCGGTGTTACTTTTTTCTTTTCTTTAAAATAAAGATAATGCATATACACTATTATGGGATATTGTATAATTTTTTTATATAATCTAAAGAATTAATACAAATAAAAGGCCCTTATTTTAAGGTAAAATATATAGATTTAATACAACATATCTTTATAACTTAGGATTAGAACACCTTTACAAAAATAGGTTATGGATATACTTGTTTTTTTATGACTATTATTTAGAAGTGCTGTAAAAGCATTATCTTTTTTGCACATATTAAAAAAGTCACTTTCTATCTGGAATTGGATTTAAAAGTACAAATCACGGAAATATTAAAAGAATAAGAAAATCCAAAAAACATAATTGATGAAACTGAAACAAAGGCAGGCTCTTCTGAATTAATATGGCTTTGATGGATAGTTATAGAACCAAAGCATAAAGAAATTCTTTCATTTCAGACATCAATAGAGCGAAATACGAAATATGTTTGTGGCGGAGGGGATTCTGTCTAAAGTTGTAGAAGAGTATGGGAAATATCAAGTTTCATCAGACGATGGTAGTATTCGGCATCCATCGCAAGCATGTAAATTCTTGAATCTACATCATCATATTCATTCTTCTTTTGAAAAAAGCCTCATTGAAAGAACAATGCAATACATAAAAGATAGAATAGAAAGTTTTGATGGTGATTATTTTCCTTGTAAAGAGAACAAGTGTATATTACATCATATAGAACAATGGATTAATCTATTCATTGATCAACACAATAAAAAAATAATACCCTAAGTTAACAGGGCACAATAAAATATTAAAAATAATTTGGTTAGTAGATTATTTTTGTTTATTATTATCTATTTTGACTATATGTTGTAGTGGAAGAAACTGTATTGTCCTGATTATCTTGATGATGTATATCTTCACATACTCTTGCATTTCTTTTACCAATTTCTGCTAATTGTTTAAAGTGTTCTTTTGTAGTATTAGCTAAATTTTTAAATGAATCAACATTTGCAAAGGCAAGGTCATTGAACATTCTGTTAGCTGCCATAGTATTTTCTGCATAATTGCTAACTACTTTTGAATACATTTCTGGAAGTTTCTTACCAATGTAATCTTGGTTATTCCATGCATTGTTATTCATATTTTCAACATATGGAGTAAATATAGATTGAAAGGAGTTTAGTGCTTGTTTTTGATATTCAATATAGCTATCTGCTATTTCTTTTGTTGCTTGGATTGCATGCTCCTGTGCATCACTAATAGATTGAGTGTAACGTGGAATTTGACCTCTAGCTTCATCCAAGTTTTTTTGGATATTTCTTTTGGTTTCATCTAAAGATTGTTCAATGGATTGTTTATTCTCTTCAGCATGTCTATTAAAAGATGATTGTCGAGAATGGTTATTACTACTTTGACCAAAATTATCATTATTAGAGACGCTAGTGGTACCTTCTGTTGTTGATATCGTAGTGTCTTTTTTATCTTGTTTAGACATCAATATAATATAACCGCTATAGTATTTAAATGGTAACAAATGGTTTAAAAGCCTTTTAAATACCACAATTTGTCAATTACTTCAACAGTAAATAGAAAGTTTTTAAGGTATTATAAAAATACGCAAATATAAAAATTATGGATACATTTTATCATTATAAGAAATAATGTTCAAACTAACAGGAATTATTACCTACTATATCATTTAGCTTATGTATTCAAACTTTATCAAAAATTTTCCCTATGTTTTAGAAATTCCTAGTTTGTGTACTTATACTAATTGGTATAGTACGATATAAATTTACAATAAGGACATCATTATCTTAAATTATTTGTTCTTTATTATGATATTTCACAAAAAATTAAGCCAAATCTTTTATGCTTTAATTTATATTTACTCATTTTCAAGGGAATCAATCATCAAAGCATTTCCAAAGTCTATCCTTATAGACTGCTAAATTGTTCTTTCAATAATGCTTTTTTCTAAAAAGAAATAATACAATGATTCAGTTTCAAAAACTGGTAAGATTGCAAGTGGATACACCATTCCATCACCATCCGTAGAAACTAGGTGCCCTCCATATTAATTTACAATATTCTAAAGAAAACATTCTGCGGCTACCACAAATATATTTTTAGTTCATTTTACACACTGATTGAAAGAATTCCTTTATCTTTTGTCGATTCGATAATAATGAATCCTCAAAGCCATAATAATAATTAGCCTTGTTTATAGCAGTTCCATCACTTTGTATAAAATGATATTCGAGAGTCGTCTTTTTCTATGTATATTTTCTATTTTCTATGATTTGTATTTATCAAACTAATTCCAAACTGAAACAAGATTACATTACATCTTCATTATATTCAAAAAAGAAAGATGATGCCTTTACAGTACTTCTAAATAATAGTCATAAAAAAACAAGTATATCCATAACCTATTTTTGTGAAGATGTTCTACAAGATCTATAAAGGAATTTAGGCATATTCGGGCTACAGATTTTTCCCAAAGTCGAGTCTAAAAACAAATTATTTGAATAAAGATATTTTTTAAAAAAATTATCATTGTATACAGATATTTTTATGAACCTACGTATGTGGGTGTTTATCATGATTCATTATAGTAAAAAGAGCTGCATTTTTTGCACCAAATTCTGCTTTAAGCAATTCTTGGTTATCACTTCCTATAATTATAACATCACCATCTTCAGGTTGTAAATGATATATTAGAAACTTGGCAATATCTGGTTCTACTTTTTGAAGTAAATCATCATCTAGGGCAGAAGAGGAAGAGACTCCAGGCATGACAAATTTATAATTCCTATAAATTAGTGTTGTAGCACCCAATGCCCCTACTTTTATTGCAGCATCTCTTTGCTCTATGCCGGTATTGATAGCAAAACTAGCTTGCTTTAACAATAATACATAATTGAATTTACCTAATGCGATAGAACATATCGGCATATCAATTTCTGCAGGTATGGAGTTTACAAGCACACCCGCCATTATTTTCCCCTTTTCTGTCAAAGTAGTTCCATGGTTTGTAGAACTAATCAAATTCTGCATTTTCAAATGTTTTACTAATGTTCTTACAGAACCTTCACCAAGAGATAATTTTTCGCATAATAAGGCTCTACTTATATGTTCATTTTTACTTAAAAGTTGAAATACTTTAAAAATATGCACTAGTTCAAAAGATAGCATCCTACTTGGAGCATATCGACTTGCAATTTGGGTTAATGCCTTAACATACATATGCATTTTTTATCTATCCTAGAAGGTACACTCTATAAGATTATTGAGACATCCTCTCATTTAATTTTATTTATTCATTTATTCATTTACTCATTTATTCATTTATTTATGTAATACTTTCGATTGTTGGATAAACCAACCGCCAGTTTATATAGATGAAAAAATAAGCAGATTATGGAAAAGATGAGAATAACTGGAGAAATAATATAAATGCCCACTACAGATTTGAGAACATTCCTTGAAGTATCTATTCCATCTATGCTAATGTTTGGAATGCGTCATGCACTAGATGTAGATCATATCACCTCGATAGATAACCTTGTAAGAATGCATAATGCAAAAAAAAGAGCTCGATGGGTTGGTCTCGGGTTTAGCATTGGTCACATACTAGCAGTATTGTCTGAAATGCTTTTGATAATATATGTGGTAGGTAGTACCACTAGTAGTAAAATAAACGAAATTTCATTCTGGGGTGGTGTTATAGGTGCTATTTCATTAGGTGTAATTGGATCTGTCAATATATATTCAATGAAAAGGTGGGGAAAAACAGGATCCGCCATCCTTGCAAGCAAAGTAGTGACTCGCACTCATATACTAGGGCCTCTAGGTTCTGCATTTGCTACAGGGTTGGTATTTGGTATTGGATTTGATACAGCTACCCAGATTTCTGCATTATCATTAACCGTAGTAGCATCTGCAGCACTCGGAGTTCAAATTGCACTTGCTCTCGTAGGATTTTTCGGCATTGGGATGATTTTTGTTGATACAATAGATAGCATAGTTGTTCGCTCTGTATTTTCCAAAATACTTGACACCAAAGTATTCAAGTACATGTCATACGCACTAAGTGTGGTAGCTCTAACAGTTGCATCTCTAGAATCGTATGCCGTAATAACTAGTACAAACACAATTCCGATGTTAACTGGCCCTATTTTAGCAATAATAATTATAACTATTGCATTTGGGTATGGATTTGCAACAAGTAATAAAAGGAAAACAAAAGGTGTAGATAAAGAAATGCAACAAAATGAATTACAAAATAAAAATTTAAATCATAGTAGGAAAGATATTAATCGTGATTCTGATGATTATGAATTAAATCTATCCTAATTTGTCAAGAACTATAGGTTTCTTTATCACTTTTATATAATAAAATAACTTCCCTCTTCATTAAATAACATTAGGAAATATTGGTTTTAAATTACTCGCCATAATAAAAGAAGAAATGTTTCTATTACAATATGCAAACTAGTTTTAACCTTTTTTATTTAATCCAATTTGCCTTCTTCAAATTGCAGTTTTTATAATTACTGTACTTTTATGATACAGTGCAAAGTAACTCCTTGTTTCATCATTTGCCATTTTTTATTGGTATTTTAGCAAAACAGTTATGCAATATATACCCTATCGTCATTCCCTTAAAGATACAAATGTGGTATTAGGGAATGATTTCTTTCTTATAGGTATTGCATGCTCATAATTATATATTTTTGATTCTCAAAAAGATCTTAACTGTTAAACAGATCTTTTCTTATTTCTCTTCTTATTTTCAAAAATTTTTTTTATAACTTGGTTAGCAATTATCATCGAAATGGCTGTTGCTATCTTTCCCTTTATCGTCATAAAATATAGTAAATGAAATGATTTATTAACCTTTTACAGGAAAGTTTTATTAAATAGATAACAATTATTAAGTCTCCGAAAGCAAATGCTTGATGGGAAATTCCCATAATAACCGAATTGAGATAATTATTATTGGTTATAAAATAACCATAAATTTCGATACATTATAGTACAAATTATAAAGCGAGATACTATTATTATCAGTAATAGGAAGAATGGTAAGTTATATCACATTAAACATATTAATTTAAGAATTCAGTAAAGCGAGTTGTAATTGTCCTTTACATATGAAGAATTAAAGGGGTATGCAACTTCTAGCGGTACTAAAAAATATTTAGAATCCGCAATTAAAAAGGGAAAACCATCTAGTCACTTTCGTCTTTTTGATGGACTTTATTTATCCAGCATTGGTATGGGAACGTACCTTGGGCAACCAAATACAGAAGATGATAAGGCTATGGAAAATGCGATTTATGAGTCAGTTAGATCTGGCGCTGTAAATGTTATAGATACAGCCATAAATTACCGTAATATGAAGTCAGAGAAAAGTATCGGTCGAGCATTATCCCGTCTTATAAAAGAGAATATCGTATCAAGGAATGAAGTATTTATTTGTACCAAAAATGGATATATTACAAACGATGGTGATTATCCTGGCATAGACGTAATGGAGTATATGCAAAATATGTTCATTTCAACTGGCATAATTGATTCAAAAGATATAAGTTCTGGCTACAATGTTCTCAATCCAAACTACATTGCAAGATGTATTGACAAGTCATTAATGAATATGCATCTGAGTACGGTAGACTTGGTATACATACATAATGCCTTCGAAAGCTGGTATAATGACATCAGTAAAGAACAATTCATAGAAATGCTTTCAAAAGTCTTTCAAGTATATGAAAAATATAGATCGAATAACAAGATTCGATATTATGGAATGGCAACATGGACTTGCTTTAGAGTGGAACAAAATAGTAAAGAATATTTAGCATTAGAAGACGTTGTGAATCTCGCTGAAAAAGTTGGTGGCATTCACCATGGATTTAAATTTATTCAACTTCCTTACAACTTGGCTTATAGCGAAGCATTATTACTTAAAAATCAAAGTGTTGGATCAGAAAAAAATTTGACTATATTAGAAGCTGCAGATAGATTGGATATAAAAGTATTTACCAGCATTCCATTGTTTCAAAGTCGTTTGCTTAGAGCAAAAATCCCTGACTATATGGGATTAACTGATCAGGTAGCCAAATTGATTCAGATAATACGATCTAGTCCTTCCGTTATTGCTCCACTTATAGGTCAGAAGAAACCAGAACACGTTGAACAAAATCTTAAGATTTCAAACATTCAACCACTCAATGATAAAGAGTTTAAAGAAGTTGTTGAGAATCTATTGAAAGGAAATTAACAATATGCTTTACCTATTTCACTTTATTTGAATATAAAAAAGATAAAAATTGAGATATTTCAAATATCATAATAATTAAATATAATAGCAAATGATCCCATCAATCTACAATATTAGAGAGCATGCTCAAGATACTTGCGTATAAAAATTGACTTTATAGAGGCATATTGAATACAAAGTATTAAAATATATGAAGGTCATATCTAAGATAATAAAATAGTGGTTTAACGTATTGCAAATATTATTGTTCAAATTTAGAATCAATAATTCTAAAAATTATACCTTGCTCATATAGTCCTTTACTAATACTTTTTATAATACCTTCTTTTACATTATCACATCTACTTTTATCTTTAATTATATCTTCTGGTATATCTACTTCTAATTCCAAATTTATTTTTACCTTTTTGGTTTCTACCAATATGATTATCTTTAATTTTCAAGTATTTAAAAAACATTCGATTAGATCATTGAAAAACATACCTTTTTACTAGATCCATTTATTTAAATAACAATATTTTTGTTGTTTATGGACTAAATATATTATCATTTAGAGCCTGAGATATAGATTGATTTTCCAAAATAATCTTTTTGTTATTTAATCTCATAAATTGTCACCTTATTTAGAATTTTTTAGTTATCTTTATTTCATAGTAAAACGTTAATTAAAAGGCCATTAATATAATCAGGATTTTTTATGATATATTTTGCACAATAAATAAAAAAAAATTACTATCGAATATAAACAACATTTTGTTTTTTTGGAAATATGAGCAGATATTAGATCTCGCATTATTAGAATAAATAGCTATATGATCAAAAATTGATCAATTTCTTGTCCTTTCTTTGCTTTCATATGATAGGATCTTCAAAAGAAGAAAAGGTTTCATATTTTTAACATGGTTTTATCTTTTCGAAATATATATGAATTATTCTGATCCGAAACAAAAAAATTAAGATGTTCAAGTTGTTAATACAACACATATATAAAATATAAAAAAAAGAAGCAAACATATTTAAAATTCTATAACCCAAAATATTTAAATCAATTATGCAAAAGATTTCAAGTATAAGAGCGACAGAAAAATCTATCTAGTTAAAGTTATTATTATTAATGATTGGCTGATACTAATATTTTTGATTTAATTGTAATAGGAACAGGTACAGCGGGATCCACTGTAGCAGCAGAATGTCGTTCAAAAAAATGGAATGTTGCCATTATAGATCAATTACCTTTCGGGGGGACATGTGCTTTACGCGGATGTGAACCAAAAAAAGTTCTAGTTGAGGCAGCAAAGATTATCGATTCAACCCGCAACCACAAAAATAAAGGTATCAGTGATTCAGGCGAAATTCATATAAAATGGCACGATTTAATAAACTTTAAAAGAACTTTTACCGACTATTTCCCAAAGGAGAGGGAGGATAGTTATATTAAAGCTGGCATTGTTCCCTTCCACGGACATGCCAAATTTATGGGTCCAGATACAATTAGAGTCGATTATAAGAATAGATCGGTTAACAACGATAATAGTATGCTCAAAGGTAAAAATATTTTAGTATCAACAGGAGCAAAACCTGCTAATTTAGGCATAGTTGGGTCAGAGAATGTCATTACAAGCGACCAGTTTTTAGAGTTTGAAAGTGATAGTCTGCCAGATAATATTGCATTTATCGGTGGAGGCTACATCTCATTCGAATTTGCACATATTGCTGTGCGGGCCGGTTCAAAAGTCACAATTTTACATCGCGGTAAACAACCGTTAGAAAACTTTGATTCTGATCTTGTCAATATGTTAATGCAAAAGAGTCAAGACCTTGGTATCGTTGTCTTATTGCAAACAACTGTTAAAAGAATCGATAGGCTTCAATCCAATTCTTACACGGATAATGGTAAATTAGTTGTTCATTATTCTAGCACTTCAGATTCAACCAAAGAGAACAAATCAATAACAACACTGAAAGCTGATATGGTAGTACATGGTGCCGGCAGGGTGCCAAACATCGAAGGATTAGATCTGGATAAAGGCGGAATAGAATATAATACCAAGGGCATAAAGGTAAATGAATATCTTCAAAGTATTTCAAATCCAATCATATATGCAGCGGGAGATGTTGCAGCAGTCTCAAGTGGCGGTTCACCTTTGACTCCTGTAGCAAGTTATGATGGAAATATCGTATCAAATAATCTTTTAAATGGAAACACCATGAAAGTAAATTATAAAGGCCTTCCCAGCGTAGTTTTTACTATTCCCCCTCTAGCAACCGTAGGTTTGCATGAAAATCACGCCAAAGAGCAAGCATTACAATTTAAAATTAATCATAAAAATACCTCTGAATGGTATTCTTCCAGGCGAGTAGGTGAAACTTGTTCTGGATTTAAGGTATTAGTTGAGGAAGGAAGTGAAAAAATTTTGGGTGCCCACATATTAGGCCCTCATGCGGATGAAGTTATAAACATATTTTCAATAGCCATACGATTAGGTCTTACTACAAAAGATCTCAATGATCCTATACTATATTCATATCCCACTAATTCATCAGATGTCATCTATATGCTATAGATAATATCCTAAAATGGTAAATCCCGTTATAGATGCGACCTGAAAAACTCAAAATATAGTAATTAAATAAAAAATTATTTTCTTACTAAAAGAGCCAAAAAAGTAATAATTATAATATAGAGCAAGAGACCAAAATGGAAAGCGAAATTTATCTATTTAGTATACAACATAAAATGAATAAAACCTCTATGTCATAGATTTAATAAAGGAAAAAGACCATTACTTTGATTGAGTCAACCTAATAGGAGTGAAAGAATTAGCTGTTTTATCCTATTAATATAAGTAAATGTATTTAAAGTACAAAAATTTATAAAATCTTTTACAATGGAATATTAAAATCCAAAAATAAGAGATATTTTTTAGTTGATCAGTAATAAATATGACAAAAAGCAAAGATACCTATATGAACTCAGATTCACATACGGATTCTGAAATAAAGGATTTTTATCGATTAAAGAATATAGCAGTTGTAGGAATATCAAAAAATGAAGAAAAACCATCGCACTATGTACCCAAGTATCTTATTGAGCATGGATATAATATCATTCCAGTAAACCCTACAGTTACAGAAGTTCTTGGAAAAAAATCATACCAGAATATTGCAGACATACCAGAAAAAATAGATATTGTTGACGTATTTAGAAGGTCGGCTGATGTAATTCCCGTAATAGAAGACGCTATAAAAAAAAATGAAGTGAAAGTATTCTGGATGCAAGAAGGAATTTACAACGAAAAAGCGGAAAAGAAAGCAAAAGAAAATGGGATTGATGTCGTTTACAATAGATGTATGATGGCAGAACATAAGCGATTGTTCGATAGAGAACAAACTGCTTTTTAACTAATGCAAGCTTTAAGACATCATATCTTTTATTATAATGATAATGGTAAGAAGGATTTAATATAAAAATAGAAATTATAATTATTATACATATTGTTTTAGATGATATTATTAAGTTAGAATAAAAAGATATTTAATTTTGCAAATAATGATGTTTTAAATTTATTCATTAATAAAAAATATTTAAAAATTAAAAAGAAAAGGAGATTTGATACTAGCGACTCCATTGTTCTCATAAATTTAAGTTTCAACTGACCATCTCAAGAAAGAAACAAAGATTTGCTTATGGGCACTAGCATCATATTCTGTTACCCTCAATGTTATCAACTGTTTTTAATTGATCGATTACTTTTTTTCCTTACTATTATTTTTCAATAATTTATGTTATTTAACCTGAAAATTAGGTTAACAATTTGTCTTTATATTATAAATAAGTTTTATATAAAATATTTTCCTTCAAGTTAAAAGAGCAATTATGATATACGATATTATTGCATAAGATTCAAAAAGATGTCCAAATCTATTAACTCTCCAAATCCCTATTATAGAAACAATAGAACTGACCCAAATCCTAACCCCCATTTGAACGGCATTTATTAAGAAAACCTACCTTTGACATTATGTTTGCCATCTACACTATGGTAAAAAACGACTAAGAGTTAACCTCAAAGGATAGACGGTTTAATTACTCTTTTTATAACAAATTTCTTTAAAATCAAAATCCCTATATAACAAGGTAAATTGAAAAAGGCAGATAATGTTGCTATATCTGTATACTGAAAAACTGTTGTGCAAATACAATTAAAAGCATGTTATTTACACAAATCATTGCAATAATAGAGATATTCTATCTTGTTTATTAATGCCCATAACCTAGCAATAAAATAGCCTATAAGAGCATAAATAGAAAAAAGTAAAAAAGGAACAATAATATTTTCTAATACAAAATAATATTGAAAAAGAAATAATGAGTATTTTCCAAAACCCCAAAGTTTGGTAAAAAAATAAAAATAATTGAAAAGATCAAAACGCCTTTTGGTCTATTGTTTTTTTTGTTATTTTTGGTGCATATTTTTCATAAAATATCTACCACCTAATGGAATGAATAATGCCAAAGATAAAAGCAACATCATATTGATTATAGGAATTGAAAATTGCTATTGAATAATAGACATACTAAAGTAGGCAAGATAAATGGATTTGCAAACAAGGTAATTATTATAATAATACCCAATACAATAGATAATTTTCCGACTACAAAGTTTATAACAAATGGAGATCCAAGTCCCTGGTGATACCGGATAATAAAATATGGAAAGCAAAGTATTATTAGAATGTTAACGGATTAAAACCAACTTCACGATTATAAATATTATTAGAATTTTTGGTTTGGCAAACATAGTTAAGATATCATCAAGATTTAAACGAATCAAATTAAAAAATAACATTAATCCAAGCCATATCAAAAGATAAGTTTGAACATAATTCAAATATTTGGAAACCCGGTATTCACACCATTGAAATAAAAATTACTACAATCAGAATGTAAAATATTTTATCAGTATTTCCATTTTTCTGTGAATGTTACAAGAATAAGAAACTATTATTTAAATTATTTATTTATTGATGTTTCATCAACCCTTAATTGGATTACTTAAATTATAAAACTATTATTTTCCCAAAAAAATAAATTTCATCAAAAATATTTAATTTGATTCTTATATATTGTTTCCTAATAAGCGATAATATCAAATCATTTCACATCAATAATATCACTTAATAATCTTAAAAAAAGATGACAACATCTATGCCTTGATAAAGCCTACAATTCCTATAATGTCAAACAAGAAATCACAAGGTTGGACTTGCGTTATGTAATCCATACAAAAAAATGAAATAATTCAAGAAGACATCTCAAGGAGATAGAGAATAGAAATGATCAATTAATAATAACGTTTAGGGAGACTATATACAAAGATGGTCAAGATCCATCCATTTTGGATTATTCAATTCTCAAATTAAAATAATCATCCATATAAAGATATTTTTAGGTAGGTAAATTCTTAGCTAATTGAGAATCCAATACCACCAATGTATCTTATGTATTTATTATTAATTTTTATAAAACATAACAATTTTTCCAAAGGTATTTAATATTATTTACCTACGATAAATCTAGTAATGATTACGCTCATTCGCATTTTTATTGTGGTATTTTTATCCATATCGTTTTTAATAACATTAGGACAAATTGATTTTGCCCAGGTAATAGCACAGCAACAAACTACAACTGCTACTACATTTATACCCCATAATAGCTGTATAAAATACAACAGTATTCAAAGACTAATCATAGTCTCGTGTAAATCTACAACTTTGACGGATATATCTAATCAGATAAACAACTATGGTATTTTAGATAAAGAACCACATGGAGAATGGCTCTTAAATGCAAATCTAACAATAAATCCAGGATCAACTTTAACTATCGATCCTACTGATACAACATGGTTAAAGATTATTGCAGATGAAAAGACACTTTCCTACGGTATTCACGTAAAGGGTAGTTTAAAAATTGATTCAGTTAAGATAACCTCTTGGAATCCACAAACAAATAATTATGCAATGAGTTATGGATCTAGGGAAACAGGCAGTCCTCTTACAAGAGCGTGTGGCCACAGCTGTTCTATAGAGGTAAAAGACACGCTCACTCATCATGGAGCTCCTAGGCCATATATTATGATAGATCCCCATGCAACAGGAACTACAAACATCACCAATTCATATCTTGGATATTTAGGATATGAAGCCGGATGGGGGAAAAAGGCAGAAGGACTCCATTATAACGCCGGTGATGGAAGTATTGTCAGAAATAACAACATTGATCACCTATATTTTGGATTTTATTCAGTTGGTGTAGGTAACATGCTTATTGAAAATAATGTAATTCATGATAGTGGTCATTATGGCATTGATCCTCATACAGGAACACACGATATGATAATTCGAAACAATACCGTTTATAATAATAATGGTACAGCTATAATTTGTTCCCTGAATTGTTATAACATATTGTTTGACGGTAATACAGTACATGATAACAATGGAGCTGGAATTTCTTTTAGTAGAAATACCAGCAACTCAATTGCCAGAAACAATATAATAAACAATCAGAATATACCTATAGAACTAACCACGTCGCATAGCGATCAAGTATACAATAATAAAATTTCTAATACTCATACAGCAGCAATTACTTTGAAAGCTGGGTCAAATGGCAACACAATTTATAATAACACTATTGATAATGCACGAGTTGGTATAAGTTCAGATTCAATTTCTCAGAATAATAAAATCTATTCCAACAATATAAGCAACACTCCTCTAAAAGAAACGGTTAAACCAGATAAAAATACACCATCAACAAATGATGCAATTCAGGATGATGATACCTTTCCAAATGATACGTTTGCAGATAATACCACACCACCATCAACATCAGATAATACCACACCACCATCAACATCAGATAATACCACACCACCATCAACATCAGATAATACCACACCACCATCAACATCAGATAATACC
>JAICXY010000061.1 GCA_025934495.1 Candidatus Nitrosocosmicus sp.
AAGATACCATAAAAATATAGAAATACCACAACAAGCAGATATCGAAACTGCTAGGTCTACATACAACAACGGAATACTGGAAGTGACATTTGATATAAAGAAAAATATCAAGCCAAAGGGAAAGGAGATTAAAATAGAATAAATAAAATTGTATTTTTTAATAAATAAAAAAACTTTTAATTAGTTGTAATATAAAAAATATATGAAATTAAAAGGAAAGGTAACTATTATTACAGGAGCTAGTGGCGGAATAGGAAGTATTACCTCAAAAAAGTTACTGGAAGAAGGTAGTAAAATTGTATTAGTAGGAAGAAATAAAAATAAATTAAAAAGAACTCTGGAAGAACTTGATGATGATAACAATGTACTATCAGTAACTTCAGATGTTGCACATGAATCTGAAGTATTAAATGTTGTAGAACAGACTATATCTGCATTTAATAAAATAGATATTCTTATAAATTGTGCAGCCACAATTAATGATCCTGTACCTTTTCATTTAATGACAGAAGATCAATGGTCAGACCTAATCAATGTAAATTTAAAGGGGACCTTTCAACCCATTAAATCTGTACTTCCAATTATGATGGAGCAGAATTCAGGAAATATAATAAATATTTCATCTTTGCTAGGCATGAGAGCAATACCTAATGTTCCATTTTCAGTTTATGGAGTTACAAAATCTGGAATCATCATGTTAACAAAAAATATAGCTGTAGAATATGGACAGTACAATATAAGATGCAATTGTGTAGCCCCTTCAACTATTCGAAGTCCATTGCTGGAGCCCTATCTTCAAGATGAAGGTGCAAAAAAGGTTTTGGAGTCATCGTTTCCGCTAAAGAGAATAGGAGAGCCAGAGGATGTTGCTAATGCTATTTTATTTTTATGTTCTGACGAATCTAAATGGATAACAGGCACAGTAATTAAGGTAGATGGAGGAATTTCAGCACGGTTATAAAAGCAAATACAACATAAAATATTATTCGTTTGTCAATATATAAACCCATTAATTTTATTAAATATCAACAGAAGACGGGCAGAAGATATTTTTGTTGAATTCGATAGATTAACTCAGAAAAAAACGTAAAAGAATGAAATTTATTCTTCTAATAACATTCAAAAAATTCAAAAATTTAAAAATAAATTTGATCTGATTTGTAATATGGGACTTAATCTAAAACCATTAATTACTTCAAAACCTATAACAATTTCAGAATTAAACGGAAAAATGGTTGCAGTCGATGCGTTTAATATAATATATCAATTTTTAGCAACGATTAGAGGACCGACAGGTGAACCATTAACAAATAATCAAGGGCAGCCAACCAGTCATTTGAGTGGTCTATTTTATAGAAATATAAGTTTAATGTGTGAAGGTATTAAATTAATTTATATTTTTGATGGACCTCCTAATGAATTAAAAATAAAAGAGATAGAAAGAAGAAAAAAAATAAAACTAGAAGCAACAGAAAAATACAATTTGGCATTGACAGAAGGAAGATTAGATGATGCAAAAAAATTCAGTCAAGGAACGTCTATTTTAACTACTAAAATAATTGAAGAATCAAAAAATATTTTATCGTTAATTGGAATTCCCTTTATAAATGCACGAGCTGATGGAGAATCAACTGCGGCCTATTTATCACAGAAAGAAATAGTCTATGCGTGTGTTAGTCAAGACTATGACTCCATTTTATTTGGAGCCAAAAAATTAATAAGAAATTTAACAATTAGTGGAAAGAGAAAAGTCCCAAATAGAAATATCTTCATAGATGTAGAACCAGAATTGATAGAATATGAAGAAATATTAAGAAAAAATAACTTGACACAAAAACAATTAATAGATTTAGGGATATTAATTGGGACAGACTTTAACATAAATGGTTTTAATGGCATCGGTCCCAAGACTGCATTAAAGTTAATTCAAAAATATAAAAGACTTGAGGACATTGATAAAATAAAAGACGAACTTTCAGAGATACCATATAATGAAATAAGAGAGATTTTTTTGAATCCAAATGTTACTGAGATAGAAAGTTCAGATATTCAATTCAAGGATATGGAAAAAGAAAAAATTATAAAATTTTTATGCGATGAGAAAAATTTTTCTCCTGAAAGAGTGAACAACTCTATAGAAAAACTAAATAAAACCATCTTTAAAAAAAGTCAATCATTAGATAAATGGTTTTAAATCATATTTAATCTAGATTTCTTTAGTATGCTTTTTCTTTCAGATGTAAACCTTCCTAATTCATAATTATTAGTATCAACAAACTTTATTCCTTCACATATTATAGGATTAACTTTTCTTATTAAATAGTATATTTGTTGACAAATACGCCTATAATCATGATGTCCTTGCGGTGTTGTTCTAAGTTCAATCATATGGCATGCTTCACGAAGATTCATTTTAATAAAATATGGATATCTATAAGCAAAGTTTACTACATATTGTGCCTCACTTGGCATTTTTAATGACATTAATTTGTAGGCATCATTACTAACATACATACAATCTTTGTAATCTTTTTCTATACCTAGGTCCATTATCTCCTCTGGGGTATCAAATCCGTATGCTGTGGATAGTAATTGTCTGCTGACAGTTAGAATTCTATGTCTATGAAGATCTCTAAAGGTTCCATAATTAGTTAGTAATTCGAATGAGTAATCAATTGATTCAAAAGCCCGTCCAGGTCTATGCCGCCTGTTTTGTCTAAATTGTGTATAAAGTCGAATTATTGCATGCCTTTTTTCATCTGATAATGTATTTACATAATTTAATAAAAAGCTCATAGTAGTATCCTTAGAATATTCATGCAATATTGATGAAACCAATCTTATTTCTGCTTCTTTATTTGGTATAAATGAGAGCAAAGTTACAGAATCTAAATTTGTATAATCGTTATTGTTACTACTACTACTTCTGCTGTTGTTATTATTATTATTATTTTCATTTGTTTGTAATTCTGAAATCAGAAAATGATTTATAGAATCTTTTGTTTTTGTCAAATAATCTTTATAAATGGTACTATACCTACTGTCTTTTGATCGCTTGATAAATGGCTTAACATATTTTTCTAATTCATCAAATAAATGATTTCCCAACTCTTGAAGTTCAGATAAATCTGAAGAAAACATATTAAATAATAGATATTCAAATGCTCTTCCATTTCCGGTAATTGCAAGATTTGTGAGTGTTGAAGATGGAAGAAGATATCGTAATATATCTAAAGTTTTGGCCTTTATTGTTGCTGTATAAATTTTTTTAGCATTTTCTATATCATTTGAACTTTTTAAATTATTAAAGGTACTTTCATTTAGAGTATCAGAATTATCAAAATAAAGATTATCTATGGGTGTTTTTTCTTTAAGATAATTTTGCAGGAGCACGATATTCTTTGAGTAAATTTCAAATGCGAGGTCACAAGAATCCAAATATTTATCGGCATAAGGAGAAGCCATAATTTTTTTATCCAAATAATATTTGTACCTTCCATCAATTTTTTTATCAAAAGCAACATAACGAGAAGATTTTTCTAAAAAAGAAAGACCAATTCTATGATCCTCTATTTTTTGGGCAGATATATTGGAAATCCATTCTAAAGCGCATTGGGCGGTCCCAAGTTCAGCAACAGAATCATCGCCATAATCTAATAAAACTTTGTTATAAAATTCCGTTCCCTTATTAGGATTAGATAAAAATTCATCAAGGAAAACTCTTCGCATTGTTTTATCGGTTCTAGAGTATCTGGACATTAATGCACCACGATCAACTTGAGCAGGGGTAATAATTACAAATACAGATTTATCAAAATTGGAGAAATGAGATTTCAACTGTAGTTTTTCATCCGGGTTAAAATTTTCTTGATAGATATTTTCCAAAGCTTTCCACTTTAAATATTTAACTTAAAGTATATTTCTTTTATTTTTATTTTTATTTGTAGATGTAAAAGAGGAGAAATGGCATATTATAGTCATTTATCTTGTTTCTTTTTGATAAATTGAATATAAATTTGTAAATTGATATCATATAATAAAATATTTGACTTGAATTTCCAAATACTATTAGTTAAACAAATATTATGAAATAATTAATTTTTTTTCACACAGTGAGCATTATACTAGCCTATAAATAAAATTCATGAGCGAATTGAAGCTCGAATTTGTGGGTAAAAAAGTTAAAGATATGTATGGAACGTATATAGGAAAAGTTATAGGTATAGTAACAGATATTGAAGGATCGATAGAAGCAGTTGGTGTTGATTGTGGATCTAGTGGTATTAAAAATTTACCATATGAACAACTTTTAGTTCAAGGAGATTATGTTATTTTTATTCCAAGATGGAGACTTGAAGCTCAAAAACTATTGAGAGAAAAATCCCTGGCATTAAAAAGAATCAAGGCTCTACAGGAAATTGTAGCTGAAAATGATATCATGAGAGACGATGCGGAATTTGCCTATTTAAAATATGAAAAAAGACTTGATAAATTGGGGGAAAGCACCAAAGAAATAATCGAAAAGCTGCATGAAAGGATATCAGAATTAGACATAGAGTCAAAAAGAATAAAATCGGTTCTGTTTGATGCAAAACTACAATATAAAAGCAACGAAATAACAGAGGATGTATTTCAACAAATTAATTTACATACAAATGAATTATTGGATCACATAAATCTTGAAAAAACAGAAATTAAAAATATAATGAACAAGCTGGCCCAACAAACAGTAGAAAATACAATTGCTACTACTGCTACTGCTACTGCTAATACTTCCTCTAATGATGCTGAAGAAAATGCAATAAATAGTTATCAAGATGAAAACAATCAGCAGATACCTCATCAGGAGTTAAATAATATTATTGACAATACCCAAGGATTACATGAAGAGGAAGTTGGGGAAGGAGTCAGGAAGGAGTTAGAAAATACAACCCCAGAAATTACTAGTACCAATGAAAATGAGCATAACGAAATCAATCCAATGATAACATCTAATAGTAGTTAACTGATCAGGAATATTACCTTATTTAATATATATTAATCAAGTATTGAAAAAGTATTTTATCTTTTCTTAATGATAAAACGTGCAAATAGAAATTACAATAAAAAATAATGTATTATTCTTGTTTCTGTGGATTTAAAAGTTCACCTATTTCATTATGCATTTTTAGAAAGTTTAAACCTTTTTCGGTTGTTTTGTATGTCTGTGATCCTTCAATATATTCAATCAAATTATTTTCAATCAATACGGATAAATATTCACGTAATTGGGCATAACTTAAAAATGCTTTATACATTATTTTTGTCTTTGTAGCACCGCCATTAGCCGCGTCTAGGATCATTGCTACAATTTCTGTCCTGCTTCTATATTTCATATTTATTTTCGTTCTCTTTATTTATTTTAATTTATTGTTACAATTTAATATAATATTCTTATACATGTTTATATTATATAATTTTAAAAAGCATTTAAGTAAACAACATTCTTTTCAATTTCTATGATCAATGACAGTCCAAGTCCAGAAAATAAAGTTATATCTCTTGAAGGAAAAAAAATTAAAAAAATAAAATATGATGCTTTAAATAATCCTGAACAATTTTGGTCAGAATGTGCAAAAAATTTAGTTTGGTTTAAACAATGGGATAAAGTATTAGAGTGGAATCCCCCTTTTGCAAAATGGTTCCAAGATGGGAAAATAAATGCAGCCTATAATTGTATTGATAAACATCTAAAAACGGAATTAAAAAATAAAGCTGCTATTATTTGGGAAGGTGAAAATGGAGAATCGATTACTTTAACATATAATCAAATATTTTATAAAGTAAATCAATTAGCTAATGCTTTAAAAAAAATTGGAATTAAAAAAGGAGATCGCGTTACTATTTACCTACCAATGATTCCTGAATTACCCATTTCTATGCTCGCCTGTGCCAGAATAGGAGCTATTCATTCGGTAGTGTTTTCAGGATTTAGCTCTCAATCAATTGCTGACAGAGCAAATGATTCTAAATCTAGGATAATAATCACAGCAGATGGTGGTTTCCGAAGAGGAAAAGTCATTCCATTAAAGAATATAGTTGATGAAGCAATAGAGAAAATTCCTTCTATTGAAAAAGTGATTGTTGTTAAAAGGACAAATAGAGAAATAACAATGGGTGAAAAAGATCTTTGGTTTGACGATTTTATTGAAAAAGAATCCATCTACTGTGAATCAGAATGGATGGAAAGCTCTGATCCACTATATATATTATATACGTCAGGAACTACAGGAAAACCAAAGGGAGTTATCCATGGAACAGGTGGATATTTGACTCATTTGTACAGTTCAGCAAAATGGGTTTTTAATTTTACACCAACAGATATTTTCTTTTGTACAGCCGATATTGGATGGGTAACTGGACATAGTTACATCGTTTATGCACCATTAATGCATGGAGTAACAGAGATAATGTACGAAGGAGCACCAGATTTTCCGGATCAGGGAAGATACTGGAAAATAATAGAAAAATATGGTGCAACTATTCTATATACAACACCAACAGCATTAAGGGCATATATGAGATATGGTGATAATATCCCCAATTCTTATAATTTATCTTCGTTACGTTTATTAGGTACAGTTGGTGAACCCATAAATCCAGAAGTCTGGTTATGGTACTTTAATATCATCGGAAAACAAAATTGTCCCATTATAGATACATGGTGGCAAACCGAAACAGGAGGAATAATGATTAGTATGTGCAGTGGAATAGAAAATATCAAGATGAAGCCAGGATCAGGAACCTTTTCACTACCTGGTATAGAAGTAGAGATAGTAGATCAGAATGGTGAGAAATTGGAGAATGGGAAAAAGGGATATCTAACCATTAAAAAACCATGGCCAGGAATGTTGATATCGTTATGGAATGATGATGATAGATATAAAAAAACATATTGGGAAAAAATACCTAATAGTTATTCCGCAGGGGATTTTGCGTTTATAGATAAAGATAATTATATTTGGATATTAGGAAGATCTGATGATATTTTAAAAGTTGCAGGACATAGATTAGGGACAATAGAAATAGAAAGCGCATATATATCCCATAAAGCAGTAGGTGAGGCTGCAGTTACTAGTAAACATGATGAAATAAAAGGAGAATCAATAATAGCATTTCTAGTACTCAAATCAGGTATTGTTTCATCTGAACAATTGAATAAAGAAATGAAAGAACACATTAGGAACACTATAGGACCAATTGCTATCGCCGAAAAGATTTATTTTGTAAATAAACTACCCAAAACAAGAAGCGGTAAAATAATGAGAAGGCTTTTGAGATCAATTGTAAATAAAGAGACTATAGGAGATATAACAACTTTGGAAGATGAAGCTTCGATAGAGGAGATAATTTATGAAATGAACGAGTTAAATAAGTATTTATAAGATATTATATCTTCCTTTATTTTTATTTCTATTTTCAGATCACCTATAGTATCTCTATTTTGGATTTATTAGTTATATTATTTTGTTGGATAAAACCTGGAGAAGTAGCCAAAATAAATTTTGCAGGCGTAGTGTTTTTATATGTACAGGTAGATGGATCTAGAATATTATAACAAGGCTGTGCGTTTTTCACAGTATAAACAAGGTTTCCCATCTGATCGAACCATAGTAAATCTAAAGGATACTTAATATTTATTAACCACATAGAATATAAATCGGGTTTATCATAAACTAATAA
This sequence comes from Candidatus Nitrosocosmicus sp., assembly GCA_025934495.1. Lineage (GTDB taxonomy): Archaea > Thermoproteota > Nitrososphaeria > Nitrososphaerales > Nitrososphaeraceae > Nitrosocosmicus. The sequence continues at coordinate 7,723 of JAICXY010000061.1, forward strand.
CAATCCCGAATCAGGTTTCAATTTTTCATCTCTGAACATCAACCATCTTTGCCTGTCTATATTTGAATTGGCCAACTCGACCTTCATAATCTTTTTATCAATTTTTATTGTTGCTAGTGGAAAACCAAAATTTCCATTTTTTATATCAGATGGAATAAACATTATTCCCAACACTCCAATTATGACGGATGAAATAATTACAGGAATAAGAAGAGTTGTTTTTTTTACCATATTTTAACTATAATTAAAATATATATCTATTATAATAAATATCATTAATTAATAAAATGTTATAAAATGAAAAATTGAATAATATATATAGATACCAAAGGTATCATATTTGAGCTTCTCCACAAGCTGGACACAGTTTAGTAGTTTTAGACATCTTTGAACCGCACTCAATACAATATCTAAATTCATTTTTGCTCATTTTAATAATAGATATTATTACTTCTAATATATTATTTGCATTCAATAGATTGATTAAGATTTAAAGTCCAGGTAGGTTTGCCGCATATTCTGATCTATCACCATTACTGATAAATCACTAAATCTTTTACTTTCCAATGAATCCATCTTTCCTTTATATAAGGTCTCTTTTTCATCATCGGTTAAATTTTCAAAAACCCAAACATTGATTTTTGAAGTGTCTAATCCGTTTTTTTTTAAAAATAAGGATATATCAGAAGGCATAAAATTTTTAGAGGGATTCGATGGCCACGGCCTGGGCACCAATATAATACTTTTTTTATCTGTAACAGACTTTACTAGTTCTAATTTTTTTTCTTCGATATCGCCTGTAATATGAAATGTTATAATTGTTGCCTTATCTAGTGGGACCTTAGATTTTGCGGAAGCGATTTGTATAGAACTAATACCAGAAATTATTTCCACATTATCATCTCCATAAATATCTAATAATCTATCAACGACTTCTGATTCGGAAAAATTCACATCACCGGTAAAGGGGACAACGCATTGATCATCATCTTTCATCAAATTTTCAAACACATGTAAATATACTTGTTCCTGATTTTTCATTGTTATTTCAAAAACTTGTTGTACAGACTCATCAATAAGATGAGAAATTGTAGATAGAGTATATTTATATCCAATAATAAACTGAGATTTTTTAATTACTTCTTTTGAATAATCAGTGATATATTTTTTTGAGCCCGGACCTACACCTATAACAGATAACTTTTTTGTCAAATCCAAATTAATTAAAAAATCAAATCTATATTTAAATTCTAGATAATCATTTATAGAATGAAATTTGAATTGATATAGAATATGGTTATAATAAATAAATAAATAAAAAATAAAAAAAATAATTGGATGAAACTTAGCCTTCTTCCCAGCCTTTTGTAAAAATGGCGTGTTTCTTTAATGGAATAGGTTGTCCTGGAGTATATTCCATTGGTCTCATCCAGAAAATTGCTTTTGTTGGACAAACACCGATACATGCACCATCTGAAATACATCGTTCTGGATAAAAGACAAATGCTTTTCCTCTTTTCCAACCCTCAACAGGTTTTACTCTTAATACATCAGGACCAAGAGCTGTACAAATTTCTACACATAAAGCGCATCCAATACAATGTTGTTCACTAATATCTGGAAGTATTGCAACTGGCATCTAATTCACTGAGGTAACTTTTCATTAAAACTATTTAAACGCTATGGCATTTTATAACAATGATATAATTATATCGTCCTTTTTGGCATATTAGATATCATATTCCATTCAATTAATGCACCGATAAATAACATAATAGATACCAACCCAACTTCTATCAATAAATACAATATAGATTTTTTAGATACCCCTTTTTTCAAAATTTCAAATAGAAAAATGCTGCCTCTGGAAATGGCTAAACCGTATGCCATCAATTCTAAAAATCCAAAAGGTGTAATAAAAACTAGCAAAGGACTGGGATAATGTACATGTGACAAATTAATTATTGAATTAAAAATTAACCCAGTGGAAAATGCAGAAAAGCTTCCTATAACAATACCTAGAATAGGAATAAACATAACTAATGCTATTTTAAAGTTATTAAAAAATATACCTAACTCATTAATACCATGTATTTGATTAATAAAATTCTTTGATAATTCTTTAGAAAAAGATTTATCTATTTTAATTAAATAGCCTAGTTGAAAAAGACCTAAAAAAAAGAGCACAGCCATAAAGAAGAATAATAATCTTTGTTTAAAGCTAAATAACATTCAAATATAATATTTTTTTATCGATATAAAAATTTGTCATTGTAAAGATTTAAAAAATAACTTTTAGAAATATAATTGAATAGTGACGGTTAATAATAATTTATCTAAAATAATTTCTTTTGTGACCAGTAAAGGCTTCCAAATTCATCCTGATGCATTAATTTTGATGGAAAAAATCCAAGATAACTATTTTCAAATTATAGATGACATTCTTTTGAAGAAAAAAAGAAAAAAAGAAAAATCAATGGTCATAATATCAGATGATATAAAAAATTTTTCAAAGTTCCCATCTTATGAAATATCGAATGAACATAATAATTTCGAATTACTTAATTCTGAAACGTCATCAATAACAGAACAGAATAATAAATATAAGTATGATAATGAAATGATAAAAGACAAGAATTTTTTTTCAATTAAAAAAGATAACCTTATGAAGTATAAAGAAAATATTGATGAAAATTTTAAAATTATTTATGATTCAAATGATAAAATTAATAGCGGAGAAGGAGTAGAAGGATATACATCACTATTTAGAAGTAGATATGAAAAATCATTAAAAATACTTTCTTTAAGACAAGATAGTAGAAAGGTGAAAAAGATAGAAATAGCAAAACAACTGTTTAATCAATCAAAGATAAACTATAATTCGATGTCTAAAGAAGATCTTGATAATTCCATATTTATAGCAGGATTAGTAATGAGTAAAGATATAAAAAATAATAATTATGACATAACAATTGACGATCAAACTGGATTATTAACAGCTACAACTTATAATGAAGAATTAAAAAAACAAATTTCCATGTTAACAGTAGATCAAATGGTTATGATCGAATTTGAAAATAATCCAAAAAGGAGAAAAAATACAATTAAGAATATATTTTCTTTAGATATTCCCGATAGAATCCCCAATAGATCAAAATCAGAAATATTTAGTATTTTGATTTCCGATTTACATATTGGGAGTAAATTTTTTATGGAAAAAGAATTCCAAAATTTTTTAGAATGGCTTAATGGAAATGGAGATAATAAAGAAATTATTTCTAAAATAAAATATATCTGTATTTGTGGCGACTTGATTGATGGAATTGGAATATTTCCTAATCAAGATAAAGAATTATTAGAAAAAGATTCCTATTCTCAAATGGATCACGCAATAAAAATTTTATCAAAAATACCAAAACATATGAAAGTTTTCTTAATTCCAGGGAATCATGATTTAGGAAGAAGAGCATTACCTCAACCAGCTATACCAAAGAAATATGCAGAAAAACTATATTCTTTAGATAATGTTACCATGTTAGGTAATCCTTGTATGATCCGTATGGAAGGAATAAAAATATTAATGTTTCACGGTCAAAGTCTAGACGATGTAATCGCATCAATCCCGGGGCTTAGCTATTCTAAACCTGCAGAAGCTATGAAACTATTATTAAAATCAAGGCATTTATCACCAATATTCGGTCAAAGAACCCCTATTGCTCCAGAAAAAGAGGATATGATGATAATAGAAGATGTTCCAGATATTCTTCACTCTGGCCATGTTCATGTAATAGATGTAGATAGCTATAAAGGAACGTTAATTGTAAATTCTGGAGCATGGCAATCCCAGACTCCTTTTCAACAAACAATGGGTATAACACCCACTCCAGGTATAGCAATAGCAATTAACTTGTCTAATTTAAAACCATACAAAATTGATTTTAACAATTAGAGATCAAACTTATAGAAAATCAAGAAGAGTGGGTTGATTTTCCCTTGATTTAAAAATAAAATTTAATTCAACAATTAATGATTCAACTCTGCTTTTTAAATAACCTGTAACTTTGAAATTATTACATAAATCTTCTGCTAAAACAATATATTTTTCAACAGAGCCTCGTGTTACTGTTTGTAATAAGGTATTTCCACATCCTAAACATTTACCAAATAAAGGAATTCTTCGATATTTTTCCCCACACTTGTTACATCTAAAAGATTGAGAAGAATAGGAACGCATATTACCCATTATATCAGGTATTATATGTGTAGTTAATACCATTGAAATTACTTCATCCGTATCTACAGAATTTATTAAATTAGCGGTAGAAATCTGCATTTCTAATTTTTCTCTCATTGTATTAAGTGTAGAATATGCACTGCGATTAACATCTGAAATAAGAATATTACTATGGTGAGTATATCCATAATCATAAAATTGTTTGTCTTCGCCTATTCTATTTTTCAACATTTCAATTAAATTAGAAGTATCTGATGCTTTAACTCCTTGCCACGTATATTTGTAAAATTCAAGTGGATATTTTTTATCTATGTCAACATTATGTGCCTGTCTTTGTACTTCGTGTGGTAATACGATAGGTTGAATAAGCAAAGGTGCATCCATCAATCCGCCTATTTTATCTGGTAAAAATGAATATGAAAAATTTAAAAATGCATCGGCTAAAAGCATAACAGAATCAGCATCACCATCACAATCTCTTCGTTTAGCTGAATGCCAAATAGGAGAACCCAAGCATACCTGTGAATCGGTAAATCCTATTATTCGTCCAATAATACCAACAGAAGTATGAGGAGCTAATCCTACTATCAAATGTCCAACCAAATCATCAACAGAATAGGCATTATAAATTGGAGATAAATTATATATTGTTACTAATTCTTCATCAATAAATTTGGCAGTTTTTAATAAATGTTTTGCTGATTCTAAAGGAATTATAACATCCTGATTAAATAGCTCTATAACTTGATCATCAGAATTTATTTCATTATTTTGATGATCCCTGCTATATCCTAATTTTAGTAATTTTGAAATCGATATATCAATAAAAGAAGGTATAAAATGTGTAAGAGGTTCATTGGTAGCATCAAATCTTATTGTCCCATCTTTAAATACGGATAATCCATATTTTTGCCTGAGTATACCTTTTTCAATTGGTTCTGCTTCCTTATCTTTACCCATCAATGATTTTACACCTTTTAATGGAGAAGTTGTTTTAAAGCCTAATTTTATTTCGGCTTTTTCAAGAATAGATTTTAGAGGAAATTGAATTGGAGAAAAAGTTTTACATTCATTACCACATTTTATACATTTATTCTTTCTTCTATCATCATTAATTGTATCAAAAGATATTTCTAAAGATTCTGCTTTACATACCTTGCAAATAACTCTAATAGGTGTCGATGTATCACAATAAATGCAAATAGTACCTAATGATGGAATATTACATTTATGACAAAATCGATTTGATTTTTCAGAATAAAAAGAAAATGAACTTGATGCTTTTAGTATATCTCTCATAGGTCCACCTTTGTTTCCTACAGGAAATAAAACATGAATTGGAGGTTTCATTTTACGTTCTGATGCTTTTTCGGGTCTACCTACCCTTACAGAAATAGATGAAGAAAATTTTGAACGTATTTTTATGTTAGAGATAAAATTTATTAATTCTATGACATTATACTTATCAACATTATTTTGGATAATGGTATTAATTTTATTTTGAATCTCCAAAATATAATTATAATTATCTTTTTTTAGTAAATAGAAAAGTTCTGATATAGAAATATTTGTAGGAGAATTTTCGGTAAAAGAGTGCAGTGCTTGAATTTCAGGAATGCATAAATAAATTATAGAAATAGTTTGTTGGCGATCTAATAAGATTATAGTTTGTTGTTGCCCTGTATTATTGATGCTGTGAAATACACCAAGCTTTTCTAATATAATTTTTAAATCGTGATTAAATAAAAATTCGATCTGTAGTTTATCATGATTATACTCATCAATAGATAATAAAATATTTCTAAGGAATAAAAATTCTTTAAGATTAATAGATTCCCAGTAAAAGGAATATTTTGGATGTAATGGGATATCAAACCCTAAAGATATTTTTAATGCTTCTTCAATAGATGGGATCACTATAAATGGATTTAAGTAAAAGTCAACTAATTTATTATATTTTATAAAAGATTTTGTATCTATTTCTTTTATTTCTTTTATTTCTTTCAGCTTTTCAAATAATTCTAAAGCCCAAATTTCTTCAACATAGCTAGCAGGTAATAGCTGCGCATTATTTTCTAAAAAATCACCATAACTAATTAAAATATCACCCAAATATAATATCTTATCAATTTGATTTTTTAAATTCTGTGCCTGTTCTTTAGTATTAATTTGTAAAACAGTCCCATCATTTAGTTTTACAATAGGAGGTTCAATAGTATCTATTAAAGCAATAGTTGAAGCCTTTCCTGGAACATCCATTTTTATTTGAGTGCCAACAACAATGGCATTATTTAACAAAATAGGAATTGTATTGTGAATACCTATAGTTGCAAATCCTGTATTAAAACAGCGTCCATAACGTAATCTAAAGCCACCAATGTTTTTACTCATTGATAAAACTGGTCTACCAGTAATTACTTCTGACATTCTATGACTTACAGTATCATCATCTCCGGTTTGAATTGCTCCCTTTACCTTTCCAAGCCAATCCCAACCTTCCAAGTTTAATGTTTCAACTAATTTTAAAAGTTTTCTATTTCTTCCAATTAATCCATCATTCATAACTCTAAGAGCACCTCCTCTAACCCTATTGGTTTGAATTCTTTTTAATCCTCGATGAATTACTAATTCAACTGGATCGGTATCTACACCATCAAGCTCAACTGGCAAATTTGAGATACAATTATGTATATCTTCATCCAATATTTTGAATTGAAAATTGCCTACTTCTCTCTCATATAATCTTAATTCTTCAATAAACCGCCCTGTCTCATCATCAAATGAATTAGCTTGATATTTGTCAAGTTTCGTTACTTTTCTAACTTGGTCTGCAATCAACATAGTAAGAGCAGCCTCGGTTCCTCCGGCCGATCTAATAGGTCCAGCAAAAGAAATTGATAGATACTTTGAACCATCTTTATTATCTTTAATTTGTACATCAGATATTCCTTGAAGAGGTGCTACAGTAACCCCCTCCGTAACAACAGCCAAACTCACTCTAACTGCATTTTCCAATCGTGTTTTAAGATCTCCACTTCCATATTCTCCTAAAGCAATTTCTTCAGCAATTTTTAAAGCTGCCTTTTCCTTGGTAGTATGTTTTAAAAGAGTCCGTAGTCTATCAGATATATCGATATTATGCATTTTTGCTACTCTATCAGAAAGATCATAGGCTATTTTTGATTCCACAGTAGTAGTAACATCGTATCCTTTTTGCCTTGCTTTTTGAATTAAAGTATATAGTTTATTGACTTGATTTAAAATATTTATTTGGTAATCCACATAATATTGCGGTATTGATATACTTTTTAACCGAATTTTAGCTTCATCTACTAGATTCATGTCATATCATACTCCAAAAGAAATTTTATGAGCGTATAGCAGAAATAATATTGGAAAATTTTTTTTCCCAATTAGGATCTTGTTCAATTAAGGTCCCAATAACTAATATATCAGCCCCTGCGTCTACTAATTCTTTTGCTACAACCGAATCTTTTATACCTCCGCCTACAATTAATAAACCATCAAAATATTTTCTTACACTAGAAACCATTTTCGGAGATATATGTTTTTGAGCTCCAGAACCAGCTTCCAAATATACGAATCTCATACCAAGATATTGTGCAGCAAGCGCATACATTACTGCGATTTTATTCTTTTCAAAAGGTATCCCTTTAGCTCGTCCTACAAACCATGCTGTAGTATTTTCTCCAATTATTATATATCCTGTGGGAAGAGGCTCTATTTCATATTTTTTTACTAATAGAGCTGCCAGTGCTTGAGCACCCGAGATAAAATACGGGTCTTCTGAATTTAATAATGAGGTAAACAAAATAGCATCAGCATTGGGAGAAACACCTGTAACATTTCCTGGGAATAAAATAATTGGAATTGAGATCAAGGTTTTTATAGATATCACTAATTTGTCTAAATTTAATTGATCAATAGCAGATGAACCACCTACCAAAATAGCAGAGGCACCCAGCGATTCAACTCTTTTTGCAATAGTGGATATATCATAATAATTTTCAGAATCTAATAAAGCAAAGCATATCTTTTTATGTTTTTTGAGTTCATCATTAATATAGTTTTCTACCCGATTCAATTTTATAATAAACTTATATTAATTTTTTAATTTATTAATTATGCTAGTCCTAAAAATATAAAAAATATATGTTAAAAAGCTATACAATATTGTATAGTATATGTATAATAACAAAATTGAAAATAATTTATTATTGTTGAGAATTATTGAGAATTCTACATTTACAAATAGGCAAATACAAATTATTTATAATATTTATAATAGAGAGGAAAGACTAAAAGAAATTACTTCAGGAGCATATTATAGAGAAGTAAAACAATGTAAAAATAAAATAAGAAAATTATACTATTCTTTTATTCTCTTAAATTTATTAGATATTTTTGATAAAGAACAATTACTTACTATAAACTCGGTTATCGAAAAGTTATATAGATTACAAAATAATCACGGAAAATATCACGATAATAGCATTAAAGCCGTGATTAATATCATAGATCAGATGCTTGATAAGATGCTATTATAAGGGAATATCCTTCGTATCCATTTAAATTAAGTAATCTAAATATCACATCCATTAAGTTATATCACACCATGTCATTAAGAAATATATGATCATTTACATTGTGTCAATTTTTTTAATTTATATTATAATTCCATTTTGTACAAGCCTGATTATAACATTCATAATATTAAGAATCCATAATAAAATAACAGATAAAGGAGCAAAGAAGCATTATCTAGAATTTAAAATTTTAGATATGGAAAAACAGATAAAGGAACAGAGAGAGAAAATCAATCTATTATCAGAACAAATAGAAATTATATTTGATAGAACAAATAGAACAAATACAAAAATAGATGAAAATATTCCAAATAAAATTATATCACAATATCATGCAGTATCACCTGATTCGACTCATGTGAGTAACCCAAATATCATGCAGTCAAAAATACAAACAGATTATAACATATTATCGCAACATTCACAATCAGAAGCCGTTAATAATGATGACCATCATAATAGTACTATTGAATACATTTTAAAAAAATTAGATAATAACTCTTTAACTACTAGAGAACTACAGCGATCAATAGGTAGAACTAGAGAACATACATCAAGACTTATGAAAAAATTATACGATAATAAACTTGTTGATAGAGATATGGATTCAAAACCTTTCAAATATACTATTACAAACGAAGGTCGTAAACGGTTGATAAAACATTCTGTCTCAAAAAATAATTATCATTCTGATCTTCTGAAGAATCCTGAGAATCCTGAGAATTTAACAGATGGGTTGACTGAGATTCGATATCCTGAGAATTTAAATTCAAATTGACATCTTTTGACATCTTAATTAGTTTATAAACCCATTCCTTTCCCCTTTTACTTCGTATCAATTTATTTTTTCCAACATATCTGGATAGATATGTGGATATCAAACTTAATTCTAGTTGTTCACTATAAACACTTTCATAAGATTCGACAACATTTGAAGATGTAAAAGAACTAAAAGCAAAGTTTTTTTCAATAAGAGCCCAGATTCTCGATTCTATTGAATTTAAAGAATGGTTATTCTTGTCCATATTTTTTGTAATGATATTATTTGAGTTATAATTTGGTTTGGTAGGCATATTAACCTCCTCTTTAGAAATATTTAACGATTCTACTAGTTGAAGAACTTTCTGAATTTTATCTTTTGATAGATTGCCCTCTAAGGATAAGTTATATTTTCCACCGTCATCATCTTCCAATTCTATTTTTATCTTCTTCTTTCCAGTGGACAATCTATTTATCTCTGTGAACTTGATAACTTGTGTGAACTTAACAATATTGTGTTAATTTTGATAACTAATAACTAAGTTTTTTTTAACTAAAATGAGATTAAAAATTTGATTAAAAAAATTTCATTGATAATATCTTGATTATTATTTTATTATTATATGTTCCAGTGGAAATAAAGGGGTTGATTCACGGTTATTAACTATGTTAAAATTAAAAAAAAGGTTCCAGTGGAAATAAAGGGGTTGATTCACGGTTATTAACAAATATTATTTATCTGTTAAGCACATTGTTAAACTTAAGTAATGATTGCCAGACCCCTTGATTTCTAATGCAATTTTTAATAATTTAATATTAAATACTATATACTAATATTATATAATTAGTTTATAATAGTTGATTATAGGATTTAAATGTAAATGTAAATAACAGTTAACATAATTATTATGTTATTATCTTTTAATGTTCGAATAGAAAACAAGGGGTGTCTGTGTTAAAACATCTCAAACAAAAGTTGGGAGAAAGAGATAATGGATTCGGATTATTTAGATAATATTTTTGAAAAAGCTGTATTTGGAATTAATTTAATTAAAAACAGAAAAACATTAACAATAGATTATGTTCCAGAAAAACTTCCATTTAGAGAAGAAGAATCAAAAACTATTGCTCAAGTATTATCAGTTGTTTTAAAAAAGGGAAGACCATCAAATCTTTTAGTTTTTGGAAAACCTGGAACTGGTAAAACTGCAGTTGTAAAAAATGTAATAAATAGATTAAAAAAAAAATCAACAGAGCACGGGATAGAAATAACAGTTACTATTGTTAATGCAAAGACTGCAAATACTTCTTACAAAGTTTTATATGATATTGCTGAAGATATGGGGACAAATAAAATTGATAAAAAGTTTAAAGTTCATTTTACGGGATTATCGATGGGAGAAGCAACAGATCGAATCCTTGAATATATTAAAAAAAATAACCTTCATGTAATTCTAGTTATCGATGAAATAGACTCTTTGGTGGATAGAAATGGTGATGATATTCTTTACAGTTTTACTAGAGCAAATGAACGTTTATTAGAATCCGGATTTATTTCTTTGATAGGAATATCTAATAGTTTAACATTTAAAGATAAATTGGATCCAAGAGTTAGAAGTAGTTTAAGCGAAGAAGAATTGATATTCAATCCTTATACAGTACTACAACTAAAAGAAATTCTAAATGAAAGATCTCAACTTGCCTTCAATGAAGGTTCTATATCTCAAGCTTCGATTAATTTATGTGCTGCAGTTGCAGGAAAAGAAAATGGTGATGCTAGGAAAGCAATAGATCTTTTAAGGGTGGCTGCAGAAATAGCTGAAAGAGAACGAGCAACAATAGTTATTGAAAAACATATTAGAGAGGCACAAGAAAAAATAGAAAAAGACACCAATTATGAAGTAATAAAAAATTCAACAACCCATACCAAATTAGTTGTTCTTTCCATATTGAAATCTCAAACTGGGATGACAGGAGACGTTTATGATATCTATATATCATTATGTAAAATAATAGAGCACGATACATTGACCCAGCGAAGAATTACTCAAATAGTAAGTGAATTAGATCAATTAGGATTAATCACATCAAATGTAGTGAGTCATGGACGTTATGGACGTTCCCAAATAATAAAAATTGCAGTTTCTTCTGATACAATAATAGATGCATTAAAAGATGATCCTTATTTATCTACATTATTATAAGTCAATTATAATCTCTATTTAATTATGATCAAATGTTCTGATCGATAGATATGATCAAAATATATGATCGAAAGAACAGCTTTTTATAAATACTTGATCTACATTGTTCTATTTGATAATAATGAAATATAGAAGTAGAACAGAAATAACGGTATTAATA
>JAICXY010000171.1 GCA_025934495.1 Candidatus Nitrosocosmicus sp.
GATTAACAACCCAATCTTTTGATGATTTATGTTTGCACTGAGGACAAACAATGCATGTCGATATTTCCTCTAGATTGTTTGATATAGACATGATAATTGTATGTAATAATTTTTCAAACTATTTATTTATGGTCTAAAATTTTAGTATTCTTTCCCTTGTCACTGAAAGTATCACGATAGATTTCTCGTATTTCCAGATGGCAAATTATGACGGTTCCCATATTATTTCTGACATCATCCAAGTTATTTATACCCGATGTGATTCTTGTAAAATTTCCTTCAAAAAAATCTTAAGTTTCTATATATTCAGTTTATTATGTTGATCATATGGACTTGCTCGATAATCAAAGGATTAAAAATGATATATTATTTTGCTTTTAAAACAATATATAAAGAACTTTTTGCCGATCTTCAAGATTAACAATATCAAAGAAATAAATTAGACAGACTATAAATAATAATTTTTATGAGTTGCTAATGATGATATGTAACCCTTAGCGTTACCAAAGATCTATAATAGATATATAGAATATCGTCTTTTTGTTTCTCAGGTTTTTAATTCATAGATCAAACAAACATATGCGATTCATACTCAATTTTCGGATGATTCTTTCATATAAGAAATAGTTTGTAATTTTTTTTCTATATGATATCATTTGTTATGTACCTAAAAAAGGATTCATTTATGTAGCGAGATAAAGAGCTTTGATGGATCCACCTCCGTAAGGGATTCCAGTATTGGATAGGAGAAAATGTAATTTAAAGTAGAATAGTGTCATCATTTTTATATTTTAATTTAAAAATATTCATATTTCAATAATCATGTAAACAGATCTTTATTTTATTATTATTGAAAGTATGATCAAAGCACAAATGTGGTGCAAATATATTGTTATTTATTTATTTATTTATTTATTTATTTTTTTCTAAAATATTGTTAATTCGTTTTATTAGTTCATGGTTTTCAATAGGCTTTTGTATAAATAATTCTTTATCCAAATTACTAAATTCTTCTTTTCGAAATTGCTCATAATAAAATTCACTTGCCGTCAAGAAGCATATGTTTGCCTTATTATCTATTTTTCTTATTTCATTATATAAAGTAAATCCATCCATTTTTGGCATTTTAACATCCAATAGTACCAGATTATAAGTATCTGGTTTAAATACCGATAATGCTATGAGCGGATCATTAAATGTATCAACTTCAAAGCCGTGTAGTTTCAAAGTCATACTACAACCAAAAGTTAGATCAGGTTCATCATCAACAACTAAAATTTTTATTGGCTTTTTTTTCATTTTTTTGACTCTCTAAACAATTTTATTGATATTCTCTCTTTCAATAAGAGGTAAGCTTAAAGAAAATTTCGCTCCTTTGTCTTTATCGTTATTTTCAGCCCAAATTTGTCCGCCATGTGCTTCAATTATACTTTTTGAAATATATAAACCTAGACCAGTTCCCGTAATAGATTTAGTAGCAAATTTGGTAAATAGTTTTGGATATACTTCTTCAAGGATGCCAGTCCCTGTATCGCGTATACTTATGATAACTTGGTCTTCTTTATTAAGATCAGTACTATTATCTTTTATACGTTCACTATTACTTATTTTTTTTATGGATATATAAATCGAACCGTCATCTTCAATAAATTTGATAGAATTATCTAACAGGTTAGAGATAACTTGAGTTATTCTTTCTATATCGGCATAAACAAAAAGATCCTTTTCTTTAGGAAGCAAAAAATAAAATTTTATATTTTTACATAAAGGTGATTTTTTTATCTGTTCTTTATATTCTTCTATTATGGAATAAACTAAATCTGTTACATTAAAAATCTCTTTTCTCAATACCAGTTTTTGACTTTCAATTTTGGTAACATCTAAAATATCTCTTATTAGTCTTTTAAGTCGTCTAGCGTTTCTTTGAATAGTTTCAATTATTTCTTTTTTATCTGAATAAGATGGTAATAAATCTGCAAATGTCAGGATAGCCTGTGTGGGTGTCCTCAATTCATGAGCAGCAATATTTATAAAATCGTTTTTAAGTTTGTCTAAGAGCTGTAATTTTTTATTTGCTTCAATCAGATGTATTTCTTTTTCTTTTAATTCTTCAACTACCTTTTCAAGGTCTTTTGTTTTTTGATGTACTAAATCCTGGAGATTTGCATTTGTAGATTGTATATTTTGTCTCATTTTGTCAAATTGGAATGCCAAATCTTTTATCTCATCTTTACTTTCTCTGCCTTTATTTTTAGATAAAGTAAAATCATTAATTTCCTTTAATTTGACGTCAAGATTGCCACTTGCTATTTCCTTAGCTGCATTTCTTAGCTTTATTATTGGTTTAGTAATTGATTTCCCTAGAACTAAAGAAGCGATTATAATCAAAAAACCAATAATTGTTCCTGTGACGATAATCAAATATTTTAGATTATCAAGTGAAGCAAAAGCCTCTTTCTGGTCTATTTTTACTACTAATCCCCAATCGGCTGCTTTAATATACCTTGTTACAGATAAAACAGGTTCTCCTCTATAGTCTTGAGCATCTGTAATTATTTTTTCTTTCTTAAAGATTGTTGCTTGGATTATTGGCGAATCTATGTCATTTTTGCTTACTTTAAAATTCAAAGATGCATTAGAGATATTTCGTAATGGACTTATTAACAGAGCATCACCATTTTTATCTTTTTCTGCAACATAGAACTCACCAGTTTGTCCTAAACCTTCATTATTTTGAAATGCTGTAAAAAAATTACTTGCTGAATCGGACTCTATTACAGCTACTCCTATTGTTTTGCCATTAAGAACCAACGGTCCAGTCAGGTATTCTCTAATGGCATTTGGATTTTTTTTATCTTTAAAAATAATTGTAACATCATTATGTTTTAGTCCATTCAAAAAATATTCTTCTTTTGATTGATTGCTTCCGATTTCTTTATTTGTAGATGCAACTACTATCCCGTTAGTATCTAAAATAGAAATATCTTTGAAACTTGGTATATCGGATTTTGCAGAGTCTAATAAGTTATTTATGAATTGTTGTGATTGAACTGATTTTTGTTTATTATAATGGTCTAAATCCTCTTTTAGTTGAATTCTATTTGTAAACATAATCAATCTTTCGATATTTTGATCTAACATAGTTTGAACTCTATTTTTTTGGATTGAAGCAATAGCGTCAAGTTTGTCTAGGGTTTCTTTTTTTATATACTGTTCAGTTTGTAAATATATTATAAATGCAAATATAAATAAAGGAATAAGTGAAATAGTTAAAAATACAACAATTAGTTTTGTTGTAATTAACATATATTTTTTTGTTCAAATTAGAGGTAATTAAGTTTTAACATATTTTTATTAACTAAATTTACTTATATTCTCACCTAAGGAACCAAATAATATAAATATTTTAATTTCTACATCCATCCCCCTATCTTATTTACAAACTTTAATCTTGACCCACTAGGAAATTGTAATCTATCTTAATTGAGGAATAATCTTTAGCTTATTCCTATAAAAAATATAGCATCGTATAAAAGATTTTTAATAGATTATGTAGAATTATCAATCAACGACTGAATCCAGTAAATAAATTAAATGTCTGAGTACTAAAACTTTTTAGTATCTTTTGTAATTCCTCACTAGGGTTTCCATATACATCAAACCTACTTATCTTGGAGACGCTGAAAATCTTTGGAAGTAGTGTCTGTGACGCAACACCGTTATTGTGAGCAAATACCGCCTCTGAATTTACGTATGTTTCATGTACCATACATTTTGTCTCATCATCATTAAGATAAAACTGATAATTTATCGTGTCTGGCTCGTTAGCTTCCACCATTCTGCTCATCTCCTGAATCAGTTTCTTATATTCATCTTTTTTTCCTTCTTCTATAGTAAATTCTGCTCTAAAATGCAACTGAGTGTGCTCCATGTTCCGGTGCCTCTCCCTCTGAAGTAAATAAGATAGAAGACCCTTAAAACTTTCTAAAATATATTATAGATTTAAGGTTATTTTTTGGCACATATTTAATGTCCAGAAGAGGTCATAAAATCATTATCGGTCATCAATTCCCCATCAATAAACTTAACCAATTTCTTATCAAATACCTCTGTCAAATGACTACAATCATTGCATCTAAAATATACCCTGGATTTTCTCACTTTAGGTTTTCCCTTAGTTTCTAAACGA
>JAICXY010000145.1 GCA_025934495.1 Candidatus Nitrosocosmicus sp.
ATTGGGGAATTTGCACCGGCTGTTAGAACTGTTGAATGTTGATGTTGGTTACATCCTTGATGAATACTCTGGTGTATGCTAGAGTGTTTGCCGTGGTGGTGATGATGTGAGAAGAAGTGGTGATGGTGATGGTGATGATGGTGATGGTGTCTATGTGCAAAGGCATTGTCTGCGCTAGATACGATTGTTCCTGCAATCATTATTGCTGAAAGTGCTACTACTACTAAAGCTATTGATGCTTGTTTTTTAGTTATAGTTGTCATATAGTGATTGTTTTTACAAAATATAGCGTATATTTGTAGTATTACACTTTCTAGTAGAATATTATCATGTTTATTTATACTATAATTTAATCCTAAAAAGTTTATAGAACATTATTTTATAATTAAATACTTTAAGAGATTATCTACTAATGATTTAGAATTATTAATCGAGGTATTGAGTAAAATGGTAATTTATTGTAGTTATTTGAATATATATCGAATTGGCTCTGTTAACTTAAGCGCTTTTTACTTTATGTAGTGATAAGCAAACAGGTTCAGCCATTTCTTTATATGATTCTTTGAACTTTAGCTGAAATGCAGAGGGGCCTTTTGATAAGGCGGCAAATAAAGACGAAGGTATTTTTGTCTGGTCGATACTCGCTTTGTTTTTTTTGCTGTTCTTCAACATCATTATTATTTGGATTATCTTCCAAGACCAACAAATAATAATAAAGTTGATTTTAGGTTGTTCTTAGCTAAAGGACGGCTATATCTAATAGAGTTCTCTATTAATTTCTCTTTTAATATATTGATAATGACTTAAAGATTGGTCTCTTTCTTGCTGTATTTCCTGCAGTTCTTTTTCAAGATTTTCCTTTTGTTGTGTTAGAGATTTAATATCCATAATATTGGCAACAGCTATATCCATATCACTTTTTCTAATATTTTTTTCTTTGATATAATTGAACCATTTTATAAAAACAGAAAGATTCTTTATATTCTCTTTTAAAATTGCCGCAACCCTTCCCATGTTATGTAAAACTAAAAAATCAGAATAAATTTTGATGATTTCATCTTTCGATATGTTAAGGATAATGGCAACCTCCGCCAAACTCTTTTTTTCTAAAAATAATTGGAAAGGGGGAATCATGCAACAAAGCATATTGAGATTATAAATAAAACGTCTAATCTTATTATTTGATGTTTAGAAATAAATCGGCAACTATTGTATTTATCAGTGCAATGATAATAAATTCAGCTGCATTAATAGGATTGGGATTAATATTACTAATTCCACAATAAATGCAAACGCACAGGCTCCAGGTGTGACTCCTCAATAATCCAATACAGATAAACAAGATACAATTACTATTCAAATTTCAAGGTTTTAGACAAGTTATCTCCAGGTCAAAATCAGGAAAAGCACAAATTCACTGAATTTCGGTGATATGGGATATATGAGAGATAAATCGGAGTATTATGGAAAATGCAGATGAATCTAATAATAAGCGCGTTGATATTAATATTGACAAAAACTAATTGCCAAGACCTGCCAAACCATCGAATAAAGCAAAATCATTTATTTTAATACTGTATAGAGCATCCAGATGTCCAAAACATTTACTTAAAGACAATCAAACATCACTTTTTGTATTATACAGATCATTAATCACCATAGTTTAAAGTTAAAGCGGCATCTAGCCTACATTATGGATATAATTAGATAATAAATCCAAATTTAATCCAGACAATAAAGGGACCGATTTATTTGTAAAGAACTTTGATGTAGAGTATAGCTAATGAGTTTTTTTTGCAAAGCCAGAGAAGTAAAACCAATTAATGGCAGAAACCTTAAATAAACATAGATATAGACGGAAGTTAATGATGAATTCTAGTAAAAAAAATTATGGAATTCATAAACAGAACAATGATGTACTAGTTGAACATAAAAGGAATTGTTTTAAATATCAAAATACTTTCTGGTGGGGTTTAGCTAAATGATTTACAAAATACGGTCCTCCATTAATACCTCGGGCTTAATATTTTCTTCTTTTTCCATCTCTATGTTTGTTTTGATGATGTTGATGGTGGTGTTTGCATTTCAATCTTCTGGATATAACACATTTGCATTTGCCCAAAACCAATCTTCATATTTATCTGGAATGAACTTTTCAAAATCTCAAGATGTATATAGTAAAAACGGATTTTTGAAAACTACTCTCGTTGAAGAATACAAGATAGGTAAAGTTGGCAACCAGACAACCGTTGCAATGGTCTATAATGGTTCTCTTCCAGGGCCCACTTATCATGTATATCCTGGAGATAAAATAGTAATTGACTTGGTAAATCGTCTCAACGAGTCTACCAATCTCCATTTTCATGGATTGCATGTGTCTCCTGCAAATAATTCAGATAATGTCTTTCTTGATGTTGCTCCTGGTAAGACACAACAATATGTTGTTGATATTCCAAAAAATCACGAGCCGGGTACTGACTGGTATCATCCACATATGCATCGCCACACTTATGATCAAGTTTCGGCAGGCCTGTCTGGTATGTTTATTGTTGAAGGTTTAGAAAAGTTATTACCAAAGCCACTGCAGAATATAACACAACATACTTTTGCCATGAGAGACTTTCCATTTGACAATCTATTTGTTACAACACATAATTTGAGTAATACCGTTGCAAGTCAAGACCGTTTAACCGTTAATGGAGAAGTCAACCCTGTTGTCAACATGAAATCGGGCGAAACTCAACTATGGCGACTTGCGAACATCGGTCCTGAGAATGAACTCACAGTTGAATTCCCTGGCCACAAATTCCATGTTATAGCCGAAGATGGAAGTCCTGTTTGGAAGGTATGGGATAATGATACTCTTTTTATGCAATCTGGAAAGAGGTTTGATGTACTTGTAACTGCTACTGGGAACGGAACTTTTCCATTAAGATCTGCTAATGTCTCAACAACTGCACCATACGATTTGCAAATTGCAACTGTTAATATAAAAGGTAATCAAAATGATACTAAACCTGCTGTAAATATTATCCCAACAAGTTTAATTCCAAAGAGAGATCTCAATCTTGTGAATGTCGCTAATCACCGAGTTTTTAATTTCTCATCAAACGATAGAGATTGGATATACACGATAAATAACAAGACATTTGATCCAAATAGACTAGATGAAAAAGTAAAGCTTGGAACTGTAGAAGAGTGGAAGTTAGTAAACCGTGATAAAGACTCATCTGGCAATATTCATCCATTTCATATTCATACCAACGATTTCCAGGTAGTATCTGTTAACGGAAAACCATATGACGCTCATGGATACCAAGATACAGTTAACCTTCCAACTGAAAGTGAAGTAGTTGTTAGGATACCGTTTGATGATTTTGTAGGAAAATCTGTATATCACTGCCACTTGTTGTTCCATGAGGACTATGGCATGATGGGCGACTTTGAGATTGTCAAATAATAGTATAAGGTGATGATGTTATTTGAAGATTAATAGTAATAGTAGTAGCAGGTTGAAGATGATATCTAAAAAAGGAAAAATGATGGTGGCTTTGTCAGTAGTAGTAGTAGTAGCACTAACCTTTGCATTAGCTGGACTTGCGGCAGTAATGACCTTTCATTCAGGCCCATTTGTTGTTGCAGTTGCCCAACAAACCCCAGGAAATGACCCTATGAATTGTTTCAGATCAAACGTTACAATAAATACTTGTCCTTTAAAATCAAACATCACAGGCATCATCAATAATGACCCAATGGCTTGTTTCAAGACAGCAGGGGGAACGAAGGTGGAGCCTACCGATAATCAAAATTATACAAAAAGTGTTCAGAACTTTGTGTCCTTAATACCTACTGCCAGCAAAATAACAGCAATAAATAAAAATATAGTGGGAGGTAGCGGTCCAGTAAAAAATATGGCCGGGATATGGGATGTAATGAATAATGCAAATATGACTCGATACGATAGACAATTGGTATTAGATGATGTTAACCACCTTTTGGCAGCTGCCAAACCTGGGTTTACCAAAATACAACAGGATGCACTAAGTTTATGCATTACTACTGAAATCAATTCTTTGGGTCCTACACCTAACTATTAAGTCCTCTACCTCTTTCTTTATACTCTTACACAGATGCAGGAACAAAAAATCTTCTTTGAGAAATATATAGTTATAAGTCAAGAAATTTTCTAAATATTAGATGATCATTTTACATTTCTATAATTTATAGAAGGACATTAGTAAAAACTATTAATTGTCCAATAACTTTAATATTTGTCATTTTAGCATATTTGGCTATAGTATATTATTAGGTAATTCCTTCCAAATTTATGTCCCAAGTGATCAATGCAATTTGTATCTTTATTGTTTAGATAATGTACATCAAGCCACGTTTTTTGATATCTGATACCTTGAATCTTGATATTTTATGTCATTTAAGAATTGATTCTAAACAGAATTTACAAAGATATTATTTGTTCTACTATAGAATTTGCCTTGAATTTCTTTCTGCTGTCTATGTCATTTTCAAACAAATAATTAAAAGAATCTAAAGAATAAATTCACCATCATATATCAACAAAATACAATTATGTTGAAGACCATCTCTTCATCCATTGTAGTAAATGAATTATAGATTCGGTCAATTCTTGACCTTTCTTTGTCAACCTATATTCAACCCGTAGGGGGATTTCATTGTATGATCTCCTGTTTAGAATACCACCTTGCTCTAACTCCTTTAAACGTATAGATAGAGTCTTGCTGCTAAAGCCTTTCATGGAATTTCTGAATGTCTGATATCTTACTGGAGTAGTATTGCAGCATAGAGGCATTAGAATCTCAAGGGTCCCTCGTTTTGTTATCATCTTTCTTAGATGAAGTTTCTTTCATCAGATTATCAATGTCATATCATTGGAAATTGCAGAGTCTTGTTGTATAATTGGCAATCCTTTTGTTAGTTCTTCTTTTGCATTATCCTTTTTTGAATTAACTGTTATAATCTAGCGGCGTTACCGCCGCTAAATCAACATAGAGAGAATAAAGGAAAGGTTAAGCACTTCAACTTACATACTTCTTTTATGATCTTTTATATCTTTAAATGATGCTGGTCAATCACTTTTATACAGAAATTACATGGATTTGATGATATGCTATGATATCTAGCATATCCAATCCGTCTTAAAAAAAACAGATATGGTCAGCTATAAAATATAGATTATAAGTGAATAGATCGTTTAAAAAGAATATCTAGTGACTAATACCTCCTTCAGTGCGCCAGCCAGCTATTGCCGTTGTCATTGATTACATTATTACCAGCTGTTGATGATGTTGCAGAGCCGTTATGCCCTCCGTTACCTTCATGGCCACCGGAGATTCCAATACCCTCATTAGCGTTTCCTGTAATAGCAATAGAATTACCACCATTATCATCAAATCCCCCGGTGGTCATGGTATTATTATTATGTGGTGGTGATGGTGGTGGTGTGTATAAAGTAATATATATTATGGAGACGGTGCTAGGATTGCCACCAAAATTAGCTATGTACATTCCCTATTCTGAATCATAAGCAATACCTAATGGACCAGCTTCAAAATTTATGGTAGTAACCACTTTATTTGTGGAAGTATCTATTGCCGAGACGATGTTAGAATAATAATTAGTTACATGAGGCTTGCTTGGTCATAATTTGAGTTCCATCTTCTTTTATCTCAAACTCCATGTCGGCAAGTACCGAGCACATATACTTTATTGACTTGATTAGATTTGTTGATTTTATAGTTATAGTATACCGTTATTAATATAATAAAACCGATGAGTATCATGTAGGTACGGTATACTACAAGATCTCTTGTTGTTGATCCAAGATGGAGTTTATATCCGAAAACCCATCTCTTATTGTTGGTATGACCATAGTCCCACCACCTTGCATCTGTATCGATGCCTGCACGAGGCACTAAACCTTTTTCCATCGATGATTTATGCCATACATGATCATTTGCTTTTAAAAGTAATATCTATTGCTGTTATAGAAGGGTCTGCTAGGCCATTTGTAACAATTAGATATATCATTGTTGATGATATTCATTCTTTTATCTCAGTAGAAATGGTCTTCAATCGCCTGTCAAATGTACACCTACTACTAGGTATTGTTACGAGACCGCCGCATGCTAGTACAGGTTTATGGTTATACTTACAATCTGTATTAAGAAAAGTATGCAATCCTTGTTGGAATCCGATCCAAACCATATCCTTACAATAAAACATTTCAAAATTACTGTTGTTGGTGAATATCCATACGGTCTGCCACATTTCCTCCTTGGTACACTCGACCATGGTATATAACCCATCAAAAACAGGATATTTAAAAGGATGATACTTTAATCTATCAAGATCTATTCTTTGAGACAGTGTTTCTCAAAATTATCTTAACGGTTAGCTTCAAGCTATATGACATATTGAAAACAGATATGAATTATGACCTAGCCTCAATTATCTCTATTTTAGGTGTTGCTTTCTCTTTCAAGACTATCTTTTATCTCCTATTTGTTCGTATAAACATAAAACTTGATTCCTTTTTTACGTATGAAGGTTTTTGTTAATATGGAATAGTCTGATAATATTTATCTTATCGAGTCATCGATTCGTAAAAACCTTGACAGATTGTAGATGTCCATATCGGTACAATATCCAAAAGGAAACGGTTAAGCCCAGTTCTGTTATTCAAATAATTCTATAATTAGGTCAGGGGATACTTGATGATAGACATCAATAATCAATAAATAGAGAGGAAAAATATACACGAGATACAAAACTGGAATTAATTTCCCATAATATATCTATAGTGGATTTCGAATATAAGGAAGAAC
>JAICXY010000020.1 GCA_025934495.1 Candidatus Nitrosocosmicus sp.
AATGTTTTGAACATAATGATTTCAGTAACAAAAAAACAAGCATCTTTAGCATTTGTTGTAGTCGCATTTGCAACAATAATGATTGCAGGAACTATCGCAGCAAGTACAGGTAGTGTTTTTGCATGGAGAGATCGACATCATTCCGATCACTTCAACAGCTTTGAATTCAATCACTTTAACCACTCCAAACACAACGGCAAAAGATCTCACACTGACCAAAGCATAAGCCAAGGATGTGTCCAACCAACCAGTTCATTTGATTCAACTTCTGGTGCAGCTTCATTGGTTACAGGCTCAGGTAATAACATCCCAATCTGTGCAAACCTCAATCTTGCAGGCAATGCAGCAGCAACTGACCAAAGCGGCCATTAAACAAAAACAACACTAATTAAAACACAAAAAATATCTAAAAAAGATATCTTTTTTTATTTTTATTCTGTCATATAAAAAAATTTAAATATAAATTTATATTAATTCAAAATAGTAATTAAAAACTATGCTAATGCTGAGAAATTTAAGTCGTTACATGACTACCGCAATATTGAAACATTCCTAATTGTCCTTTTAAAAGGTTCCGTTCGATTAAGGGTTTTCTATAAAGTTAAGGAAAAAGATATGGAATTCTTTTTTTATTATTCAGGATATTCCAATTAAGAAAGAGCACCGATCTTACTGGGAATATTTTGCTTATTCTTCCTATCTATACTTTATTGGCTTCTCGTAAAGAAATACTTCTAAAGCCATATTGAGTTAAAGAAGGTCATAGTGCATTAAGAGAATGGATACAAAAATTACAAACCAAATCTGTTAACTTAGGATTAACTTTCCGATCAAACGAATTAGCGATCTAAATTTGATGTGGGCTCGTATTTCATTATATGAAAACAAATAACCTCATTGTCGTCGTCAATATCATCCATATTTATAGAATGTTAATTCACATTCTTCTTTCATATACTGCAATAGTAATCATCAAAGCCTTCTGCGGTTCTATCATTTATATTGCATTACTCTTTCCACAACTCTCTTTTCATTCTATGAATGTAACCGATATCCAAGAGATAGAGAACTACATGCTTTAGGACCAAGTACCGTCATACAGAATTTACTGTATATATGTATATACATATGTGTCTCTGCCATGCCGCTCCCTATTAACGATTTAAAAAAAGATTCTACTACTTCTACTAGCATATTCCTTTCTGTGAATGGAGATAAACCTCCCTTCCAAAACTACTATGAACAGGTTCTATCGCACTTATATCCATGCTTCAGTACCACCTATTTTTGTATATGTTCCATCAATCAAAAATGCAGATATCCTATTCTAACATGGATAGACCTGTTTTGAATCAAACTTTTGTACTCGTTCTCAAATTGCTACATGGCTATTTTTCTGCAAGCGACTGTAAATCTTTAGATAGACGTATTTGAAACAACCCTAGGAAAAAGTATAAAGAAGGCATACATATAATTATCTTAGTCGATTTCCTTTGGCCTTCAACTATGACCATAGAGCTTATTGGTATCTTCATATCTATAGTTCTATCACCTTAAAATAACACGTCTAACTAATGTGTATGTAAATATATTAGAACATTAATAAATCGAGTTTCTTTGATAGAGATTTTCTATAATGATGAATATATAATACTTTGCTCACAGGGAAGAAAGAAAAAGAGAAATGATATAAAATTAGATTGTTAGTGATTGTTAGTGGCTACCTGGGTGGCATTAGTGAAAATGGTGGCATGGGAAACATGGGCGGCAAGGGCGGCAGTGACAGCAATAATGGCCAAAACAGCAATGGCGGTGATAACATGATGGCTGGGTGCGGCAAATGCTGAATTATCAGAGTTTAAAGATATTGGTTCTGTAAACATCATTGTTCCAAATATTATCATAAAAGCGACTGTGATTTTTTGTGTTTTATTCATAATATTCTTATACATTAGTTTTATGTAATAGTCGATATTTTTAAAGTATTTAATCTAATAATGATTTGTGGATTATTTTTTATTTTGTGATAAAAATGGTTGAAAATAGTCTATTAAATATATAAACAAGACGTTAACGAGTGCCGTTATTCATGCATTATCCATTGATTAGAATTTTCTAGTCTGTTAATATGGTCATTTAACAGTTCGATAGACAATTCACAATATGAATATCCAATGGTCTTTTTAGATTTTCTGTTTGAAACAGCCTTTACTTATTTTTTAGAAAATAGTTGTTTATCCTTATCGGAAGGATAAACAATTAATAAATTCACTGTAATGTTTTTATTCTTTTATACAATTAATCTTCCTTTAGATCCATGGACACAGAGGTTGGATTACTAAAATAAGCAGAATCAAAATTTACCTTATTGATTATTTTATATATTATTATCTGGAGTAAGGAAAAATCATAAAAAATAGAAACTTTTGGAGATCATAAAATTATCTATTTGAAATGATGGAAATTGGATTTCAAATTATACATCATCTACTAAAATAAATTGCATATTTTAATAATTTATTTCAACTATTTAATAAAATCATCCAAAGAACTGAAAACCTTTTGATTTGATATTATTATAAAATATAATGCAAAAGTAAATAAAAAAATGGTATTTTATTCGGAATACTTTTTTGCGTTTAGATTATTTATTTATTAATTAATTGCTTTTAGTTAATTGCTGCTACATTACCACCGGCATTAAAGTTTGCACATGTTGCAATGTTATTGCCTGAACCAAGAATTGGTGAACCTGCACCCCCAGTTAAAACGGTTGATTGTTGATTTTGGTTGCAGGATTGGCTAATACTTTGGTGTATACTAGAATGTCTGCCGTTATTATCATTGAAGTGATTGAAGTGGAAGAAATGGCCTCTATGTGCAAAAACTGAATTGTCTGCAACGAAGGAAATGGTGCCTATAATCATAACTGTTGCAAATGCTACTACAACAAATGCTAAGGATGATTGTTTTTTAGTTATATGTATCATGTGTATATGTATGTATAGATTATGTGTATATTTGTAATATTAAACTATATAGTATAACAATATCGTGATACTTTATACTGTAATTTAACCCTGAAAAGTTTATAGAACATTTATTTTCAATATAATTTTTGTCATAATTTGTATAAAAAAATAGAAATTATCTGTCTGTAAATAGATACTTTAAATTCTTTTTCCATTAAATTTAGAATTTGCACTAGCCTCTACTTAATATTAAACAATACTTTTTGCTCATTATCTTCATTCGGTAAAATATCAATGAATTCATCCCAATTGCTGATGATTTTATCATAAGTTTCCTTTAAATGCGACAATAAGTAGAATTGATGAATATCGAATAAGCCTAAATTAAATTATTTGTTGATCTTTCTTGTATCTATTAATAAATAAAGTAAATATGCTACCATACATGATAAATAAACTATAAAAAAAATCATCTAGAGGACTAAATCAAATCAGAAAAGAAATAAATGGTGAAAAATCTTTTCGATACGAGATTTGGTTAGCGGAAGTCCCCTGCATATCATTCATAGATCTCGTTCCTATTTGATTGCTCTTTCCAAAACAATGCTCAAATCCGAGTCCTCTACGTGCTTGTTATTATACGGTTTAAAGTACGTTGAAAAAGTTCATTACTGGTTTCGACATTTGTATAAAACACTATTCATATTTGAATAGTGTCCATTATTATTAATTAGAGTTATAGTTGATAGACGTATTATCTAATCATACCTTTCATTAACATTGCACAAATTATAATAATTGCAGAGGCAATTACTACTAATAATATTTTATAGATAATAAAAACAAGTTTTATTTATATTCATTGATGGTTAATTCACATATTTGTATAAACATGGTATACATCTTTCTCGGTATTGTTACTAGTATAACTCCATATTGCTGGACTAAAATCTAGTTGTTGGAATAAAGACTTTTGACTGTCATCCAATACATCATAAATTAATTGACCTATTACCATATGATTTGGATTAGCAAGTGTAGTCATTTTTACTGCAATACTTGTGCTGTAACCTAAGATGTCATAAACGGGTTTCTTTATAGAAATTTGTTCTTTTTTGGTAATGGTATTGTCCCCATTTTCTTCCACATCAATCATGTTATGGTGAATGTCCCAACCACTTTGTATAATGGCATTTTCACCAATATCGATTCCTATTCTTAAATTCATATCGGGACAATTGTATTGATTCAAAATTGGATTTATTCCATTATTGGCCACCTGAAACATGCACCTTGCACAATTTATTGCACTGATGCACTCGACTTTTGCTTGAGGTTGTTGGCTAGAAACAACAAAAAATGCAAGGACCGCATCTCCAACATATTTTAGAACAAATCCTCCAAATTCCTTAACTATAAGAGACATTTCCTGATTAAAGGTTTGAATCATCTTTGTCATTCTATCTAAAGGGAGTGTCATAGATATCTTTGTAGATCCAACAAGATCTACATTCAAAATCACAAATTTCATTTTTGATTTAGCAAATTTATCCAAAACATTTTGAGTTTCAGCAACAGAAATAATAAACCCGGGTTCCCCACCTAATGTATTTCCGATTCTACTTTGAGATTTCTTCATTATAGAATGTACATCAACCAAAGAAGATGACTCAGGTTTATCCATACTCTTCAACAGAATATGATTGCAGCATAATTATAAAAGATCAACATATTCTTGTACCGATTATTTTTACTAACCTCTTCTAATATTTGATCTTTTTTCTTCTTATTCCTGGAGCACTTGATGAACAAATGAGATTGCAATTGATCCTTCACCCACTGCAGACGCAACACGCTTGATACTGTCAGCTCGTACGTCACCCACAGCAAAAACGCCAGGCAAACTGGTTTCAAGTAAGTAGGGCTGACGGGCGAGTGGCCATCCTGCCGAACTAAGATCTTCTTTCAAAAGATCGCGACCGGTTTTGATGAAACCTTTACTATTGAGGGCTATGCAGTCATCAAGCCAACGAGTGTTCGGATCAGCACCTGTCATTATGAAAACGTGATTAATATCATGAGCCTCAGACCGACCCGTTTGATTGTTTCGCAATATAGCAGATTGTAGATGATTTTCTCCTTCAAGTGATATGATTTCAGTATTAGTTCGTAATAAAATATTAGGAGTCTCTTCTATCCGGCGTATCAGATAACGGGACATGCTCTGTGCCAAACCGCCGGATCTAACGAGCATATGCACGCGATTTGTTGTCTGGGATAGAAAGACGGCCGCCTGTCCTGCGGAATTTCCTCCCCCGACCACAATTACTTCTTCTCCCGAACATAACTGAGCTTCCATAAAGGTTGCCCCGTAATATACTCCTGCACCTTCAAAGCGTGACAAGTTTTTTAATTGTGGCTTTCTATATTCAGCACCAGTTGCAATCACTATTGTATTGGTTGGAATTTGAACATCATTTTCTAATTCAACTATATATGGTTTCCTATTGCAGAGAAGTCGTGTACTCTTGGAAATAAGGATTTGTGCACCGAACTTCTGTGCCTGATGATATGCCCTAGCTGCTAGTTCTTGACCTGAGATACCGGTAGGAAATCCCAAGTAATTTTCAATTTTCGAGCTTGAACCTGCCTGGCCACCAGGTGAATATGCATCAAGTACTAGGACATCAAGCCCTTCGGAAGCGCCATATACTGCTGCAGCCAATCCTGATGGTCCTGCTCCTATAATTACAAGATCTCGCACCTGTGTTTGGTTAACAGGTTCATTGAAGCCAAGACACTCTGTAATTTGCTGGTTAGTTGGATTGCGAAGTACAACTTTGCCCTGACATATCATTACAGGTATCTCTTTTGCATCAATATGAAAATTATCCAGGAGATTCTGAACATCTTGATCGCGATCAAGATCTATATATGAATAGGGATGTCCATTGCGCATCAGAAACTCTTTGATACGAAAAGTACCCGATGAATGCATAGAACCAATAAGAACAACATCGCCTGTACCAGAAGCTACCAGCTCAACTCTACGAAGAATAAAAGCCCGCATAATAATTTCACCAAGTTCTGAATCGCTCTGTAATAAACTCATCATGTTTTGACGGTCAAGGCATATCACTTTGCTTGGTTTGATAGACCGTATTCGAACCATAGATCGGCGTCCAGAAAGCATGTTGACCTCTCCTGTGAATTCACCAAAGCCATGCGTGGTAATAAGAGTCTCTACTTTACCACCAGATGGATGCACAACCTCAAGCTCGCCAGAAACCACAACAAAAAATGGGATAGCACTATCTCCCTGTTCAACTAAAACTTCTCCAACATCAACTGTACGCATTTTCCCACGTGCTTCAATGCGACTAATTTGTGAAGGAGTTAATTTTGGGAACATCTGCTCTACACGAGATCTTGTTATCGGAATTTTCTCTTTAGGTGTATTATTCATGAATCTAGTTCCCCCCTGCAACTGCAACTGCTTTTCCCAAACCATCGCTTTGATCTCAAATCAATTGACTCAAACAAATATGAATTCACCAAATATATTCATTGTCAATCAGTACTTTTATCTTATCGGTCTCTAGAATCGCATCATCCGGAAAAACCAGAGAATATAAATATTTGTTATGTAACAGATTTAGAATAAATATTTGTTATCTTCAGATCTATAATATTGTTATTTGATGTTACTAAAAATAACTGGTTCAGTTGAAACAACTAAAAATTTGTTCCTATTTCAACTAATATGGATATTAAGCATTATTGTAATTTTTGTATGTTCATAAGCATTCAATAGTATATAGATTAAAGCTGATTGTGTGATTTTGGATACTCTTCTTAAAGGAGAAGGAAATAAAAATACAAATCTTAACATACACAATCAAGATAATTTTGTTTATTTAATAATAATCAAAATAGAATATCTTCATTTATAAATTTATCATTAAATAAAGAACTTGTGATTATTATTAATTATTAAGTATTAATTATTAATGACCACAGCTGCAATCATCATCATGAATATGTTGCTGTTCTTGTTGGCTTTTGGATTGACTTTTTGCGTTTTGAATTTCAATTTCTCTATCGTCACTATTATATTCTTTCAAGTTGCGTTCTCTATTATTTGGCTCTAATTCTTTATTTTTTTTGTTGCTATCGTTAACTTCATTCATATATATTATATGATAACAATGTATATAACTTTAATATATTCAAAAATCTGTCATATCTGTTTTATTGCATGAATCTTAAAATCTCGTTTTACTATCTATTTTGCCTAAATGGGAATCATTTTGTTATACAATGATGCTTTCAACATCATTTCCTATATCATATTCTTTAACCTATCTCCCAAATATACAAACTCTTTCAAAGGTTCTGTCAACTCTTCTTTTGATAAGATGAATACAAATTAATAAAATCTATTTATCATTATACCTATTGAAAATTTAACTGACATGTTTTTATCAAGTTATAAAAAATTATAATATAAAAATTTTGTTTCCTTGCCAAACTGCTTTTTACAATTATAGACTAATGAACCACCAAACGAAAAGTTGACAGAACTCTTTCAAACATTCTTTTTATATAGGAAAACACTATTTCTACAAACAATTCGTCTCTGTCCATAGCTAACGACTCTATCCTTCCACTTTTGTAAATCATTTCTTTGTGCCCGAACTGACAGGTAGGTTTCTAAGGAAATTCCCTTTTTTTAATCCATCTAACTCCAGCATTCTTTTTCCCTTTATTGCATGACAAAATTCCATTATTTGACAGATATTTAAAAATCTCATTACATTTATAGGCGCCATCATCATCATCATCATCATCGAATAGTTTGTATGTTGTTGTTGTTACTGTTACCTGTCATCTAATTTTATAATATTTTCAACCAATTCTGGTACCGCTTTGTTGTCATGAACGTGCTTGTCCGTGAGATTTATTGAAAGAATTTTCTTGGTCTTCACATTAACTGCTACTACAATATGCATTTTTAAACATCCTTTCTTTTTCTATATGTCATTTATTGGTATGACTGGATCCCATATCGCCTTACATCTGTATTGATGCCGGAACGAGGTACTATTCCTTTCTCTCATACGGATGATTTGTGTCATACATATTCTTCTTTTAAAAGAGTACTATCTGTTACGGTTATAGAATGGTCTGATGCACTTCTTTACCTCCGTAATTTATAAATACTATTGTTTATCACAGGCCGCATTGAAATATCAACTATTAGGTAAAAGTGGGCTGAGGGTATCTGAACTCTGCCTTGGATCTATGACCTTTGGTGAAGAATGGGGATGGGGCGCATCAAAAGAAGAATCTCACAAAATCTTTAATGCATATGTAGATGCGGGCGGTAATTTTATTGATACTGCTAATAAGTATACAGAAGGAACAAGTGAAAAATATATTGGTGAATTTATTGCCTCTGACAGAGATAGATTTGTTTTAGCAACCAAATATACTTCAAATACAAGAAAAGGAGATCCTAATGCTGGTGGGAACCACCGTAAGAATATGATGCAATCTTTAGAGGCAAGTCTACAAAGACTAAATACAGATTACATAGACCTATACTGGGTTCATGCATGGGATCAAATGACGCCAGTAGAAGAGATGATGCGTACTCTAGATGACATGGTGAGAGCAGGGAAAATTCTATATGCGGGTATATCTGATGCTCCTGCATGGATAGTTTCACAGGCTAACACTCTTGCAAATCTAAGAGGGTGGACAGAATTTACTGGTTTACAGATTGAATATAGTCTAATAGAACGGACTCCAGAACGAGAATTACTACCTATGGCGGGTGCATTAGATATTGGAGTAACAGCATGGTCGCCATTAGGTGGTGGTGTACTTACAGGCAAATATAACAAGATCAACAAAGATCAACAGCAGCAAGGACAGCAACCAGATAGATCATCATCATCATCAAAGGTAGGATCAGAAAACAATAATAGTAGATTAAACTCTCAAAATGATTTAGCAAACAGGTTTCTAAATGATAGAAATATCTTAATTGCTCAAGAAGTTAGCAACATAGCTAAAGAGATAAATTGCACTGCATCACAGGTTGCATTAAATTGGATAAGACAGCAAATGATGCTGCCACGACAAAACAAAATAATCCCAATCGTTGGAGCAAGGAAAGAATCTCAGATAAAGGATAATCTAGCCTGTCTTGAATTTGAATTATCAAATGAACAAGTTCAAAGACTAAATGAAATAAGCAAGATAGAATTGGGTTTTCCTCATGATTTTCTCAATTCTGAAATGATAAAGGAGATCATTCACGGTGGGACTTACTCATTAATACATAATCATAGTGATTAAAAACATCTTTGAATATAAAAAGCATTTATGTTTCTATTTTTCAGGATCATATTTAAGAAAAGCAGAGCAGACAGATTATCACATTGCTTTATCAAAAGAAATCATGCTATTTGGACCTGGATTCAAAAGTAATCCTCAGAAAATATCCTAATTAAGAAAAAGAAAATCTCGGAGTATTCTTATATACAAAAAGATGAGACTGCTGTAAAAGCAGGCTCCGAATTAATATGACTTTGTGGGGTTGCCATCAAACCAAAAGATAGAAAAATTCTTTCAGTTGAGATATCAAAAGAACAGAATCTGTTTGTAGTAGCAGAACGATTTTTGTCAAACATTGTAAGTGAATATGGGCTGCACTCGGTTTTTACAGGCGGTGGCACATGGTATCCGCAAGCCTGTAGTTTCTTGAAACTAGATCATCATTTGCATTGTTCTTTCAAAAAAAGCATTATTGAAAGAACAATACAGCAGTACATAAAGGATAGAACCGAAACCTTTGATGACTACTTTCCTTGTAGAAAAAAGAACAAATGTAAATTAAACCATGTAAAACAGTGGCTCAATATGTTTATTGATCAACATAATTATGAAATAAGACCTTGAGATAACAAAGCCGAAAAGTCTAACGAAAAAATAATATAATTCTGTAAAATTTAAGATGAATTTAGTCCAGAATAAATTTTAAAAATTATAAAATTAACTTATTGTAAAATAAAATGTCCTGATAAAATCCTTAAGTGAAGAGCCCACAGTTCATCTATGCTTATATAATAGTAAAAATATTAATTGTTGAATTATAATGGGACCGAATAGAAATATCGTTATTTTAAGCATTTTAATTATTGGAATTGGACTTTATTTGTCAATTCATATTGATACTGCAATAGCCCAACAACAATACCCAAACAACATTAATAATAACAATGGAGCACCTCCACAACAACAACCGCAACAACAAATTCAGAAACAAAATTTGCCAAGTATAACAATTTCTGTACCTGCAGGTGCAGGCCTCAAGACATTGGACAATTATTATCAACCAATGGTTATTACAGTACCAGTCGGAAGCAAAATAACTTGGAAGAATGATGATGTATCACCACATACGGCAACATCTCTCGCAAATGGTTCTAATCCAACTGGAAATGGAAAGTTATTTGATACAGGTATAATTCCTCCTAGTTCGTCAAAATCTGTTACAGTGGATAGAGTTGGTACCATAAATTACTTTTGTTCTATTCATCCTTGGATGCATGGGATTCTAAATGTTGTGCAGACGTCTAATCTGGAATTAAAAGGAAATCCATCTCAAACACAAAAATCATCTACACAACAACAACAACAACGTCAACAAGAATTACCATTGCAACAACCATTAGATAAAATGCTGTCAGAAAACAAACCAATAGTTACATACTTTAAGGCAAAAAATATGTCTTTTAATAATTTAAACAATTCTGCAATACCAAATCATTCTAACACCAAAAACAATTCTGTTACTTCTGAAACCGCTACTACTACCTCCATCCTAGCCGCTGCCACTAACACAGGAACAGAGTCACAGAACAAAGATAACTGGATAACCGCAAGTCATGATATATTCGGTACAAGATCAAGTAACCAAACAGCAATCGATAAACAAAATGTAGGTTCCCTTCAGGTAAAATGGATTTTGAATACTCAAAATATGATAGAAGATTCGCCATTAATAATAGGTGATAGGGGATTTGCACAAGATAATGATGGTAATATATTTGCATTCAATGCAACCACTGGAGAAAACCTATGGAAAGTAGCCACAGGAAATGGAGGTCTTGTACATGGATTGACTTTTGATAATGGTGTTGTCTATGCTGGTACAGACAAGAATGCCACTGTGTTGGCTCTAAATGCAACAAATGGTAAAAAGATTTGGCAATCTCAAACTCTTGGACCCAATCAAATAGGTTATTCAGTATCTACTCCGCCGATAGTTTGGAAGAATTTTGTTGTAGTAGGATCTGCAGGTGGAGATTATCCTCCTTATCCAGGGGTCATCCAAGGAAATATAACAGCACTTGATAAAAATAATGGCCAAATAATATGGAATTTGCGCACTACTACTGGAGATTGGGTAACTTCTAAGAATGTGCCACCAAACGGTGGTGCAACTGCTTGGACTGGCGGTTCATTCGACCCTAAAACTGGACTTTTGTATATACCGCTAGGAAATCCTTCACCTGATTTCAATCCCTCAACACGACAAAATTCAACCAATTACTTTGCAAACAGTGTAATTGCTGTCAATATTACCAACGGCAAACCGGTATGGGTAACGCCGTTTTTTGGAAAAGATAGTATATTCAAAATAAATTCTCCAGAAACACACGATGACGATGTATCATGGGGTGTTGTTATAACCAAAGCAACATATGATAATGGAACCCAAAAGAAAATGATAATAGGTCATGATAAATTTGGAAGCATAATTGCTATGGATGCAAATACTGGTAAACCTATATGGTGGAACAGAGTTGGCTTTTATTCAAATAAATCAATAGATTTACCATTACCTGGTGAATTTCCTAAAGGTAGTGGTTTAATCTGGGGTGATACGCATAGCGGTATTCAAGCATATGCTGCAGCAGATAAAGATACCTTGTATGTATCAACAAGCAATGTGCCAGAAAACTGGTTTAAAACAGGGAATGCTGGTTACTTGGAACCCCAGTTTAATGCAATAAAAAATGGAATCGGAAACGGAACCATAACTGCTGTAGATATCAAGACAGGAAAAATAAAGTGGATACACCCAACAGAATTTCCAACTTGGGTCTCGCCTGTTGTAAGTAATGGAGTGGTATTTGCAGGTCAAATTACAAATATTGGAACGCCCTACAAGTTTGATGTATTTGGAACTCCTGCAAAAACACCGTTGCTGCCAAATGGAATAGTCATGGCATTGGATAAAGACACAGGTAAAACATTGTGGCAATTTAGAGTTGGTGCACCAATAGGAATTGGAGGACCATCTTTAGGCAACAAAATGTTATATGTTCCAACCGGATCACATGAAATACCTGCACTTAAAGCAGGTGCCATAGTTGCTTTTGGACCTCCTACAGGAACAGTTGTAGTAAATGGTGGAAATACAACAAAGTAGTAAAAAAAGAAACAACACAAATTATACGCACTAAAAAATCCTTTTTATTATCTTTATTTAATTACAATTTTACGTTCTCAATGATGTTTTTGTGTTCGATCAGAGGATGATATATTATTTAGATCGCCTTATGTTCAAAAAGATAAATTAAAAAATTAAATGAATTTATTCTATGTAATAGTAGAAGATATATTTATCGAATATGCTTTATAATACCATATATCATCCTTTAATGTTTCCAATTAATTAAAAAAATTATTGGAAAGGTCGCATTAAAAGAACAACCCAATTTGTAGTATTCAACTTCACAGGTTGATAAGTTATCAACATTCTTTTACCATGATAATCTTCCACTAGAGAACCTGTTTTTCCGCCTTCGCCATTTTTAAAGCTTTGAAGAGTAACAAAAGATTCATTCTGATTGCTAGATAATGTTTTATCAGAGTCAGCAACTTTTTTTCCATTCTGATCAACAAATACAACGCGTTCTTGAAGGTTAGATGCATTACTATTGCTGCTACCTATGTTAAGTGCTTGGAGTGAGTTCTCAATCGCTTTTAGACTTATATCTCCGCCCCATATTCCAACCAGTTTTTTGGTTTCAGAATAGATGGGAACTGAAATTACAGCTTGTTTCTTACCAGTGGCTGTTGATATTATTACTCCGCCAAGATATGTATTGTTTGTTACGATAGCACCCTTATAATAGTCTCTAAATGCATAATTGTTTTTTGTAAGATGAGCCTGTTGTGAATAAGGTTCCATCAAATACATATCACCATTCGGCATCAGAAAAAAGACTATGTCAAAATCATGATACTTTGCCAATATTTGTTGAGCAATTGCTCTTTTTGCAGAATCAAGATTTTGTGGTATCCCGTGATAGGTAGGATTAATGGAATTAGCATAAGATGCATTTTTCACTTGAGGTAGTAGGCTTGTAACTTCTAGTATTGCAGCTGTTTTATTAAGTATATTTCCCAAATTATCAGCTAAAAGTTTTATTGTGATAGTATCGTTTGATACCATTTGTTTTGTTTGATTCTGAGAAGCCAAATTGATAGAAGATAATGATGTGTTTTGTGCCATTGCTATGTACGATCGCTGATGTAGATCAACTAAAGTATTAAGCAAGAGTACTGGGATTAATCCTAACATTAATCCAAACAAAAGAATTTTCAATGTAATAGACAAAGTAATGGCCGTAATTCTACTTTTTGACAAAAGCAATTCAAAAGTGACCATTAGACGGCCAAAAAAAACATAGTAAACCCCTCCTTAGGAATGGTTGTTTTATTAATACTTCAAATGACAACTCATTAAG
This sequence comes from Candidatus Nitrosocosmicus sp., assembly GCA_025934495.1. Taxonomy (GTDB): domain Archaea; phylum Thermoproteota; class Nitrososphaeria; order Nitrososphaerales; family Nitrososphaeraceae; genus Nitrosocosmicus. The sequence goes on from JAICXY010000020.1 coordinate 13,805, forward strand.
CATGATTACAACTTAATAGAAACAAATTTGTAGTTGTTTCCACCGAAATATATATCTGCATTGGTAACTGCCTTATTGCAGATTACTAAAGTTCAAAGTAGAGGCATCATATTTCGTTTTTACACTGCATATTATATACACTTTGTTATTGAACAAATAAGGTAGGCAAAATGCGAGTTTTGGTAACAGGCGCAACAGGCTTTGTTGGAAGCAATTTACTCTCAAGACTACAGTCTACAAGAAAAGACTTGGACGTTAGAGCCATGTCAATAATTGCTGACAAATTAAAAAAGAAAATCGGAGATTTGGATATAAAGATTGTTAAAGCTGATGTAATGGATTATTCAAGTTTAACAAAAGCCCTTGATTGATGTGATGTAGCCTATTATCTTATTCATTCCATGGAAGGTTCTTCTCCAAAGCAATGGAAAATATTTGCTGAAAGAGATAGGAAAGCAGCTGAAAATTTTTCAAAGGCGGCAACCGAATGTAACGTGGATAGAATTATTTATTTAGGTGGCCTGATTCATGCAAATGATGAATCAAGTAATAGTAACATATCTGAACATATGCAAAGCAGAATTGAAGTAGGTAAGATACTTTCAACATCATCCTCGAAAGTCACGATTTTCAGAGCCGCCGTTATACTAGGAGCTGGAGGGGCCTCTTATAAGATGTTAAGATCTTTGGTTAAGAGACTGTGGATTATGGTATGTCCGAAATGGGTTTTAACAAAATGTCAACCAATTGTATTAGATGATGTATCACCTATTTGGCCAAAGCATTAGAAGTAGAACAAACAAAAGGAAAGACTTTTGATATTGGAGGTCTAGACAAATTGAACTATAAAGAAATGATGTTACAATATTCCAAAATAATAAATAAAAGGTTCTTGAAAATAATTATACTTCCTTTTCTTACTCCGAGACTTTCTTCATATTGGGTAGAACTTATTACACCAGTTAAAGCCTCACTGGCAAGACCATTAATAGAAAGTCTTAAGTCTGAATCTGTAATCAAGGATAATCAAATAAAAAAATTAATCCCAATTCAGTTAAAGGCATTTAAGGAAGCAATGAGTATGACTCAAAATCAAAATGAATAAAAAGAAAAACAGTTTTTTAAGTGATGCAATTCTGCGCTACCATCTAGTGATATATAACCATCTGAGTAAATGTATCTACTGAACTCGTGTAGATTTCCAAACGATTTCCACCGAACCCGTAGTGTTATTACTCCTTTATTAGGATTCCAGGGTTATAAAAAGGAGATATAAAAAAGAGTGATAGAAATCGAATATCGAGAAATAAACTATATTAATTAGTTATATGTTATTGGGTTATATTGACCATAATAAAAAATAACATGAATAATAATCGATATCTTCACGGAGGAAAAGCAGGACATGGATAAATCAGTTCCGATTCAATCGGAATTATCGGCAGACCAACCTTTTTTCGATAATACACAATACGGACCAGGCCCAAATGATTCAATAAATGATGCAACCGAGGACCGTGCAGTTACTCAGAAAAGTATCATGCTCAATGGCACAACCATCTCATATACCGCGAGCGCGGGCCATCTTGTGGCATATGATCAAGACAGCGCGCTACCTTACGCCAAGATCTTTTATATATCGTTCACCAAGAACGACGTCGCAGCGTCGAGTCGTCCTGTGACTTTCTTTTATAATGGGGGCCCAGGATCGTCTTCTGTATTTCTACTTTTAGGTTCATTTGGACCACGGCGTATCAAGACTAGTATGCCTCATTTTACCCCTCCTGCACCTTATCAGCTGGAAAACAATCCTGAGAGTCTGCTGGACCGCACCGACCTTGTTTTCATTAACCCTGTAGGAACAGGATATTCAGCGGCAATATCGCCTAAGAAAAACAGTGATTTCTGGGGTGTAGATCAGGATGCAAAATCGATTAAGCAATTTATAAAGCGATATCTGACCGTGTACGGTCGCTGGAATTCGCCAAAATATCTATTTGGAGAATCATATGGAACACCGCGAACCTGCGTATTGACTTGGTTGCTTCATGAAGATGGTATAGATCTAAACGGAGTGGTTCTACAGTCTTCAATACTCGACTACACTCAACCAGATGGTTCTGTTGGTATCCTTCCAACTTTTGCTGCGGACGCTTGGTATCACAAGAAGATTACAGTGTCGCCTCATCCAACCAATCTAGCTAGTTTTATGAATCAGGTAGAGGAATTCGCCCAAAAATCATATGCCGATGCAAAGGAGAAATATCCAAAGGTCGATCAAGCCACAGTTCAATATCTGAGTGAGATTCTCGGGATCCCAGCCGAAGTACTCAAGTACTGGAAACTCGATCCCACCATTCCGAACGCTATCGGTGGTCCGACTTTTCTGACCAGCATTTTGCAGGACAAAGGCAAAGCATTGGGTTCATACGATGGCCGTGTCGAGGCAGATGAAGTGGGAATCGCTGGATCGGTAGATCCGAGTTCTGGAACAAATGATCCTACCTTGACTGCAGTAGGTGGGGTTTATACAGCTATGTGGAACGTGTATCTTAATGAAGAGCTAAAGTATACAGCGACATCTCCGTTTATAGACATTAACGATGAAGCTTTTAAAAACTGGGATTTCAGCCATATCGATCCAACCGGTGCACATAAACCCTCTATAAATCCATCAACCCATGGACAAATTACTTTATACACGGCTGGCGATTTAGCTGCATCTATAGAGTTAAATCCCTATCTTCGAGTTTTTTGTGCAAATGGATATTATGACGCGGTTACACCATTCTTTCAAACCAAGTTGGATTTAGAAAATATGCAGCTAGGCAATCCAAAGAGCCACCATAAAATTGTTCATAAACACATAGTCTTTCGCAATTATGAGTCAGGTCATATGATTTATCTGGACAATAAGTCAAGAAAAGCAATGAAAAAGGACCTTGACAAATTCTATGACGAGATGCCTGCTCATTGTGACGCCATTAGGACCGAGCTAGAGAGTAATACAGAGATGCAAATCAGATCTTCTAGATACCGTAGACGCTTCAGTAGAACGCCGTATTAAGAGTAAGGCAAACTCTCCGAAGGAGGATCATGGAACCCTTCTTTTAACAGAGGGTCAAGAAAAACTAGCACTAGGAGAAGCATAGATGACAATATTTTTTTAAATTCAAACAGTGATACCAACATTCCATATAACTAAATGGTGTAATCATTAGCAATTAAATAAGCAAAGTAGTATTTTTAGACTTTTAGTAAAAGATGCATATATGCCAGCAATCATATGGAAGACTGAACTCAGAAACAAGCGAATATAATTATCGGATGGTTGAAAGACAAGGCGTCTGTGTATTCGATAAGCAGGATTTATTCAAACTGTTATAATAATTATTTTTTATAAATTGTAATCAATTCCATGACATATATCTATATCTTCTTAATGTAGTTTCGATATGGTTTATTCCTCTTTATAATTGCTGTGTGTTTCTCATACTCTTCGTTGGAGGTCCTACTCTTAACATCTCTATAAAACAACTGTTCCAAACCGCCAAACTGTACAAACTGATAAGTTAAACTTTAGGATTAATTAACAAAATTGAATCTCTTTAAGTTAATCAAGTTAATTAATAGTTTTAATAATTAAATTTAATATATACATAAATTGAGAACGAATTTGTAGTTATTCCTGCTTTGTTGCATAACTCTTTTCGTAATAGTATGAATAATCTATTAAGTTTAGGGAATCGGATATCCATAATTCATTTTGTTATTGCAAATTTCAGTCAACAAAAAACGAATTTCATAGTTATTCGACAAAGCACTTTCGAATAACTCAACAAATTTAGCTGGATTACCATCCTTAATCCTTTATGGTGGGTTGGCCTTCTTACAATAGGTACTTCCTTGGTTCGACATGGTGAGATCCTTTTTTCATATGATTTTCTTGATAGATTGGACTGACCTAGAAAGAATGAATAAAAACAAGAATGAAGCTATTCATATTTTTAGATTCTTTCATACTCATTATTGTAGATTACATCTGTATATCATTTCATCTGCCATATAGACAAATTGAGGGAATAATCAAGGCTACAGGAAAAAAAACGTCTACCGGCTAATCCAAAGTTATGGTCATACTTTTAACCCTACCATTTATTAACAACAATTATATTTAAAAATTGTAATAAAAGGTATTTACGACCATTTAAATCTCGAAATCATTTGAAAGAACGTTGTTTCTATTTATTAATTAAAGGCAACAACAGTTGAGACAATTCTTTTGGTGCTGTAATTATTGCATCATGACCTTTTCTAAGCTCATAGTAATCCCAATCTGATGATGATGCTTCTTCTTCTGTTTTTTCTTCTACAGTTCTCTTAAACATCGACTCCCCAAAATCAGTGAATGTGATAAATGTTTTTGGTATTTCACTAAATTTGATATTTTTTATAATCAAAGGTTCATCATGGGTATGAAAAGGCATTGGGCATAGACGACTTTTCATCCAATTTATGTCGTCTGGAGCAGTAACCCCAAATTCTTGTGGTGTGTAAGAGGCAACGAGCCATTCTTTATCTTTTTCTTTTAAGGATCTTTGTTCATAGACACCCTTTAATCCAAGAACTAGATCAAAGGCACTTTTGCCATCTTGAGGAATATATGCATCAAGAAAGATCATGGATTTAATCCGATGAGGTAAAGTATTGGCTACTCCTCCAATGACCATACCACCATAGCTATGACCTATTAAGACAACGTCATCAAGGTCTTGAAATTCAAATAGCTGAACAACGTCTTTTACATGAGTAGATAAATTTATCTTTTGGCATAGTAAATGACTCCTTTCCCCCAAACCCGTAAGAGTAGGAGTATATATTTCGTTATTGTCTCTCTTTAGAAAGGGAACAAGTTTTTTCCAACACCATCCTCCATGGCAAGATCCATGAACTAGAACAATTGTATTAGGTATAGAAAACATAGTCATTACTCTTGATTCTAAATATTAAAGACATTGCAAGTAAAATGGATGACCAAAACACAATCTTATTTCTTGACCATGCACTTTATGGCTCGGTTAACTTAAGGATTTTTTCCATCATACTTGCTATCAATGATAAAATAAATTTATACAAATTTTTGTAAATTAATTTATACTTTATTATGCTCAAAATATCATGATTTTATTGAAATTGGGTGGAAATAGATATTTTGAATAGACTAACTATTCTAAAAAAAACCTTAAGTTAACAGAGCCCAACCATTGTTACTAATTTATATATCTAGTTCGGTGAGAATAACTATAAATTTGATTATATTTCAAATATTTTTAGTGGTAATTTATTAATTATACACTTGCAGTTATTTATCCAATACTATCGTAACTCTATTACATCCATGTAATGGGGAAACTATTGGAATTAATATCTTATTAATTCTTTAGTATATACCACTTCCACTTTAAACAATAACTAATCTTAATACGTTGTTAAAAAAATGATGCAATTTTAAAAATACCTTATTCAATAATGGGTAAACTAAAACCAAATGTGGCGCCCTTTCCATCTTTATTATTGTTAGCATATATCTGTCCATCATGCGCCTCTATGATGTTTTTGGAGATGTATAGTCCTAAACCGGTTCCCCCTTTTGATTTGGTAGCAAATTTTGAGAAAAGTTTTGGAAGAATAATCTGATCTATTCCACATCCTGTATCCTTAACACTGATGTTTACTTTATTCTCGTTATATTTTTTTTCTATTATAATGTATATGAAACCTTTATTTGTGAACTTGATAGCATTATTTAGTAAATTAGAAATAACTTGGTTTATCCTAGTTCTGTCTGCAAATACCGATATATTATATTTATTTTTATTTTCTCCATCTTCTTCTTCTTTTTTTTCATTAGGTTTACTCAAGTATATAAACTTGGATATTATTTTTACATTTTCATTGTCAAGTTGATTATTATAATCGTCAATTAAATCGTATATTAGATCACTTAAATTAAACAATTCTTTATTTAGGTTCAGATTATTAGTTTCGATTTTTGTAACATCTAAAATATCGTTTGTTAGTTGATTTAGTTTTTTTGCATTTCTATTAATTGTTTTTATTATATTGTAAAATTCATTTTCATCAGGTTTATACTTCAATAAAATACCCGATAATCCTAATATTGGTTGTATAGGATTTTTAAGTTCATGAGCTGCTATATGAACAAAATCTTTTTGTAATTCTTCAGATTCTTTTAATTTCTTTACCAGTTCTGATTGTTTCCAGAAACTTTCAAATATTGATGTATAGGATAATACGGTTGCCCTGCTGTTAGAATAGGTTGCAAATCCTATCGACTCACTAAAAGTATCTTTTGAATCATCTTTTAATTCTATAACTAGAGATTCTTTTCTATCTATTATTATAATGGTAGATGTGGTTGTCGAATCTGTTTCAATATATCTAACCTGAGTATGAAAGGAATCTAATAAAGTCTTTATTTTCTGTTGTTCTGCAATATGATAATCATTTATTGAAGAGGTCAAAATTCTAATATTTAAATCATTGTTGTTGTTGTTGTTGCTGCAGTGGTTTGCCGTTACTTCTTTTATTAGATATGATATCCCAATTTTTATTTGACGATATATTGCATTGATTGTAGGAATAATTAGCATTATTTCGGTTACAGCTGATTTTACCAATTTTAGATAGAGATTTTGTATTTTAATAGGATCTATTATAGTTTCTATAATATCAGGTTTAATTCCTTGTTCTATTTCTCGTATTTTTTGTTCTGCAGGAATTGCTTTGTTCCATAGATTTTCAAACATATACTGTTGCGCATCTACAATCCCCTTTACGCTAGTTACAATGGCGTGTGATAATGGATCTGCTTCCTGTGAGACACCATGAAGCATTACCGCTTTTCCATCAGCTATTGCAAAATTGGTTCTAACTCCGTCTAGATGGCGAAGCCCACCAACTTCCATCAACTTTTTACAATATTGGATATTGTCAACTGTGACCTCGGTCACACCTCTTAATTTTATGCCTCTTTTTTTAAGCGATATGTAACCAGTCCAAATTGGTTCGTAAAGTACATTGAGAGCAGGACCGTCTTTATCAATTGATCCATCCAAACTTTCCTCTATCCATAAAAAAGTTTCTAATGTCTTTTTGATAATGTTATCATTACCAATCAATATTTCTGTCTTTTCGGGTTCTGATATTTCATTATCTGGAAAAACCATTAGGGATTATAGATTTTTAATTTGCTTATATATAAGCAAAATATCAAAAATTTTGGATAAAAACTAGTCAAAATAAGATCTTTGCGTATGCCATCATAATTAAATGATAATGTTATTATAATGTTACTAAAAATAATAACTAGTTCGGTGGGATTTAGTTCTGGATGGTATATAGGTTCGGTTAAATTTAGAACATTTACTTAAAGTAAAATTACATAATTATCAAAAAATTATAATATATTAGAAAAAATAATTGTTGTTTCTTTATGAATTGATCTCTAAAACAACCTTACCTCTTGGGTGCACATCTTTAACATAATCAAGTGCCTCTGCAGTCTCATCAAGTGAAAATGTTTTATCGATGTTTATCTTTATATTGTTTTGATCAACCCATTTTGCTAATTGAGTTAACCTCTCTCTATTAACTTGAGTTAGCAGAAATATAGCTTTTACACCAAAGTGTTGCATAAGATCAGTATTTGGTTGCTCTAGCATTGACACAATTATACCACCTTTCTTTAAAACATTAAAAGATTTTGTATAAGTCTGACCTCCTACTGTATCGTAAACTGCATCATAATCATTGACCATCTTCTCAAAGTCCTGTTTTTTGTAGTCTATTGTTTCATCTGCCCCTAGGCTTTGGACATAATCTGCATCGTCCGAATTTACTGTTGTTGCAACAAAAGCACCCAATTTCTTTGCAAATTGTATTGCTACCGAGCCAATTCCACCAGCACCCCCATGAATCAGTATTTTCTGACCTTGCGATAAATTCATATTTTCTACCAAAGCTTGCCATGCACTAACACCTACCAAAGGTAAAGCTGCTGCCTCTTCAAAGCTCAAGTTCTTTGGTTTGAGAGCAATATTATCTGCATTTGTAACAGCCACTTCTGCAAATGCGCCTGACCCTCCTTTTGTTACTGAAGCCTGTCCATATACTTCATCTCCTTGTTTTAAATCAGATGTAGAAATATCTTGACCGCTACCAACATCTTTGATAATTCCAGATAAGTCCATTCCCAATGTTGCTGGAAATTGAAGTGGTGTCATTTGTTGCATGTAGCCTTCACGAATTTTCCAATCTACTGGATTTACACCTGATGCCTTTACATCAACCAAAATCTTTCCTGAGGATGTAGGTAGAGAAGCAGCAGATGTATTTTGATTTATTTCTATCACATCACTACTTCCATATCTGTTGATTTGAGCTGATTTCATAATAAACTCTCAAAATCCATATATAAAAGAATGGTGAATAACTTAAGAAATTATTTTCAATCATAATCTTCATTTAATCTCAATTAATCATCAGTTTGCAACATTAAATCTAACTACAAGATGCTGTTCAGTAAGTAAAGTAGGGCCAATAACAGATGCAGTAAAGAATGAAAACAACTTTCAATAACACAATGTTAAGATCAGTCCCTACTTTTGATAGCAAATGTGACTCAATAAGCAACTAGAATCTAATTGCGTGTATATGTTGGGTCCGGTGGAAATCATTTAAGTCTACATTATTCCATTATAAGAAATGATCTGACTTGTTTTAAAAATCTTTATCATAATAGAGTAAATCAATAGTTATTATTTATTTTTCTATATCGATAATAATTATATATATACCTTAGAGAATATTTTGAATCATTAATTATATTGTACTTATTCCTATCCATATTTACACCGACCACTATAAAAGCAGCATCGTGATATTTTGAAATCAAAATAACTATTTTTCAATCTTAGATTGTGAAGATAACAATTGAAAATAAAAAAATAGTATAAAAATAGTTTTAATTATAGGATATCAATAGTTAAAACGCTAGATAAAATATATCATCGATTTTTTACTTTTTTTGAAAGCATAACTTTTTTATGGATTAAAGCACTTAAACCAAAAGATATTACCAAATTAAATACAAGTGAGATTATTGCAATATACAATGGGCCAAAAGGAGTATTGAAAACCGATGATGTAAGTACTCCAAAATTATTTGCATATTCAAGCATAAAAATACCAGAAAAAACGCCCACAAGCAAACCGGCAATCAAAGGTTGTTTTCTTAAAGACTTTATATAAAGACCAAAGAACACTGCAGGTAAAATTTGAACGATGATGATAGTTCCCAAAAGTTGAAGAGATATAGCATATGTTGCTGGTACTATAAAAACAAAACCAAGTGCTATAAACTTGAAAATAGTGGAAAATATTTTTGTAATTTTAATTTCAGATTGAGGTGACATATTTGGTTTAATTTCTTTTATAATATTTCGAGTAAGAAGATTTGCTTGTGCCATTGCCATAATCGCTGCAGGCACTAAGCCCCCTATGAAAATTCCAAGTAGAGCTATTCCTGAAAACCACCCTGGCATTGAATAGACAATCAAAGATGGAACAACAAGTATACCCCGAGAGCTTTCAGGAAATTCAGACAAATAATGCATTGCAGAAGGGACTGCAAAAACAAGAATTCCCATAAGCGCGAAAATAGCAAGTCCCACACCATAAAGTGGTAGTAACGCAGTACTTAATCTAAGATTATGAACACTTTTGGAACTTAATACAGCATTTATAGCATGAGGATAAAGGTAGAGGGCAAGTGCGCTACCTAACACTAGAGTGGAATACGCTGGAACCATTGAATTTGACAGAGTAACATAATTTGCTTTTTTAATTTCTTTAAATGCAGTATCAAAACCACCGACTATACTCATTGGAACTACTATAATAACGGCAATTACGGTTATCCAAATAAGAATATCTTTAAAGATAGAAGTAAGTGTAGCACCACGTAATCCACTAGTATATGTAAATGCAGCTAAAATCACAAATGCAATCAACAGCGATAACTCCTCAGCTATCTTAGAGTTACCTATACCTGAAAGCATTACAGTAAGAACTGATTGCATCCCTACTATTTGTAATGCAATATATGGCAGTAGAGATACGATTCCGGTAATTGCAATTAAAATAGATAAAACATTACTGCCAAACCTATCCTTTACAAAATCAGAAGCAGTGATATAGCCTTTTTCTTTTGACAAAGACCACAACCTAGGCATAGTAATGAGGGCAATAGCAAAAGTCAATGCAACATATGGAATTGCAAAAAAGTAAAGTGAGCCCTTTGCAAATACTCCTGAAGGAATTGCAATAAAACTATATGCAGTATAAAGATCTGCCCCAACTAAAAAAAATACAAGAGCAGTTCCCAGCTTTCTTCCTGCCAAAGCCCATTCATGGACATTATCTAGATTACCTCTACGCCAATATTTTCCATAAAATCCTAGACATACAAATAAAACAAATAAACCAATGAAAGGAATCAGACCATCAAAGCCGATCAATTGGATTTGGGCACTCCAGTTGCTGTTGTAGATGGATTTTTTTCTTCTTCTTCTTTATTCATCGAATAGGCAAAAGCCAAATAAAATCCAGAACAAACTACAAGCCAAACCGTTTGAAACCAGTAAAAAAAAGGAATTCCAAACATAGATGGCATTTCTTTATTGTAAATGGGAACTACGAGGTTAACTGAAGATGGAATTAATAGTAAGAGAGCCAAAACTATATACATTGGTTTAATTTTCATAAGTTTTGGATAATATTGTCAAAATATAAATATTTGGATTTATTTAGGAATCTCCAATAGATATCTTTAATTACCATAAAAATCTTGAAATAGATTGGCAAATTATTTAGACATATTTTGATGGAAGATGAAATGTTGATAACCAAAATATACTGCAAGTATCTTCATAGGTACAGATTTTGAAAGAATAAAAGAAATGCAGGTATGACAACTATGGTATTTACAGATATAGCAACTGAGATTGGTGTAAAATCAAGTGCCAGATATACACCTAACAGAGACTTTTATCATGGTATAGTTTCAGACGCAGTATCTTCATCAGAAAAGATGCACACACTCGCTCTTTACAGAATATGGGGAGGTTTCTAACGGTTGCATCTACAAATGAGATTATGGATATATGGCATCCAGTTAGATCATAAATAAAAAGAACTTGAAGTAAAAGATGATTTGTTGTTATTATATACACGTAATACCTCAATATGATCTTGTCCATTATAACAAAGTAAAGGAAGGATTAGGACGTGGTCTTTCTCATCTCATAGAGATTTTAATGATAATCTAAAATCTGTGGTAGGAGAAAAAGTGGTAATTAAAAAAGACGGAACTGAAAAGAGAGGATCTAAAGTATATTATATATTATCAGAACAAGCAAAGAAAAAATATCAATTAAAACTACTTGGAATAGGTTATGAATTTGAAAGGAGAAAAAGTATTTACCAGCTGTTGCTTTATTATGATGTTTTTAAAAGAAGCAATCCACTAACCAAGATGCATCTTGATAGATTTCTAAAGAAAATAGGTACAAGTGCTGATAGTATAAAAAACCTTGAAAATACTTATGAGAAAGTACTTTATTCATTTAAGATTTTTTTGCAAAATCTCCCATATCAGTAAAATCAATTGAAATACATGGTTCATCTCCAACTACCCATGCATCATGTGCGGTTCAGCATGCGTTTACATGATTCTACCGCAGCAAAGAAAATATGAAAAAAAGATAATAATAATAATAATTACTACAACAACAAAATATAAAGAAAAACCTGATATTTTAAATTCATGTAGATAAAGATGATTATTAGTTGAATGCTAAAGATTTAATGACTTTAAAGGTTGATGTAGCAAATGAAAATACCACTGTTCAGGAGATTAGTGCCAAGTTATTTGCAGGAGAGTTCAATGGTCTGCCAATAGTAGACGATAATAACCTTGTAGTTGGTATTGTTACTGCTATCGATGTGCTAAAAGCCATACAGAAGGGCAAGGCTCTTTACAAGTTTAGAGCCAAAGATATAATGACACCTAATCCCTCTGTAGTAAAAAAAGATACATCAATAGATAAAATAATTGATATAATGATTGAAAAAGGAATTATAATGGTTCCTGTTGTAGAAGACCATACTAACAAAATTTTAGGCATTGTTACAAGACTTGATATTATTACAGAAAAATTGAAAGAAGAGCTGACTCCATAGAAAGATATGGAAATTGTAAAATTTTAAATTTGTTTTCTTACTGATTCTAGAATTTTTATTCTTTTGGTGTTTCAGTATTTCTTTATTTTCCAATTAACTACCGAATAATATAGAAAACAAAGATTTAGCGAAATCAAATTCATTTTTTTATGTCTTTGGAAACAGAAAAACGGATCTCCAAAAATCCTTTAATTGATACACCAGCTAAATATTGATACCAATAAGCAAAACAATGAGCATTATGTATTGCCACAACTGCAAAGATGTATCTTCAAAATACCCTGCTTTGTTGACATACTCAAGGTGGAGAAGCGGCTCAACTCACCTTTGAGTTTATACAATGCTACCACAACAAAGAAAAGACGGAAAAAATGATAATAACTACTATTGCATCTACAGTATAAAAAAAGAAGAATTACTTGATACAATATTCTAAAAGATCTATTCACAAATCAAAAATTCTATTTTCACAAACAGGGCATTTTTTGCCGTAGTCTACTAATATCATTTATAGAATGCATAGTCGACGTCATTCAAAAACAACTTTCACACATTAAAAAATACTTTTTATAATTAAATGTAAGAAGTATGCCATATATATCACTTTTATAATATTTTCTATATATTTCTTATAACCAAATAGTAGCAAAAGACATCTGTTATTATGATAGAAATGCAATTTATGGATTTTGAAATGACATTTAAACAACATATATAAAGATAAAACACCTTTTAATCGACTCTGTTCAATTAAGAAAATCTTTTAGCTCGAAGACGTCTTATTTCCTTTGTGCTTATCAGAAATAAAACGCCTCCAGAATACATATATCATGGTCTGTATTTGTATTTTTCAGGTCTTTCTTTAAGAAGAACATCTCAACAATTGTCTTGTTCTATAAAACGAAACCACGTTTCTATCTGGAACTGGATTCAAAAGTATCATCCTCAAAAGATATCATCTAAAAGCAAAAGGATATCTGAATTTATCATTGATGAAACCTTGATTAAAGTTGAGTTAGAACTAGTATGGCTTTGGGTTGCAATAATTGAGCCATCAGGAAACAAGCAAGCAAATTCTCGCATTATCAATCTCGAAAGAGAGAAACATGTTTGTTGTTGCTATTGAAAGATTTATTTCAAAATTAGTGATAACTTATGGATCACATCCAGTTTCTGCAGACGGCGATGGTACATGGTATCCGCAGGCCTGCAGATTCCTAAAACTACAACATCACCTTCACAACTCTTTTGAAAAAAGCTTGGTTGAAAGAACAATGCAATACATAAAGGACAGAACTAAAGAAAGTTTCGATGACTACTTTCCGTGTAGACTTGATAAGTGCAAACTAAAACATGTGAAAAACTGGTTGAATTTATTTATCCATTACCACAATAAGGAGTTAGGAATCGTTAAATGAACCGAGCCTTTTAATATGATGGATAATTATTTACTATTAATAAAAGTTTAATCAACAATATAATAGTAATTTTATGTTTGTATTTTAAAATAGATTTATCACTCATTAGAATAAAAGGTTTGACTATTTTAAAAAACATCTTCTGTTTGATTTACTTTTTTTTAAGGAAAAAGACTTAATAATTTTATCAATAATTTTTTCTTCATTTCTTTGGATTTTTCTTTAGTTTATGGTTGTGAATTAGGATTTGTTGAGTTTTATTATTTTACTAATGTTTGAGGATCGTTTACAATCATAAATAGTATAATAACAACATCATAATAATAATGACAGTTATGCCTGAGCAACAGAAAGTAGATGATACAATAGAATCAACATCCTTAACAACAGATAAAAAATTGTCAAAAAAGATAGAAAACTCATCTACTGCTTTAGAAAAAGAAGTAGGAGAAGAGGAAAACTCCACTATAGAAGCAGAAGCTGATATTAACGATAGTATTTTAGAGTCTGATGCAGAAGATGTAAAAGAATTATAATGGAGATAAATTGAATTAGTTTTCGTAGTTTAATATATAATATTAACATCTGAAAGATATTTATTTAGTTATACCAAACTCATCATTTTCATATTTTAACTATAACAATAATAATGATTTTTTATGAAAAAATCTTTCAATAACTCAACAATTACAAATGATTTTGTAATGGTATCATAATAAGTTAAAGTCAGAATGATAGATGAATATACATTAAAGAATAATTTAGAAAATATTAAATCTATTTAAGAACAAAATTTTTTATTCTTTTTATATGTTACTTTTAGCTCCATTCAATATCCATGTAAAAAGATATAAAAACAATGAAAACAAAGTTTCTTTTTATGGATATTAACGGTAGTATTAATGATGACGATGATGATGATAGATATCCATATCAATCTATTCTTAACCTTTACGAATCTAATATATCAACAGATGTTATTGCATCTCAATTAGATATTAACCAAATAGATGTGGTTAATACATTAGAAAATATTCATAAAGATAAACAAAATAAAGAGAAAAACATTATCGATGCATCTTTTAAACCAAAGAACGAGATGATAAATTCAGTTTCTGAGTTCGATATAGAAAACTCTATAAAAGATATACAAAAAAGAGTATGGACCAGATTAAAAGCAAAACCTATTTTTAATATAGATTTAAAAGATATTCATCCGATACTAGAAAAGATTGTTAATACTAATGTCTATCTTGTTATCCTGTATGTAGATTTAGTTAGTTCAACAAAGTTATCCATGAATCTGCCTCTAAAAAGGCTTACTCCAATAATACAAATGTTTACTCAAGAGATGTCTTTAATAGTTGATGCATATGGAGGATATGTCTTTAAATTTGTGGGAGATGGCATATTGTCATTCTTTTTTGTTGCAGATAAAGATAATCTGTATCTACCGTGTTCCAAAGCAGTAGATTGTGCTTATTCTATGATAAACGTTATAGAAAAAGGAATAAATGACATTTTAGAAGGAAATGGCTATCCTGAATTAAATATAAGAGTTGGTATTGATGTTGGCGAAAATGCAGTTGTCCAATATAACATAAAAACAAACTGCAACAAAAACAATAAGCAAGGAAGAGAAATTATTTATAAAAAAAATAGCAATAATCAAAGATATGCAGATAAAAAAGCAAATATACAACAAAAGTCACAATTGGATATATTAGGTTATACCATTAATACTGCATCAAAAATGACCCAATATGCAAAGCCAAATCAAATTATTATAGGATCTGCAGTATATGATAAAATAGATAAAGATAAGAAAAAGCATTTTAAGAAAATACATCTTGTTAATGAATCTTGGGATTATATAGACAATTCAAATGGAAATATTTATGGAATATATGGAAATCAACTAATAATTTAAGAATATTCTATTTATGATTTGTTAATAAAATGGGTTATGTCAAATAATAATGATAAATACCAAGGAAAAGAGAAATCAGGTCATGTTGCAGATTCAAAGGAACTTCGCTTCTGTAGCCAAAGTATTAAAAGGTATTGATTTTCCAGCAAATAAAAATGATCTAGTAAAACACACCCAGCAAAATAAAGGACAAACAGAAAATACAAATGAAGTTATAGATACTATTAATCAATGACCAGATAAAGAATATAATTCAATGGCATATGTCGAGCAAGAAGTAGGACAAGTAAAATAAAAATAATTTTGAAATACTATCCTTTGATCAATCGAGTTTCCTAAAGAAGATCAAGATTCAATTTGCTTTATTGTTCCAGTTGAAAATAGTGATTGTGGAACAGAATTAACATGTTTTTGGTCTTTGGTTTCAGACAATCCTTTGACAAGTCGATTGAGCATGTCCTTCATAGATGAGAATCATCTGTTAAAGACTTAAACTGTTCATCTTTCTCTTGTAAATTACCTTTTATGATATAATCCGTGTTTTTATTTTGTTCCTCCAAATCCTTTACTTTTTTGTTCAATGTCTCACTATTTGCAGAAAAAGTCAATAGATCAACTGTCCTCAGATAATCATCTAAAACTTCTATTTCAGTAGGCTTGTAGTAATGCTTTGATAAGACCATAGAGCTGGAGTGACCCATCATTATCTTGACATTATTATGTTTCATCTACTGCTGAATTCTAGTTTAAGAATTTGTGAAACCATGGGCTATTTTAAATTCATGTCTCTTTTCCTTTCCGTTTAGATGATTCCAAACACCTCGATGATGCCAAGCACGAGATAGCATAATTTTTACACCAGTACTTTTGGATATAGTCGGGTTACAATCTGTATATTTAGATCACCATATCTTTTGTTTCGTGTTTCCAAAATGTCTCGTAAAAGCCGTGATTCCCTGTAATATTTTCACCATGACGTATTCTTAAATCCATCCATTGCTCTAATGCATTAAATTCTTCAAAAGCTATGAAAATATAATACTGCTATGGTTCACCAGTATATACTACAAGTTTTGCAGCTTTGATTACATAAGGATCATTTTCATCTCTTATTGGAATAAATGCTTCCACTTGAGGTATTTCCAAGCACCCAGCCTGATGCCTGAGGAAGCCATTGTGTAAACTATGGGCTTTATTCTAATGTCGTCATATTATACCAATTTGCGAATTTCATCTATGGTAGGAGGAGCTTTGTCATCAGCAAACTCTGACTTTGGGAATGCTAATCTTTATTTTATTCCAATGAGTGGTCTTCAATATCATTCATTCTGCAGAAAAGTCTCCTGATTTTCAAATAGTTTTTCAAAGTGCCAGCAACAATTTCCTTGTTTTCTACCTTTTGTTTGTTATAGATAACATGACTAAAGATCTGAGATTCAAACCATCGTCTGTCCTCTTTAGCCTTTATACGATATTAGCTCGCTCTTCAATAGGTTTTGTCATCTCAACATTCAAAAAATAAAAAACATTTTGAGGAGTTTGGGATACTGACTGTCTTGTTGTCTCTTTGGGTTTTAAAGCAAATAAAAAATTCTCATAAGGTGTTAGATAATCCAGTCTACCGTCAGAACTGAAAACGTCTAGATTTTTCTGCATTATGGATTATTTCCTTCGTAAGTGTATAAGTATTGGTTGTATATTCGTTACGTATTGGTTGAAATCGTTTAGATTTCTATAGGGGTCATCTATTTTTTTTAATCATTATTAGAATAACAAAGTTCTATTCTTCAAATAAATTTTATCACTATCATGCAACAAAGCATATGGAAAGGGCCATCTAGATCAAAGTAAAAAGGTTTACTTCAATTCATTCCACATCTTCCAATAGATAAACCACGTATTCATGTTATATAATTAAGATTTTCAATAAAATGTTTATGGTCGATTCTATCGTCAAGTTCAAGTAATTCAATACATAAAAGATTTGAAGAACAATAAGGGTATCACTTTAAATGATATTGATATTAAAGATGATATTATTAGAACCACCGTTCACAGGACAAAAATCGTAGGTATAATCGTAGTTAGTTCCAATAATCCTATACCTATAGGCATTGTAAGGCATCAAGTTTTTATATTTGCATAAATTTAGATATATATTGTCTTTCACGATAAAGGGAATACTTACAAATACCGCGAATGAACCGTTGTCTTCCCACACTATAAAAGCATTTGATAAAGAACCCATATTTGATGTTTTTGGAGATGAGCATCTAGGGTATTCTGTGACAAATGATGATGGAACATTTAGAATCGACCTTACAAAAGAAAGTTTCAAAAAGCCATTAGAATTTTGGGTGCATGATAATCAACCCAAATTATATCTCAAAGTTTTTGATCCGGATGGAAATTTCATTTATGAGACATCAGTTATCGATAAACCTTTTGTACCATTTGATAATCCAAATGAAATAGGCCAGTGCGAAGCTATTGTAATTGGGTCTGGATTTGGTGGGACAATTATAGCCTCATCTCTAGTAAATCAAATTGTAGCAGATGATCAGGTAAAGCCTGATCAGGATAAACGAAAAGTAGTATTGTTAGAAAGAGGGCAGTGGTGGGTGAGTCATGAATTACCTTCAAGTCTTGGAGCTGATGAATTTAAAAAGAAAATAAATCCGGATAAAGGAATGAGGGAGTATTTAGAAGCAAATGATATCCCATATAGAACATGGGCATATCCAGATAATGTAAACGGATTAAGTCAGTTTCTAAATAGTACGCGTATAATTGATAGACGTGGATTATACGATTATCGAATTTCAAAAAAAGTTCATACAATTGCAGGTAGCGGAATAGGCGGTGGTTCACTAGTTTATACAAATGTTACTGAAGAGCCAGATGAAAATGTGATAGACTCTTGGGATTCATTGTTAAATTTAGGAATCAACTACAATAATTTAACTACTTATTTTGATATGGCAAGAGCATTTATTGGCGTCAACAAAATCGCCACTACAGCCCCTATTGGTAATAGTAAACTTTTAAAAACTGCTGCTTTTCAAGAAGCTGCTGAGAAAATAAGAAAAGAAACACCTGGAATTATTAAAAATAAATCGGTTTTTGATCTCAATAATCCAGACCAAAAAGATTTTGTAGAAGATATCTTTGCAGTCAACCTAGCTATAACCGATATTCCATATCGAAAAGATGAGAAAACTCTTTTCCAAAATAAAAATTCATTTTCATCTATTTTAAATTCAATTAAAACCGATCCAAATATGCAGAATAAATTAGCAGTTTTATTAAAAAAGTATTCTGCAGAACAAAACGTATGTGAACGCCAAGGTCGATGTGCTCTAGGCTGTATTCCAGGTGCACGCCATACATTCAGTAAAAAAATATATGATATAATTAAAGACCCAAATAAAGCAAAGCAATTTGAAGTACGGGTATTAAGTGAAGTTTATGATATAGAACCACTATCATCAAACAATAACAATAATACGAATACGTTAAACTATAAAATTTATTATACGGACTATAGTGCAAGAGAATGGCAACAAGCAAGTTTTACCTGGAATCATGGGCCGGATTCATTTAACCTTAATATCAAAATATTTAAAACAATTGATGGTGGAAAGAAAAAGACAATACAATCTAAAAAACTTGTTCTTGCTGCCGGTGCAATAGGTAGCACAGAGATCTTGATAAAATCAATAAACACTACACGTACATCAGGTCAAAAACTCAATGTCAGTAATAAATTAGGTATGGGCTATTCAACTAATGGAGACTTGCTTGGTGTTGTTACTCCAACAAAAAAAGATATTCAGGCAACACGAGGACCTATTGTTACTTCTGCAATAAGATTCAATGAAGGCGCGGACCTAATATATACAATAGAAGATAGTAGCATTCCCAAAATGTTTTCAGGTATCTCTGGATTAATATCACAAGGTCCTTTATTTAGGCGCATTCTTGGTTTCGTAGGATTAGGATCGGTACAGGATATAATAAAAATGATTAATCCAATACCCATTTCTATTCCTTTTTCAAATTCATCTATTCCTATTCAAATCTCTGATCAAGACTTGTCAAAAACTATGTTACTGGCTGGTATGGGTACCGATACATCTGATGGTACAATAAAAGCTCAAGATTCATGGAAAAACGATCCAAATAGAGATATGAACGCATTAAATGTGTTGGATGTTGAATTTGATCTTAATAACTTAGTTCCTTTATTTACAAAAATGAGAAATTCCATGCAACGCATTTCAAATGAGATAGGGGAAAATGGCTCTTCAAGCTTTTCTACTCCGCTATGGGATCCAAACGATGTTAATTCTAGCTCCACCATTGTGCTTCATAATTTAGGGGGATGTTCTATGGGAAAAGATAGAGATCATGGTGTAGTTGATAATTTTGGAAGGGTTTTCAAAGGTAATGGTAATACTTTAAATGATCTTTATCCTGATTTCTATATAGTAGATGGAGGAATTGTTCCATCATCTTTAGGAGTTAATTCATCACTAACTATTTCAGCTTTAGCATTTAGAATTGCAGAAAACATGGTTGGACCGTCAAATCTTCCAGTTGAAGCGGTAGCCGATGGAACTCAAACTATATATTTTCCAAAATAATTCATTTATTTAAAATAATTATATTTATTTTTTGCACTTACAATAATTATAAAGATAGTAACAGAATAATTATTTTATAATTGTTGATTAATCTTTTCACAATTTAAAAGAGAACAAATTAAAAGTAGAGAAATAACTTTTTAATATTTAGATTTAATTAATAGGGCATTTCAAATGTTTAATGATAAGAACCCACTTGCATATGTTGCTTTAGAGATTGATATAAAATCAAATGCAGTTATGGATTTCTACAATGATTATTGGAGTTTAACGAGGATGGATTAGCTTGTTAAAATAATCAAAGAATTTATGCAAGATTTTCCTTTGATTATATATTTTTTCAAACGAATAAAAAAAGAGAGATGGATAAACAAGATATTACAGATCTACAACAAATAGAAATAAGCTAAAAGATAAGTGAAGAAGTATAGTGTTTTACTATATTCATATCTGAATTAAAAACTAGAAAATCAGCCCTTTAACAAGATGTCAATAGTATTCGGCAAAGGAGAGATATTTGCGACGGAATTAATCCAATATAAAATTTGGAAGGTATTGTCAAATTATATTTTACCCAAGGCCACTTAATTAAAATAAAACCAAAAATTATATCAAAATGACATTAATTATCATATATGCGATTACTTTTTGATTACCATACGTGAAGATTTAGATGCAATAGTATCTATATTATATCAGGTTTTTGAAATAACTCCATTTAAAAGGGACTATGATAATGCATTTGGAAAGATTGCTGACATCATTCGCCTATATGGAATAATAGAAAATCCACGTAATTTACGGTTTAGATTCACACTATGCATGCAAGAGTTTTTTGATTCTATTCCCCAAGAACAATGGAGACTAAAAGATTCTACATTTATCAAACAATCAGAAGTATTTGCCATTACAAAGTTTAAAGAATGGATAATAGAGCAAATTACATAATTTAGTTTTAAATTACGACAACTATTGCTTTGTTGCATGATTATTTTAATCGGTATTTGTTGATAGATTATAACGGAAATAATCAAATCCGATAGATATTGTTATACCCAAATCACGTTTTTAACTGATTTTCCAAATCAAGCAACAAAGCAGGGTTTATACCCTTTTATTTAACTATTGTCAGATGATTTGCCGCTGTCAGATGATTTGTGGCTGGTATGTCCGTTATGATTGTGATGACTGTGATGTGAGCTTGAATCTGTATCAGAAACATCATGGGGAATAGTATCAGAAGTTGTGGTAGGTGTAGAAGTTGTAGAGAGGGTATTATCAGAAGTTGTGGTGACGCTCTGGATTACTGAGGCATGTTTTCGGATTTTATGGATTTCTCAATTACTATTACTGTATTCATGCAATGTAAAAGTATTAATTTGTAATTATTGCAATACTTATTTGTGCCCTTTAGCCTATATAAGGCGATAAAGAATACTCATAGAAACCCTGTTAATAGAATTTTACATCTTATAGGTATACCCATCTATGCTACTGGAATCATGTTAATATTGGATTATTTTTTCGGTCAGCATACTAATCCCATCAATGGAATAGCTTTGTGGTCAATAGCAATTTGTTTGTTCTTGACCGGTCATAAAATAGAAGGAAATTTAAGAGCAATGACATTAATTATAATTTTCAAATATTTGAAATCAAGGAAAGTGATATTGGCTAATCACCAGGATCATTTTGACAGAAACTTGAGCATGGAGCCTTGAATCTTCTACATGCCAACAGAATTTATATTCTGTATACTCTATCATTTGGTTCTTTGGACAGATAAGGAAGTGTAATACTACATCTATCTTTTACAATTAGATTCCAAACAAGTATGGCCTTAACACCTCTACTACCAAAAAGCCACAGACCCACTTATGAATTTCCAACAGACTAATAGACTTTTGTTCACAATCATTTCCCAATTATCATATTACCCTGAGGAACATCAGGTACCTAATAAGTAGTGAATTTCTCTAAATCAATCAACCACTTTTCATATATCTAGCAAATCTATCTCTTTGGCCATTTCATAAGCCTCAAGTTTCAGAATCCAGATAACCTATCAAATGTGGGCCGGATCGTTTGTAGGACATTTTTGCCCGTATTCTTAAAATTAGTAAAATATAAAATATCAAGGTTTTTGTATTATTTGCTTTGAAAATATTTTATTAATACAATAATATTTAAAAAATATTAAATATCACTACGACGTATTAAAAAAAATTATAAAAGGTATTAAAGACGACTATAACATAAATAGCAGATTTAGCAAGACGGAAGTAGAAAAATGGAAAATGATTTTGTTTATGCGTGGTTGTAGTCACCTTAAATCCTTTGCTCTTATTGGGAATCTTATAACAAAGTAGCCAAGTCATATTAAAAATGCGCCTATAATGATATAGATGATTCCAGATATTAACGCATGATATAGGGCAAGTTCAGCAATACCATAAAAAAGCAGTATTATGCCCACTATTGCTACTGCGATCCTATCAATATTTGACAAATGTAACCTAGTAGATATTTTACGATTGATGACCACTCGTCACTCACTTATAACTTGTTCTTCTTGTTGATGTTCTTGATCCTCTCTAACTTCACATATACATACCTACACGGTATCCAAAAAGAAGAAAATGGCCACTCTCCTTTGTATTCTATTTGGAAAGTCTATCGGTTAAGTAAAAAAAGGAGGAAAATGCATATGTATGCAGGGACTATGAAAAACGTTGTAGCCTTGATCGGAAGTGCAGCGACTTCATCGGCCAACCACATAGTGATAGAGTATATCCGATCAGAAGCTAGAGATATTTTCCAGGTAACTGTTTACGACAGACTGAAAACATTGCCTCACTTTAACCCAGAGAAGTCTCTGGAACATGCGCCATCTGAAATTACGGAGTTACGCAACCTTATCCAGGATGCGGATGGAGTCATAATCAGCACTCCGGAGTATGTGTTCAGCATACCCTCGGGATTAAAGAATGTCATAGAATGGTGCGTGGCCACTACCGTCTTTTCCGAAAAGCCCTTAGGGATCATCACCGCTTCCACAAGCGGGCTTAAAGGTCATGAAGAATTGAAATTGATTATGCATACTCTTATGGCAAACTTTACATCTGAGACCACTTTGCTGATCCAGGGTGTTAAGGGAAAAATTGATGCACATGGGGCAATTATTGATATCCAAACAAGGGAAAACCTGCAACGGTTCACAAAAGCCTTGTTTACATTAATTTGTAACAGAGCATTGTAGAATGGTAAAATCAGCCAACTTCTGGCAATAGTTTGGCTAAAAATTGGTAGATAAATCTAGAGGTTTGACTCAGAGTGTGCCAAAATTCCTAGACTAGCTTTTGAATTCTTTTAGGTCGAGTAAGTAGTATTGAAATATCAAGGATTTCAAAAATACAATAATTATCATCTTTTAAAATACTCGGAAGATCTTCGCATTGTATAGGTGGTCCTTCATCATCCAATTTAAGAAGGAATCCATTTTCAATATTTTTTTCAGATGTTTTATTCTTTCTATCTCTTCATTACCCTTGTTTTTCCGATAATTAAAATAATTCTTGGAAATTACACTTTTTATATAGGATATTATTGGGGGGTCATTACCAAAATCTACCAATACTTTAGAGTTTCCTGCTATAGTTTTTTGCTATATGGTTAATTATGGACTTGTCTTTCTTATCTTCTGGTTTTTCTTTTTCTACTATTAGTGCTTTTATCAATGTTCTGGATAAACTCGAGCTCTTCCATTCTCTTTCTATGATAATCTATATATTGACAGGGTCTTTATCATGACCTGTACCTAGATCTAATATCTTTTTTACACGTTTGTTTGTTTTTATATAGTTAAAACAAAACAAGGCAAAGTTGCTTGATTCGTCTCCAAAGAAAGCATTGTCGGATTTGTACACTTTGTCCTAGATTTCCGCTTCATTCATTATTGTAATTTAACTGTAGACGTGTACTCATCAGAGAATTTAAGATTTATTCATCTATTAATTGGATAAATATAGAAATAGCATCACTAAATACAAATTCGATGAGTCAGAGGTATAATTTATAGAAACAATATGTATATAATATCATAGTTATTACTATTTAGTAGAGTCAATTAGTGAGGTTACTAGCATAGAAATCGGGTTCGTGGTTTCCGTCGTGCTTGCACTCTAAAATTAGTATTCATACGAGTATGCTCAACTCGATTATAAAGTTTTATAGGTATACCATTACGCATGAACAGTATAAGCATCATTTATGTAAGTCTTTTTTATATACTACGTAGAGTGAATAGGATCGTGTATAGTAACAGACAGATAAAAAAGGATTATCTTTTTATTATAGCAGTATTATCAACGCTCATAGTTTCAAGCTCATCAATTAGTAACTATAGTTATTTTGATGTTACAAAAGTAGTGTATGGTCAATCAGATTCAAGTTAAACCAATTCCACCAATACTACTAATTTGGTAAATATGCCGCAATCCAAATTAGAAAAAGTTCGTGTTGGAGATATAGATATTGCATATAAAGTCTTTGGTAAAGGTGACCGCATAATACTTTTCAATGGTGCAAATGATGGTATAGATGCATGGGATCGTTCCTTTATAAATAGTGTTTCTTCAAATCACACTGTAATCGTGTTTGATCAACGCAGAATTGGAAATACAACAGTTGGTTCGAAACCATACACTTATCAGCAAATAGCAAACGATACTGCTGGTTTGCTTGATGCTCTAGAAATACCAAAAGCAAATATTTTTGGATATTCTCTTGGATCATATTTAGCGCAACAGCTCACAATGATGTATCCAGATAAGGCTAATAGTCTTGTACTTGTTGCTTCATCATGTGGTGGAAAAGATCATACTCCTAAACCACCCGAGTTCATAAAATTGCAGTCTGATATTGTAAACAAATCTCTAAATAATGTACCTATTCCTCCACAGGAATTGAAATCGCTTTCAACCGCCTCATTAGGACATGGATGGATAAAACTACATCCTGAATCGGATAACATTCCAGAAAATATCACATCATTACAACAATTAAAGCCTGGTTTGCCTCTTGAAATAGCAAATAACCAGAACATAGTAGGAAAGCATTGGGAGGATAATCCAAATTGGGTTGGGGCTTGTGAAAAACTTGCGAAATTGGATAAACCCACTTTGGTCATAACTGGAACCGATGATAACATGTACCAGCCGTATGTCAATTCTTTAAAGATTGTAGAAAAGATTCCAGGGGCATGGCTTGTACAGATAAAAAATGCTGGTCATGCCGTAATGGATCAATATCCGGCGGAAGTAGGCAAGATAGTAAATACATTTCTATCGACTACTACCCCAAATAATTGAATCATTCATTGAATGAAGTATGAAATGATTTCGGCATCTAACTACCACATGATTTTACAAATGACATACCAAACAATGTAAAACAACTAGGCAGATCACAGAGACGCTTCACATTAATACCGATTTAAATTTTTCAATTATATAAGACATAAAGGTTTAAGAAGTGAAATGTTCATGGTTGACGTTGTCTCCAACACATAAAATAACAAAGAAACAAGAGAATCAATTCTTAAAGAAATTGTAACATATACTATTATAACTTTCTTTAGAAGGAATGACTTTAAAAATTATTAATTAAATTATGCACTAATACTGATACTAATCATGGTATCGAGTTCAGTGGGATTTAGTTCCGTATGATATACGAGTTCGGTGAAACAACTACAAATTTGTTTTTAATTCGAGGTTAAAGGATGGTAAAATAGTAAAAGATAATGCTGCAATTTTATTAGAGGGAAACAATTGCAAACACTGCAACAATAATAAAAATATGTAGAAAGAATAAAGCAAATATTGATAATTTATATCACCAATTAGAAAAAATACAATATCTATATCTTTTTTATCCATCGTCTTTGATATATTAAAATTTGTAAGATGATTCTTGGTAGTATTAACTTAGACCAGGAGTTGTATGAATTTTACTTTCACTATGTTTAGCTAAATTTTGTACTCCTGTGAGATGTAACATTACAAATCCAAGGTTACCCATGTCAGCATCTTTTGAATCACAACTACACAATAATACTACACCTATTTGTTTGGCAGGGGTAAATCCAACAAAAGCATTCCAACCATTGATTGCACCTGTATGAGTTAACGTCTCT
>JAICXY010000074.1 GCA_025934495.1 Candidatus Nitrosocosmicus sp.
TAATTAGAGTTTCATCAATTATAAATAATTCAGAAACCTTGGTTTTTGTCAAAGATATTTTCTTTGGCCTGTATTTTTGTATCCATTTCCATATGCTGACATGACTCCTTTTTACAAACCTTTGTAATGCTTTAGCAATATTTCTATAAGAAAGACCATCAAGAAAATAGAAGAGATACAAAGAGAGCAATATCTTTTGGCGTAGTTAGTCCTTTGCCTTTGATATTCCATTATTTATTATTTATTATAGTATCTTTATAGCTATAGATTTGTCTTAAGTTAACAGAGCCGATTATAGTCAAGACGAAGATAAATATGATGTACTGGTATAATGGATCAATAAAGTAAAAAAAAATATTAATTCCTTGTTATCTCCATGCTATCTTCATCATATGCCCAAGATAATGGATAAGAAAGTAATATACCTACGATTTTGAATCTTCTAAATTATCTAGATCTCGTATAATTTTAATACATATCTTAATTAATGGATTATTTGTTTTGTTGCATGATGCTTAAAATATCTAATCTTGAAACGTGTTTTATTTAAATAAACAATATTATATTATAAAATGACACTTTCAGCATCATTTCTTTCACCATATTTTCAGTCTAACTGAATAAACAATTTTTCTATCAAACCCGCTCTTTATACTCTTTATGTATGAAAACACGATTTCTATCAACAATCCAAACTCTCTTCCTATAACTCGCAATACTGTCTTTAGTTTTGCAAATCTTTTTTTGGGATATCACAGCCAGATTTTTGAGGATATGATTGGTTGGTTTTCATCTGCTATTAGTACGATGACGTTAGTCATGCAGATAGATAATAAATATATTAAAAGCAGTAGTCGACATTACATTAAATTAAAAAATGTGGATTGGTACAGCTTTATGGGTCTTTTTATATGCAAACTATTCATCCTGAAGCTATAGATTATTTAATTTCGGTAGATAGATTCTCCGATTTTAATGGTGCACAAAAAGACATATTAAATAATGGTTTTATGGACTATTCATCAAATTATATAGTTGCAACAAATACAGGAACAGGAAAAACAGCCTTGGCACAATTACGTATTGTTGATACGTTAAAAAAAGGACAGAAAGTTATTTTTATTTCGCCCTATAAATCAATTGCAGAAGAGAAAAGGCAAGATTTTGAATATTATAACAAATACGGCTGGTCTTGCATATCTTCTGCAAATCCAAACGAAACAAAAGACAATATTGATTATTCAAAGTTTAATTTGATTTCCATGACCTATGAAAAATTCGATTCGGTATTAAATAACATACGATTTGTCAACGGCTGGTTAAAGAGAGTAGGTTTGTTGGTAGTTGATGAAGCTCATATGATAAGTGATAGCGATAGAGGTCCAACATTAGAATCTTCCATTACAAAAATCATTACAATGTTTGATAAAAAAATAAGAATCCTTTTGCTTAGTGCGGTACTACCAAATGTAGAGAGTGTTGCTAAATGGATCAATGCAAAATATGGAACTAGCAATTGGAGACCAGTTGATCTAGAGGTCGGATTTGCGCTTTTTGGTAGTAATAGCAAAAACGATACTAAAAGAAATCCATCTAATTTAAATTTAGAAAAAAAAGTCAAAAGTGAATTGAAGCCTGGAGAAATTCTTGTAAAATATGGAAGCCTTGATGAAATTAACAAAATTATTTACAAAAGTAATTTAAGAAATAAGACAATAAAAAGGAACAAAGAAGAAAAAGAAGAAATCACGACCAATACTCAAGGTATGTTAACTCATGATATTACTCCATTATCTCCTTTTGAAAAAATATCCAATAAAAATACAGTCGAAACAGATTTAGTAATAGCATCACTTAACTCCATCTATAAAGTTTTAGATCATGAGTTGTATGCTAAAGATATAAATAATCCCCTATGGTTTTTATCAGAGCAAACAATTAAAGAAAATGGACAAGTTCTTATTTTTACCACAGATAGATCCAGTACTGAATCTTTAGCTTCAACTATATCGTTTTTGATGAATAATTCCAAGAACTTCCACAAATACCTTTCTACAAAAGATATTGTAGAAATTGAGAATAATTATATCTCTAAAATGAAATTAAAAGATGATAAATTGATTGCGGTCATGAAAAGTGGAGTGGCTTTTCATCATGCAGGTCTAGATTTACAGAAAAGGAAACTAGTAGAAGAGGCATACAAATCCCGTAAAATAAAAATTCTTCTGAGCACTACTACCCTAATTGCAGGGGTTAATCTACCTGCAACTCTGGTAATTTTTGATTCGCTCTCATTTTGGAATGGAACCAATAAACAGACGATGGCAAAAAGAGATTTTTTGAATGGATGCGGTAGAGCAGGAAGACCAGGTTATGAAACACGAGGCAGAGCATTAATTATGACATCATCCCTACCATCCGCAATTCAATTTATTGCAAGACCATTAGAAAAAGTAGAAAGCCAATTTACTCTTGATACTCTGGTATTCCAAACGCTATCTATTATAAAAAGAAATGCAGATATCGGTCACAAGTTCACAATGTTAAAAGATATAAATAATTTTTTTATCCATAGTTTTTATTTTTCTTGTGGTTTTAAAATAGATAGCAGTAGTTATTTAAAGCAACTTCTTGATATGGATATGATAATAGCTAACAAAAACTCATTGAATGTTACGAATAATGCCCCAATCAAAGACATTATTACAGATATGGATGAAACAAAATACAATGATATCCGAAAAGAAGGTAATACTAATACTAATTCGGATATCGATCAGTCAAATGGGATATCATATTGTATTACGAAGCTCGGATATGAAACAATAAAATTCTATCTGAATCCTCGTACCGGATATCTCATTCGTAATATGCTTTTTGCTCTTGAATCTTATTTCTCGAAATCAATTTTTAATTCAACTGACTTGTTTATGAGAATTAGTATTCCAAAGAAATTCACCATATTTTCTATTATACATACATTAATGCATGCAAAGGAATTACAAAACCAATGGAAGACAATAAAATCAAAGGAAAAGGAAATAGAAGTCGCAAAAAATCATAGTAATGAGATAATGATAAATAGAACAATGTACCTGAATGAAAAACTGACCGAGGAAGAAAGAAAGTGTCTGGGTACAACCATGGCTTTTTATGACAAACTTAATATGGATGATCTTTCTAATAGAATAAATTTCGAGTATCTATATCAAAGATTTGGTAGAGGAGATTTTTCAGCCCTTCAAGAAAATATGGAATGGTTAATAGGTGCCACATTAAGAATTGCTCAGGTTATTTTAATTCATAATGCAAAGGCACTCAATGAAATTACAAATATTCTCATTATTTTATTAAAGAGAATAAATGCTGGAATGGTAAAAGAAGAACTTTTAGAATTATGCACCATAAGAGAAATTGGACGTATAAGATCATTTGCACTTGCAAATGCAGGGATTAATTCAATAAAGCAATTGGTTAATCCAAATAACAAATGGACTATAACAAATATTTTGGAATCAAACCAATTGGTAGAACGCATAATCGAGAACACAAAAAAATCCAAAACATTGGCAGCATCATTAAAAGGAAATAATCATTTTACCAGGTAACAGAGTATATAATATAGTTTTTATCGTCATGGGAATTATTTTGTCAAACAAATAATTTTTTTTGCAGATAAGAAATATTAAATTGGATTGGAAATTAAAAATATATGGTAAATCCCTTTGTTATAATTCGTATTTCCGTATTTCTATTTTTTATCAGAATTGACATAAATCAACTAAGATTTAATTATGGCCCTATTCATTCAATTACTTTCCTAGTTACATAAACCTGCAAATGCATTAATCCATTGTTGAACATGATTTAATTTACATTTGTTCTTTTTGCTAAAAAAATATCCTCAAAGCTTTTGATTCCATCCTTTGTAGCACATCAGTCTTTCAATAATACTTTTTTCAAAAAATACTTTAAAAAATAATATACCGGAATTCAAATAGAATTTTCAATTATAAATTTAAATTCATTCTCCTTCTATTTTATTTATGAGAATGCATCATTTGAATAGCAACTTTGTCTATAAGATACATGAAAATTGATTAAAAAATATGATTGATTAGTGATTTTTATAGCATTTTGCTTTTACGATAGTGTTAATAAAACTGTATCCATAGAAGAAGAAATACTATGTCCGATTATACTTATAGAGTAAAAACATCTGTATACCGTGTTTAAAAATGGATAGATATATCGACTGGCCATAAAGCTTTTTACTATTCAGGTAAAGAATATAGATACATATTATTCGTAATATTCATTGTTAATATATTTATGGCCCATGCAATAGCATCTTTCAAATAAAACAGTTTATTCTACTATACCATATTATTGGAGATACTTCCTAAATCATACGGAATGATAATTCGAAATCTCCATTTATGTAGGTGACGTTATATAAAAATTATAAAATTACCAATGTCTTCTTTTTCGAGTAAACAACTAATCGGCATTAAAATATAATTACGTCTAAATAGTCATAATAATCCCATAAATTGAAAATAAACTTCGTCTAAATATTATTCAGGACAGGTCTAATATACAATAAAATAATACAAAAAGTAAAACAAAGTTTTTTAACATAGTAATGAATTTATATAAGTATGTTTCCAGTGTTTATAAAAAATCGAATTAATTTTAAATCAACAAAATTTTTAAATCATCAAATTGAAAATAATCTATAAATTGTCTTCTAAAAGTAATGATAATAAAAAATCAACAGAAATTTCAACTTTAAAAGTCGCTGAAGCAGAACAGCGTGATGTCGGACGAAAAATTGCAAGAGTTGATCCAGAAGTAGCAAGACGTCTAAACATCACAAGCGGTGATGC
This sequence comes from Candidatus Nitrosocosmicus sp., assembly GCA_025934495.1. Taxonomy (GTDB): domain Archaea; phylum Thermoproteota; class Nitrososphaeria; order Nitrososphaerales; family Nitrososphaeraceae; genus Nitrosocosmicus. Next base: position 4,890 of record JAICXY010000074.1, read on the forward strand.
ATTAGAACTAACATCACTTGTAAAAAAAACTACCGTTCTCAACTGGCCAGCTAAAGAAAGCGACCGAGGTAAAGGTGTGATTAGAATAGATGGACTCATCAGAAATAGACTTGATGTTGGCATTAACGATTTAATAGAGATAAAAGTAGTTGAATCCCGAAATGCTAAAAGTATAACTTTTGCACCAATTGAACCTCTAAGAATAATGGGTGCTGAAGAATTTCTGGCCGACTATTTAAACGGTACTTTGATGACCAAGGGAGACACAATACCAATCAACGTTATGGGTAGAAGAATAGACTTGGTCGTTATTGCCACAAACCCCTCAGGACCAGTTATAATTAATAACTCTACAGAAATTATTGTTTCTGAAGAAAGTTCAAAAGCAGTACAGATAACAAAAGGAGAAAGCGCTTCTATCACATATGAAGATATTGGTGGACTAGGTGATGCAGTTTCACGGGTGAGAGAGATGATCGAACTCCCTCTAAGACATCCAGAATTATTTAAAAGATTAGGAGTAGAAGCACCAAAAGGAGTATTGTTGCATGGACCACCTGGTACAGGTAAAACACTGTTAGCAAAAGCAGTAGCTAATGAGACAAACTCCAGCTTTTATACTATCGGAGGGCCCGAAATAATGAGCAAATATCACGGAGAATCAGAAGAGAGATTGAGAAATGTATTTGAACAGGCTGAAAAAAATGCACCATCAATTATTTTTATAGATGAGATTGATTCTATTGCTCCAAAGAGAGAAGAAGTAACAGGAGAAGTAGAGAGGCGAATTGTAGCTCAACTGTTATCGGCAATGGACGGCATGACTTCAAGAGGAAAGGTGGTGGTAATAGCAGCTACAAATAGGGTAGATGCTATTGATCCTGCTTTAAGAAGACCGGGTAGATTTGATAGAGAAATAGAGATAGGAGTGCCAAACAGAGATGGAAGATTAGAAGTCTTGCAAATACATACTAGGGGGATGCCTATTGACAAGGATGTCAATTTAGAAAAACTGGCAGATATTTCTCATGGTTTTGTAGGAGCGGACTTGCAAGCTCTTGCAAAAGAGGCAGCAATGAGGGCATTAAGAAGGGTGCTCCCTGATATCAATCTTTCAAGTGGAAGTATACCAGTTGATACATTAAGAAAGATTATTGTGAAAATGTCTGACTTTATGGATGTCATTAAAGAAATGGAACCATCTGCCATGAGAGAAGTATTTGTAGAAGTTCCAGACATAAAGTGGAATGATATAGGCGGTCTTTCTACAATAAAGCAAGAATTACAAGAAGCTGTAGAGTGGCCTTTGAAATACAGTGGAGTATTTACTTATGCTGATGCAACACCTCCCAAGGGTATTCTGCTTTACGGTCCTCCTGGCACAGGTAAAACATTGATGGCCAAAGCTGCTGCAAATGAAAGTGAAGCTAATTTTATTAGTATAAAGGGCCCAGAATTATTATCAAAATGGGTCGGAGAATCCGAAAAAGGAGTAAGAGAAATATTTAGAAAGGCAAGGCAAGCTGCCCCATGTATTATATTCTTTGATGAATTAGACGCCATAGCACCTTCTAGAGGAGGAAACCATGGAGATTCTCATGTTACAGAAAGAGTAATCAGCCAGTTTTTAACAGAAATGGATGGACTTGAAATATTAACAAATGTTGTAGTCATAGGAGCAACAAATAGGCCCGATATTATTGATCCTGCCTTACTTAGGCCAGGAAGATTTGATAGAATCCTATATGTTGCACCACCTGATCGTGATTCCAGATTACAAATACTGAAAATTCATACCAAAAAGAAACCATTAGCAGAAGATGTCAATATCGAACAACTAGCAGACAAGACAGAGGGGTATACTGGAGCAGATATTGCATCCTTATCTTCTGCAGCAGTCATGATTTCTTTAAGGGAGCACATATCTAAATATCCAAATCCAAAGGAAGCTGAAAACCAAACACAGGGTTTGAAGATATACATGAAACATTTTGAAGATGCAATGAAAAAGATACGACCATTATCAAAACAAGAATTGGATATGTATAAAAACGTGGCACAGCAATTTGGTAGATCAGAGATGATATAAATCAATCAAGGCTGAAAATTGCAAATGCAACTCAATTAATACATATATATAATACTTTTTTTAGGAAAAAACCCTTTAGCAACATCTTTTGCACTAGTCTGCAAGATATCATTAATAAATCAATAATAGTTTTGGTTCTGTTCACTCCGTGGGTGTTGGAAATGGGTGTTTAATAACGGGGGGTCGAATCAACTATTTCTTTATATGACCAAGACCATACCTATTATAACTATTAGAATAAATATTATTGAAGGAACATAATTAAAATTTCCAACAATTATTTCATTCCAATATCTTAATAATTCTTCTATTGAAGCACATACTCACCAAAAAGTAAAGGTATCCATGCTCTTTTAAAATATAATTTTATATGGTTTCGTTTAGGAAAATTTTCTAATGCAGAATTTTGAATATTTTGTCCTTCATGAAACTGGATTGTTTTTTCTAATGTGTCATTATGAGATAAACCCTGCATATTTGTAACTAGTTCTATAAGGAATTAAACCTTAAGTGAACAGAGCCGTTAATAGATATCAATTAAGTTTAATTAATCAAATAAATATGAAATATTATTGTTATATTTCACTATACGTAATAATTATGTTTTACCTATAAAGTATTTTTTGAATATAAATAATCCTAAAATTAAAACATAATAATAAAAGCTTAAAAACTGCATTATATTTAGGCTTTAAAACAAAGCGTATCAGCTAAAATATAGGTAGAATTATTCCCAAATTGCATATATTAATAATACAATGTAAAATACACATATTCCAAAGTTCGCAATTAAATCATGGCATAGCATAACTATCCAAAACAATCTATAACCCAACTTGAACTGTGGTGTAAAAAGAATAATTTTTTTAAAAGTGCAAGATTATATTAACAACATAATACATTGCAAGGTCAAGATCAGAATAAAAAAAAAGTTTTACTGTTATTTATATTAATGGGAAAATCATTTTTACATAGATTAATCCATTAACTAGCCTAGAGTCAAAATAAACTGTTTTATTTTGATGGTGTTGATTGTGTGCTACCTAACTGTGAGGTTATTTGACTTTGGATGGAATTTCCAAGGTTTTGTGCATCTGATTGGATTGATTGTGCTTGAGTTTGAAGTTGTTGTGCATTGGTTTCAGCTGTTGTTGTAAGGCCTTGTACATCTTTTTGAAGACCAGAGGTATCAGGCGATGAGACGGCAGCATTTGGACTCGTAGTTAAAGATGATGTAAGAGGAGTTTTTGTTGATGTTAAGTTGCCAGTAGTTTGTGCAAAAGCATGTAATGATATTGATGCTGTTCCAATTACTGCGACTAGGGATACAATTCCCAAAATTATATATGTAATTTTTATCATTTGAATAAACTAGCAGTTTGATTATATTATGAGTTCCTCCATATCATTTTGCTATTTTTTTAGGGTAGTTATTTTTGTTATAAAATACCTAAACATTAAATTGGTAGACAATCAATAAATTTTCTTAATAGTTTTAATTTTATCAAGATTTTTTGATATTTCAAAAAGGAAAACTTTAGATTCGGGAACTATTGTTTAAGTACTATCACCCAATTTTGATCACTATTACAGATACAATTAATAAATGTTATATACAATAGTAACAATAACATTACAAACTATTTAAGACATATAATAGAATATTAAATCAAGTATCACTAATATTCAAGTAACAATATACATTAGAGATACATTTAAAAGAATAATTTTGCGATCCATAATCAAATATCTGTATCAAAATTACACACTTTATTGTTTAATTAATCCAAGAATCCTGTTGATGATACTATTATGATCAGCCTCTAGATCCATACTTACTAGAAGAAGATAATCATCAGTTAATGGAATAGTTACCCTTTTAATAGCATCATATTCTGCCATTGCATATTTTGCCTTACCTGTCTTGGGAGTAAGTGCATCACGTAACCCCCATCTTCCAATTGCTAGTTGAACGGATTTTTTTGTCTCTTCAGGAGTTAAAAGACTAGTCAGGCCTTCTCTCATTCCGCCATATCTAGTTTCACCGGTATCATCACATATACCAACAAAACGAATCTTTTGATCAAGATTTAAGATATCCTTACAAATTTTATCATAATCCATGATTAGCATTTAAATAATATTAAAGGATTCTATTAAACGTTTAAATCAAATTTGCAAGCCAAGTTCGATCAAATATGTTTATACAATCTGTAAAAGATTTTAATGAAAAATAGTGCTAATATAGAGAAATAAGGAATTATATCTTTTAGATACCAGAGTATTTACTTTATTTTGGTTTGAGAACCCATTTGAAATACTAATGACAGATATCACCTTTCATAATTTTTTATTTATGTGTCAAATGTAATGATATTAATTTTTACCTACTCATTAATTTTTATTTACTATAGAATAGCTCAGAACAAAAATAGTTTAGCAGAAGTAAAGTCGATATAAAACATATACCAACTTAAAATACTAAAACATTATATAAAAAGATACCACTCACTATAGATGTAAAATTAAATAAAAATAACTATCTAATTATTTTTTTTGTCCTTGTCCGTCTGTTACGACCATTGTAATTGTCGAACGAACTTTATCTATTTTTTTTATATTCAATTTAATAATTTCTCTTAATTTATCCATATTATCTGATGAAATACGTACAATAATATCATAAACTCCAGAAACATGAGTTACTTCTATGACTTCGGGAACTTGTTTGATTTTTTTTAATATATCGCCCTCGGAACCTAGATCACAGTTTAATAATACATAGGCAGTTGGCATGAGAATTTTAGTTGCATTAAATTATTAAACTTTTTGTAGTCTTTTTAAGTTCAGTTAACTTAGAACAAATCTTTTCAATTCGTGGATGGTCAACATTAAACCGGTTATTAAGTTGTTTTAACTTTGAATTGTTTTTATAATAGAATAAAAATACCAAAAATTTAGTTTTTGTTTATTTAAATGCTGCAGAGCATGTTCAATAATACTTTTCTCTCCATCACATACAAAAAACGAAGATAATATGTTTATCTCTAAAAAAGGTGTAGATAATGGTTTCAATTACCATCTCTACACTCATGAAACGGTGCATGTCATAGATATTAAAAAAACGAAATTAAATAACGCTTTAATAATCACATTTATTTCAAAAAAATATTTCAATTCAAAGGATTTCTTTATTCTGAGATCAATAATAATCAAACCAAAGCATAGCAAGAACTAGCAGTTATAGGAAGGCTCAACCTCAATATTAAAAATATTAGTGTATAGATCTCTTGCATAATTAAAAACAATTTATACTTTACAGCACGATTTTGTATCGGTTTTTAATAATATTGATTCATTACTCTATAATTTATCCGACCTGGAACTACATCTGATACTTTGTTGTATTTCCTGAGCCTGTTTCTAAATATCTTGCTCATTATCCTGTACTTTTTCAATCTGCAGATAGTGTGATCTACCAATATTCTCTTTTTGAAATGACTTTTGTTGTATACTTTTTTCTTTGGATAACTTCTGCAAGTCTCTCTTCTTTCTGATTGGTATGGATGATCGTGGATCTGGGAAATCAGTTTCTATGCCAAGGAAGGCATCCAAGGGCAAATACATTAACAACTTTTTATGGAGTTGTTGTATGATTCTTTTTATATATGTGAATATATAATCATGTTTTCGTCCTGTTTTATATCTTAATTTATGGATGACAATACCCTGGTTGTTAACCATCAACTGGGCCTTTATTGTAGTATGTTTTTTCTTTTTTCATGAATTTTGCATGTACGTCTTTTATTATTAATAGGTCTTAATTTGTTGCTCGGTACAATCAATAAAAGCAAGAAAGCCAGGAAAGTACTGTTTAATTCCATCAGGAGTTTTCAGCCTCTTTGTTATGGTGTATAATTTGAGAAATGGGCAAACATTTTCTAATCATATTCAATATTTAATCTATTTTATATTCCTGTAAATAGTAATCTGATCAAGATCAAAGAGAAAACCTGCCAATGTGTATGCGATGTAAAGACAATAATATAGCAAAAGCATGAGAAGCCTGTCTCTTAAATCAAGTTTGAATGGCCTACCTGCACCTATGTTCCTTCTATTTCTCCGTTATTTTTTCTTTTAGATAAACGCCTCATCTCATTTTTGCCATATTTTTTTGCTATTTGATTATCGTAAATATCATTGAACTCGTACTGTAAGGCTAGCAGTGAATGATTTGAAAAGTAGTGGTTTCTTGGACAGCCTATAATATGAAAACAAAGGAAGGACAAGAAATTGGTGAAAATCGGATCATATAGCCTATTTATTCTAATTATGCAAGAGATCTTATGTGGCATATTTCAGAATTATCTTTTTGGTTACACTTTTGTATCATCTTCCATTTTCAAATAAAACAACCATGATTTCAGCTATTTGTAGAAAAAGAAAGTGTTTAAATCATTTCTAAAGGACAATCGAAGAGGTATAAAATAGACCATGACAGTATGATTTAAAGTTGCTTTACCAATTATAAAATTCATAAAGATAAATCCTTGTCGATCTATATATTTTCCCTTTGGCCGATAAACCATTTCCTTACAGGACCAGTTAATATACACTAGATATAAAATATGTTGTTTAAATATAATTGATATCTATATAATATGTATACATATTAATTGAAGAAACATGAACGCCTCTACCGACTCTAGTACGAAAACGAATACCATTTTCACAGAGAACAATAAAGTAGAAGAAGAAATAAAGGGTTCTATGGATAATAGTGAGGACCAATTAATCAGTACAAAAGAATCAAAATTTAATGAATTAATCGAAATGTTGCAAAAATGGGGATACAAAGTAGTAAACAAAACAAAGGAAAACAAAATTAAAGATATTCAGTTTAAAGCAGAAATATCGCCACTTGTATCCTATTCTTCAGGAACAAACACACCTTTTTTTTTAGAATTTCAAAACGATTTAGATGATGGATTTATAATACGAACTACCTTTGAACTTGATAAAAATATAGAATTACATTTAAAAAATCAAAATAGAGCTAGAGAAATTGAATTGACCTATATTCAAATAGAACAAATTATCCTACCAATAAAGATTTCAATTATTCGTGCTCATCCAAAAATTTACATATACAAAATAATTTTTTTAGAAGGACTAACAAAACAATTCTTTTTTGATTGTATAAACGATTTGATTAATGCAATGTCTTTGATCATAGGCAAATGGGATGAAAAATATTATGAAATAACTCCAAAAACTACATACAACGATAAAATAAAAGAAAATTAACATCAGAAATGAGATGAGAGCTTTTTCTATATTCAATACATTTTATCACAGTTATTAATTTAGATTTTAGATACCAATATACATAAACATATTTGTTGACTAATAAAAGAATTTAACTGAAACTAGTCTAACATATTTCCACTTGTGAAAGCATCCTAAATTCTTTAAAGTAGCCGATATTTCAGAAAGGTTAGTCTAATAATCAAAAGTTAAATTAAATTGATTTTTAATCATAAATCAAAACTAAAAAAGTAACTATTATCCTCCGAATAGCATAATATGTCCTATTCAGGAATACTAAATTGATAAAACCACATATTTACCATTTCCCATTTCAATACAACATTCCTATATTGTTCTAGTAATAGGAACAGATAAAAATATTTGATTTATTTATTATTAATTTTGAAATTTGATAAAATAGTTCTAATAATTTGGAGCCTGTTATTTATATACCCTTTTCAAGATATTATGCATAGTATATATTGCAAAATTTTCGAACAAAAAGAAATTTTTAGTATTCCATTATCATTATCTTATATAAAATCAACCACCAAGATCACGGATTGACAATCTCACGAAAAAGAAATTTAATACCCACATCTCATTTAATCATTTAATTTGAACTTGTTAACTTAACGGACTAACCTTCGAGATGTGGAGGCACCAATACGTTCTATGGCTATAGTTAAACGCCAAAGGACATCTATTAAATAATTAGATCTCTTGCATAATTAGACGCCTACAAAATTTGCCGCCTATGAATGAAATTGTATAATATTTACACTTTAATTTGCTGATTAGATCAAGATGAGTACAAAAGTTGATTTAAAACAGATCTATTCATGTAATAGTAGAATAGATGTATTCTGATGGATCTCATGTATCTTTACAAATGTCCTAATTTAATCCTTTCTTGAGTTACGATATCTATATAATACCCTTATGACTTTCCTATATAACTTCTATATAGACCAATAAAACCATAACAGATGATATTTCTAATATAAGAAACTTTTTATGTTTAATAACTGAATTAATAAAACATTTTAAAAAAAGAAAAAATTATACCTATTAACAACAATAGTCATCATAATTGCATTGATAGGAGAATTATATTACCAAAGGCGTATCCAACAGACTCATTTGTTAATATTTCGGCATAAAGGATGTTTTTCAAATTTTTGAAAATCTTTGTAATTAGTTATTTCTCATTCATCTAAAACATGTAAAACTAATTTTGCTTGTCCATTTCGATTATAAACATTTGAATATAATATTACAGATCATAATCGATTAAAAGAGCACATTGATTCCTTGTATTCTATATCGAGTAATACTTTGAAATACATTTGTGATTCTTTTCAAAATCGGAATTACAATTTATGTTCCTTTTGAAATCAAGAATAAATTAAAAACCCAATTTTCCAGTATTTTAAAAATTTAGAGTTAAAGAGATCAGTTGTGGTTTCTAATTTCATATTTTAACACTACAAGGTAATTCAATAGGTAGTTACGACAATATAAATCGAAAAGTTAATATTAATGGATATAGTAGGCTTATTTTGTCAATTTGTTAAAAAATTAATATAGGCATATAATAGTTCTTTTTAAAGGACAAATACCAAATAAAAAATATTGTATAACAAAATGGAACATATCAACAATTGCTTTACATTTTCTCAATATATTACCATATAGTTGAGGATTATTAATAAACTCATCTAATTTCCATAATGTTTGGTTTATCTGCCCATAGGTTAAACTTTTCATCTACAAGATAAAAAACATCGTAATTTGATAGATCACGTAACATTGTTACGTATCAATAGTCAATAAAAAATAATATAGTTAAAACATTATTATCTCAAGATGGTAATATCAACCCTGATAGCCAGCAAAATGATAATGATATCGGCTATTCCAACAGCTTGTTTTCCATTAATATTATATTTAGTAATTCTTCACTATTTGCAAATAATACTATACAACAAAATAATCTATTCAAATAAAAACATTATTCAGGATGAGGATTGAAAAACAAAAGATGAGTATTGCACATAATAAAGAAACAAGATCGCCAAAGCTTCAAGCAGATATTATAGAACAAATCTTATTATGTTGCACTAATAAAACCTCTTTTTACATTCTTGTATCAACAATCCAAAAAATAATGACAATCTCTTTATGGGATTTAAAAAGATATTTATTTTATTTGATTGATTATAGACTTGTTTCATATAATGGACAAAAACAAATTTTTACAATAGAATATGGAGGGTTTGGTTTATTAGATATCATCGATAAAGAGAAAAGACAAAGAAGAAATAATTTAAAAGATTTTACGATTACCTTTGAATGTATATAATCGGTTAATATATAAAATATACAAAAAAATGTTTAAGGCCACTATCTCGTTATTCTATTAGAATTTCAATATCACAATATTTGCATGCACCAGTCAAAGTATCCTCAAATAATGTAAAACTTATCTACTATAAAATTCCTAGTTATATCGTTCGCAATAAGGCTCTGCAAAATCAATATAATAGTATTTCAGTAACATCAAAATCTAAAGTCATGTTTCCATAAAACCTCTATAATTCTTTGTAGACCGCAGGAAAATTCATACATACATCTTTTGCTACCGAATGTTACTGTATTCATTTAAGATACTTAATTTAAAGTAAAATCATTTGTCCAAATATGTACTCACGTTTGTGAAGAGTATTCTATATCAACTCTATATTATGATAATAAAACATATTTGTTTAAGGTAGTTTTGGTGTTCATAGTCTTAGTATTTATGACAGTTTACTGGGCAATAAGAAGGTTATAAGTGAAAGTTACTATAATATACAAAAACATAATTATTTTGGATTTAGATTATACACAGCTATTAAAAATAACCGGTTGGTTAAATGTGGAACAAGCAATGGAAAATATTAAAGGATAACCTAGAGGGTATTTTCTAAATCACCTAAAATTTCGGCAAATCAGGTTGCCAATAATGCCACCATAGCTCGAAGATCATTCAAGTTATGAAATGATATTTAGTTAGATATGTAGTTATATATTTTATAGTGATATAAGATCATAAAACCAGATTTTTATTTTAGATGCTAAATCCCAAAGGTTCCTTATTCATCAAAAGGTCAATCAATGGATTCTTTATGTCCATAAATCACTTATGATACTAATATAGAGAATTGTGTAAAAGATAATCATAGAATAACGATTGTTTATCAAACTAGGTTTGAAATACCTGGTTTAATGTGTACACAGTTTCCTATAAAGGAGCATATACATATTGTAAAGGTAAGTCAGAATAAGGTTCATTACATCATATAGTCAATATATTTTCTTAATATGCATATGCACCATCAGCAGGCCTACACTGATTACATAAGGTAATTTCTTTGTCTGAATTTGCCTTTTTTATAGACATTACTTCAACATTTTCCATTCCACATTCGTCACATTTTCCTATCATTAATTAGGAATTGTATATACTAATATAATATTAAAATATTTAGATTCTCTCATGCATTATTAGCATAGAATGTTGATAAAATAGATACTAAGATTATTGGTAGAGAAGGCTCTGTTAACTTAAGCCCTTATTCCTCTGTTATAGTAGCAAACAAATAGGTTTAACCAATTTCTTATATGCTTTAGTTTGCATTTCTTTTTTCTACAAGGAAAATAGTCGTCAAAGCACTCGGTTCTATCTTTGATATA
>JAICXY010000039.1 GCA_025934495.1 Candidatus Nitrosocosmicus sp.
CCTGACAATAAAATTTTTGGTCTATCCAAATTTCAAAGACTAATAGACAAAGTTTCATCAAAACCTCAATTACAAGAGAGATTAACTTATCAAATTCTTGGAGAAATTACTAATAGATTAGAGCCAAAAGGAATAGGTGTTATTATAAAAGCTATACATACATGCGTATTTGCTAGAGGGACCCAATCAAGTACTGCTGAATTTACTACATCTGCAGTAGAAGGAGTATTTAAGGAAAATATAAATACAAAAAATGAATTTTTGTCAATAATTAATGCAAATGGCAGATTACGCCTTTGAATATCTAAAAAGCAATAAGAAATATGAAAATAAGATTAGATAGAAAATATAAATATATACTGCTGGTATATAACTGAAAATGTATTTTCGCATATTAAAAGGATGTTTGGCAAATATGCATATGTAATCTGATGCCAAAGTACGAAAGGGAATAGTATTTTACCTCCTGACAATCAAGATATTTTTGCAATTTATTTGGAAAAATGGTATACAAATATAGATAAAAATAATTTGGAGATTGTTATACAACAAAGTAGAAATTTACAAATAAAAAGATGTTTAAATTATTTAATTCTACTTCTTGATGATTTCCTTTACTTGTTGATTTAAACAGAATATGTTTTGTTTTGAAATTATTAAGTATAATAAAAAATGGTACTATGTCAATTTAATATTCTTTTAATTTATAAATATCCTATACTTTTTCTATTTTTCTTGAATTTTCTGTTCAAAATACTCTTTCAACGCTACTGCATTGTTAAATTTTTCATTCTTTGCACTATATAGCAAGGTTATTGGTCCTTCTTCAGCTACTTTATTTAGAACTTTATTAATAGATTCACTATGATTTTCTTTCAATTCTTCAAAATATCTAATTTTAAATTCATGCCATTTTTTTTCATCATGTGAAAACCATTTTCTTAATGATGAACTGGGTGCAATATCTTTTAACCATAAATCTATCTTTACTTTGTCTTTGCTCAAACCTCGAGGCCAAAGTCTATCTACTAGTATTCTAAAACTATTGCTATTATCTTCTGCAGGATTATCGTATATCCTTTCGATTCTTATCATTGGTAGTTATATGAGGCATGGTCATAATTCAAATTATCTTTTGATATTTTTTATAATATCTTAAAGCTAACCCTTGGGATATTATTTTGAGAAACACTGTCTGAAAGATTATTTGTTATAAATTAAAGGAATCCATACTTTTATGTTCTGTATCTTATAGGTTGTATACCGTAGCCTAGTATATCAACAGCAAGGAAACGTGGTAGATCATATGTATATTCTCCAACAACTGTAATTATAAGATGTTTTATTGTAATATAGGTTTAGATTGGATTCCAACAATGCCTTAAATACTTTTCTTCTCATGGTATATCCGTATTATCGGAGACAGGCAGCAGCATGTGGTCTTGTAACAATATCTAATAGCAGGCGTACATTTTACAGGCGATTGAAAACCATTTCTATTATAGATGTAAAAGAAAGAATATCATCGACAATGGGATCTATTTGTTGCAATAGAAGAATTAGTAGACCTTTCTATAACAGCAATAGACAGTACTCTTTTAAAAGCAAAAGGTCCTGTATGACATAAATCATCGATGGAAAAAGGAGGGAGGAATAGTACCTCGTGCAGGCATCGATACAGGTGCAAGGTGGAGGGGCTATAGTCATACCACAATAAGGGACGGGTTTTCGGATACAAACTCCTTCTTACAGCATCTACAACAGGAGATCTTGTAATACTCTAACAGTAGAGATGTAATTACTACTGCTACTAATGTACCAAATAACAAGATGTATGTTCCTTTAACACCTTACTCCTCCTCCTCCTCCTCCTCCTCAGTATTCTCTTTACCATTTATATTGTACATGATAGCTGATTCAGGCTATGAAGCTAAGAAACTGTATGGATACAGCAAGAAGGTGTTGGGAATAGATCTGGTTTGCCCTCTGTTGAAAGATACGAAATATTCTAAAGAGAGGCTTGAGATTGTATGCTTTTATCATTCGATATTAGGACAGGCTACTATCTATAACAGAAGAAGGATATCAATCGAACCGCTGATAGAGCACATCAAATCTATGTTTAGGATAGATCCATTACAGTATATGGATTTCAGGCTGTATCTACAACTGTACTCTTATCAGTTTTATTATATCAGCTATAATATACTATAATTGTAAAACTAAAAAAATAAATCCAAAATCAATAAAATATATGCTTGGAACTATCTGATACGATGGTAAAGATATAGATAAATTATTTTGAATTATGACCATGTCTCAATTAGTTTAACTTGAATCTGATTTTAATGCAAGAGGAAATACAATCTGTTCTTCTTCAAAAAAATGGTTTCTCAGATTTGCAATAAATTCTCTGATTTGTCTTTTTATTTCTTGTTTTGGTTCTTGTTGTGGTTGTGGTTGTTGATAAACCTCATTTTCAATATTTTGTAATCTATGTTTTAGAAAATCAATAACCAATTATGTTCTTGCATTATTCTAATAGAGTCTGCAGAATCTTCTTTTGCTTTTTGCATTATAACTCGCATAATTCTTGCCTCCTCTTCAACTGCATGCCTGATTATTGATTCGCTCATATCATTTATTGTTGTTATTGCTTGTTTTATCTCATTTTCATTTACAAATTTTTCTATCTTTTCAAAAGAAATTTCAAACTTGTCATGTTCTTGTAATAATCTATCTATCATTTGAGGTATTGGTTCATTAAAATTGATTTTGTAATTCAAGATGTTGTCCTATTTCATCTATAGCATTAATAATTTAATAAAACTATATTTCACTAATACTTTATTTTTATTTTTTTGGCATTCTCGTGGCACTTATCTTTGTCTTTTTTAAATGAACAGTAAAGAATAAATAAAATTTCAAAGAATACGCAAATTTCACTCTCCTTTGCTAAAGGTTGTTGAACCATGACCAAATTTTAATTATATTTGTATATGGTTTTTATAAATATAACTAAATTAGAATCGAAAATCATATACACCTTAAATATATAATATATTTGGTCTTATTATTGAGCAAGATTGATTTTATCAAAGTTGCCGATGCAAAAGATATTTCTCCATCACAGATGAAAGAGGTTGAAGTTGATGGTCAAAAAATTATTATTGCAAATATCAATGGAAAATATTATGCAATTGGAAGTATTTGTACACATGAGGGAGGTCCCCTAGCAGATGGCACGCTTTCAGGCTATGAGGTGGAATGTCCTTGGCATGGTTCCAAATTTGATTTAAGAACGGGGCAAGTGACAAATCCACCGGCCAATGAACCAGAACCGGCATATGAACTAAAAGTTGAGGGTACTCAAATACTAATTAAAAAACAAGGTGATAGAAATGCTCCAGAGATTGAATTAACTCTTTTAGAGAAAATAAAAGTGGATGATACTGATGTAACGTCCTTTAGGTTTAGTAAAAAAGGATATGAACAAAAAAAAGGAGAAGTAGAAGAAGTTCAGGACATAAATAAAGCATTATTAGATTACAAGGCAGGGCAGTTTGCTTTTTTTGATATTGGCGGAGTTTACAATGACTCCAAAGGACCTATCAGGCATTTTACTATTTCATCTTCTCCAACAGAGGATTTTATAATGCTAACTACCAGAATTAGAGATTCGCCTTATAAACAGAGGCTTGTAACTTTAGAAGAAGGCGCAAAGGTCAAGATTAGAGGTCCCCAAGGAGAATTTGTATTACATGAGGATGACTATTCGAAAACAGTGATATTTCTTTCTGGAGGTATAGGTGTAACTCCATTTAGAAGTATGATAAAATATGCTACAGATATGCAGTTACCATTAAAAATAATAATGTTTGATTCAAATAGGAATAAGGAAAATATTTTATTTAAAAAAGAATTTGATGACTGGTCTTACATAAATAATAATTTGAAAATAATTTATACTATTAGTGAAAAAAACCCACAGCAAGGAAAATTGACATCACCGTTATCTTTAACTGAAACAAGTGATTGGAAAGGAGAATATGGTAGAATAGACAAAGCAATGATTTTAAAATATGTGGATGATAAAACATTAAAAGATTCGTTATTTTATATATGTGGTCCACCACCTATGATAAAAGCTATGGAATCCTTAATCCAAAAAGAATTGGAAATTCCAAAAGAAAGAATCAAGGTTGAAGAATTTACCGGATATTGAATTATTTAATTTCCATAAAAATTTATTGAAATAGAAATGGCAAGAAATATTATTAAATTTAAATATTCACCAAGTAAAAATAAATGAAAAACTGATTTGTTTATACAGGTCATAGTCAATTTAATTTGAAATTATATTCTTGTCAACATGTATGGAAAGTTCAATATATTCTATATTCTAATGTATAATTGATAAGATCATATCTATATATATACCGAATATATCACATAACTGCTTACAAATAGAGTTACGATGAATATTTATTCCTCTAACTGTTCTTTTGGTGTTATCTTATAAAAGGATATTTAAAAACCAATACTTTTTAGATTATTTGCGGAATTCATAATATAGATGAATTTGATAATATCTACAAAGAATATAGTAACCAAGTTAAAACATCTATCAAAAAGGAAAATTAGTAAAAGCGGAAGAGATACAGAAAAACATCAATTTCTGCATTAAAACCGACATAAATCTTTATTTAACAAAAAAATTATCTTCAAGTCTTGATAATTGCATATTTTTCTTAGATTATTTTTTATTTTAAACTGGCAAAAAGTCTTCCCAGTCTTGCTCATCACTTACTTCGTCATTAAGTAAATCTTCAAATATTTCATGAGTTACTAAATCTTTCATATGATATTTTTTTGCTAGTTTATTGTATTTCTCTATTGCACACCTTTCACTTTCCAATACCAATTTTATTATACTTTTGATATCTGTTCTATCTTCGGGAGGAGGCAAAAAACCACATGTTGAAGTTTCCATAATGTTGA
The DNA here is from genome assembly GCA_025934495.1 of Candidatus Nitrosocosmicus sp. Taxonomy (GTDB): domain Archaea; phylum Thermoproteota; class Nitrososphaeria; order Nitrososphaerales; family Nitrososphaeraceae; genus Nitrosocosmicus. Next base: position 5,002 of record JAICXY010000039.1, read on the forward strand.
CTGTAGGTGTGCTGCCTAATTGTATTATTCTGTCAGAAAGAATCTTTGCATGCCCCAACTCGTCCATCGATTGTTTTTCTAATTCTTTTTTAAGTGCATCCGCATCTATTCCTTTAATTACCTGAGCATATAAAAAGTATTGATAGTGAGATAACCATTCGTCTGCAAACGCAGAGTTAAGATCATCAAGAACTTCTTTTATGTCACTTTCTACTATTTCTCTTCCTTTTTGTCCCATTAAGACAATTTAAATCCGCTGTTTAAATAGTTATTGGACAATCCTAATAGACTGGTCTATCCGATATTATGGAGATGATTACACCTGAAATTTTGAGATATTGCTTATGGTGTATATTGTTATTTTTTTGGATTATCATAAGTGTGTTGTTGCATGATTATTTTAATCGTTATTTGTTAACGTTTGAAGAGACAGTTGTAATGCAAATCGTCCAAATTTGTTAACCTTGTCTGAAATAAAGTATATCTTTGATGCTTCGTTGCATATTTTTATAATCTTTGATCTTATTATCTATCCTCTCTAAATAGATATCATTTTGTTACACAGTAATGCTTTCAACATCCTTTCCTATATCATGTCTTTCAGTTTAATCGGATAAACATACCCTCTATCAAACGTTCTTTTTATACGAGAACATACGGTTTCTACCAACAATCATCCATCTATCTCTGTCCATAGCTTATGCTGTCCTTCCAATTATGTAAATCATTTTCTGGGATATGACTGACAGGTTTCTAAGGATGTTCCCTTTTTTCCATCTCGCTCTGGCATTCTTTCTTTCTTTAATCCATGGTAGGATTCCATTGTCTGCGGACAAATATCTAGAAATGTCATTACCTTCATAGGTGCCATCGCCTAATAGTTTGCCTATTGCTGCGGTCATGTTGCCGGATGTATAATATTTTCTACCAACTCTGGAAACGCTTTACCCTCGTGAGCATGTTCGTCAGTAACCTTAATAGAAAGAATTTTCTTGTTCTTGATGTTTACTGTTACTATGTGTATTTTTAAATATCCTTTCTTGTTTTTACACATTCCATTTGTCTCTCATCCACTGGTCCCTGTTGGTAACCTTTATTCCTGTACTGTCTATTGTAATTACGATACACTCATATTCAAATTCCTTGTTTTTGTTATCGGTCGTATCTTTTATCTTGATGTCTAACTTGTTTATCCTTCACTGCTTATTGTACTGTAATTAGGAATTGAAGATACTTTTCCTTTAGCATAGCCTTTGCAATACCCTCTTCTGTTTGTCTAAATGGTAAATGAAAGTATACTTTAGCATATCCAAGCAAGAGAAGGAGAAAGGTATCAGGATAATGAAATGGTTCCTAATACAACCTTATCTTTGCTCATCTCTTTTAATTCGGTATCTTCGTTGTTAATGACATCAAATCCTAGCAATATTCCACCACGTCTAACTAAAGATTGGTTGTAGGTGGACCGATTCATACGATCTGTTGGTAGATGTTAGCTAAATACGTTTGAAAAAAGGGAATCATACAACAAAGCATTGAAAACCTATGATGATCTTATCGGTATCAAATGGACATGGCAATCCATCGATAGTATATTTATAAAGTCTCCTCTAGGGGGATGACTGGAAATAATCCTACGGATAGAAGCAAACGGGGCACAAAAAGGCATATTTTAACAGATAAAAATGGAATCCCTTTATCTGTTGTAATATCATCGGCTAATACTCATGATATTAAACTGGTAACATATGTAGTTGATAATAGAGTTATCAAAAGACCATCAAATAAAACTAGAACAAAAGGAAGAAGAAGAAGAAAACTTCAACATCTATGTCTTGATAAAGGATACAATACTGAAAACGAAGAACAGAAACTATTCAAACGAGGATATGTACTGCATATTCCTCCAAAGAGAAAAAGAGATGAAAAAAGGAGATCAAGGTTACAACACATCATCGCTCAAATCGTAAAAAATATTCTGCAAAAATATGGGTTATAGAGAGAACCAACTCATGATGGCACAACAGATTCAGGAAACTGTTCACCAGGTATGAGAAGAAGAGGAAAACTATCTTGGATTAGTACCGTTAACCTATTGTATAATCATTTATAGAAAGATAATTTTGGGATAGATTCTTAATTCTTTTTTTGATACTATCTGCTGTAGTTTCTTTATGTACTCTTCAATAAAAATAGAGGAATCATTGTCTTAAACCAAGTCAAATTTGTTACTAATTTCTTTGGATGAGAACTATATATCCTAAATTTCTATGATTGATTTAATTCAAATACCTTCATATCACTATATCCATTTAAAATAAAAATTAGTTTATTATTCTAGTTCCATACTTACAAAATACCATAAAAAAATAAATATCAATATTTAGTTTAATATGAATCATGTATATTTTGATAAAAGCTTATTACTTGAATTATTTAGAAATATAAGGAAAAGTCAATTTCAGTATAATAAATTGAAGTTAAAATATATTATCAAATATTCTATAATAGGAATATCATTTATTTTTATACTATTATCTTTGAATCTTTTTGCAGCATTTGGTCAAGTAGAAAATAAAATATTTAATATTGTTGCTGCGGGAGATTTGGGGTATGGTGATAATGGACAAAAACTATATCATCAATACAAAATATTAAACCAAATCTAACGATATTTTTAGGAGATCTTGCTTACGCATCAGACCTTAGGTGTTTTTTACCAAAACCAATAATTTAGAAAATAATCGTACATGAAGTCATGTATTGGCATCCATGGGCAATAATGATATTGGTAGTAGTGATGGAAATAAAGTAACAAAAAAAGAATTAATGGATCACTATAAAATTCATTTAACAGGTTACTATAGTAAAACATTTGATAATGGCAAAATTCTTGTTATAGGGATGAATTTTACAGGCTTGGAACAAAAAGATAATGTATCTAAAACCATATTAGAAAATGATCAATATGCTTTTGTTAAAAAAACCTTAGAAAATTCTAGTGCAACATTTAAAATTATTGCAAGTCATGCACCATTTATTTCTCAAGATTGCTCCAGTTTTATTATATCTTCTTGTCATTATTCGCTAGAAAATTGGGTAAGCACTATTTGGCAAATATCATGAACTTTTTAAAAATACTAGAGTAAAACTAGTATTATCAGGACATAATCATAACTATCAGAGGGTAGAAAAGGACGACATTACATATGTTATTAGTGGGTTAGGTGATCAAAGTAAATACAAGATTTACATCCAAGAAATCAAATGTTTGCTAATGTATACGGATTTTTGAATTTATCATTTAACAATAAATCTATTGAAGGAAAATTTATAGGCAATAATGGAAATACGCATAAAGATATGTTTACAACAATAATATAAAACCATGAAATTACCATCTTTGTCTTTTATTTATTATAGAAACAATACAGTAATTTTATAATTGCAAATAAACAATTAACAATCACTATTCTAATTTGTTAAATTTAGAACAATACAATTATGTATTACAAATAAAACTATATGAATTACAAAGTAGAACCCTATTGCAACTAGGAATTTAATCCCCACGGACCAGTTGTTGGTTTTCAATGACAATATAAGTTTAAAAAATAAAAGATCAGTACATGAGATCACGTTATGCAACTACCTACCGATTACAGAATGCTAAAAAGGATGCTCCTTTAATCTATCTAGATCTAATCTTTGGATAAGTGTTAATCAAAATATATCTCAAGGATTGGATTTAAGAAATATGATCGTGTTGAAAATAGATTTGAATTATGAAAGTCTCAATTATATTGTATCTCAGGAAACATCATAAACCTATTCAATTAAAGTAATATATCCTCTCCTTTTTTCCTATTCTCGGAGCACTTGGTGAACAAAAGATATGGCAATTGATCCTTCTCCTACTGCTGATGCAACACGCTTTATACTACCATATCGTACATCACCTACTGCAAATACTCCTGGCAAACTGGTCTCAAGAAGATAAGGTTGTCGAGCAAGTGGCCATTTTGCGGAACTACGATTTTCTGGCAATAGATCGGAACCTGTTTTAATAAAACCTTTAGTATCAAGTACAATACAACCATCAAGCCAACGAGTGTTTGGAATGGCACCTGTCATCATGAATACATGATTAATCTTGTGCCACTGAGTTTGCCCTGTTTGATTGTTTTGCCACAGGACAGATTCGAGATGTTTACTTCCTTCTAGTGTCATGATCTCTGTGTTTGACCAGAGAACAATCGTAGGAGTTTCTTCGATACGATGAATTAAGTAGCGGGACATACTATTGGCTAAACTGCTTGACCTGATTAACATGTGCACACGCTTTGCCCTCTTTGCAAGGAACACGGCAGCCTGTCCTGCCGAATTTCCTCCTCCAACTACAATTACTTCTCCACCATCACAGGATTGTGCATCCACAAGTGTAGTAGCATAATAGATACCAAGTCCTTCATAGTGTGATAGGTTTTTCAACGAGGGTCTTTGATATTCTGCTCCTGTCGCAATCACGATAGTGCGAGCCGGAATTCTAGTGCCACCCTCAACTTCCACAATATATGGTTTGTTTTTGCAGACTAGTCGTGTGCACTTGGATATAAGTATCTCCGCTCCAAACTTTTGCGCCTGAATATATGCTCTACCTGTGAGATCTCGACCGGATATACCAGAAGGAAATCCCAAATAATTTTCAATTCTAGAGCTTGAACCTGCTTGGCCTCCTGGAGAACCCGTTTCCAGTACTAGAACATCCAGTCCTTCTGAGGCGCCATAAACTGCAGCAGCTAATCCGGAAGGACCTGCTCCGATAATAACTAAATCACGTATCTTGGTTTGATCAATAGCGTCATTAAAGCCTAGACAGTTTGCTATTTCCATGTTACTTGGATTTCGAAGTACAACCTCGCCTCTGCATATCAATACAGGTAGATCATTAGTAGTAATATGGAAGTTATCCAGCATACTTGCTACATCATGATCGCGTTCCAGCTCAATGTAGGAGTAAGGATAGGCGTTACGCACTAGAAATTCTTTGATCCTTGGTGTATCCGCAGAGTGCATTGACCCAATGAGCACAACATCTCCCATGTCCGCCGCCACTAATTCAAGCCTGCGTAGAACAAAAGCACGCATTAGTATATCACCTAGTTCTGTATCTGTCTGTACCAAAGCCAACATATGTTGACGATCTACTTCAATTACCTCCCCAGACTTGGTTACACGCAAGCGAAATAAAGTAGGTCGTCCTGAAAGGGTGTTGACCTCGCCAGTGAATTGACCTGCTTTATAGACTGTGATATGAGTCTCGACTGATCCTACAGGGCGTAATACATCTATCTCACCTGAGACCACTACAAAGAATGGTATAGAGATATTCCCCTGTTCTACAAGTACTTCGTTATCCTGTACTGTACGTTTATGTCCATAAGCTGCAATGCGACTAATCTGATCTGATGTTAGTTTGGGAAAAACCTTTTCAATACTAAATCGGGTTAGCGGAAACCCCCTGCGTATATCACTCATAGGTATCATTCCTGTTTGATTTCTCTTTCCAAATTATCGCTTGAATCTTTTGAAATCTATCTAAACGTTTGTTATTATATGGTTTAAAGTAGTGAGAAATAATCTCATTGTTAAGTTCAAGATTTGATACAAAACTCTTGATAGTCATAGTTGTATAGCGTATTTATTGTTATTAAATTAGAATTGTAGGTGTCATATCCTTTAGTGGCATTATTGCTACAACTGGATTTATCTTGTGTTTGATGTGGTGGTATGCTGCATATAATCGAAGGTTGGTAGAATAAGATATTCATGACAACTTGACTAGGTATATTCTTACAAGGTGTTTCATAACTTCATTAATCTTTCTTACTTTAATCGGAATTTCGTTTATTAACATCCAAGTATCTCAGTATCTTTGGGTTTTAATACTTCTTGTTAATATTATAATATACATGAAGCATATTCCACGCCTTCGTAGACTGTAGACTAGTAGTTGCCTATGGAGATTTGTTATTAATTATGACTCGGCCTAAATTTTTAGGATGATTAATACTTATATTCTATAATCTTTATGCAAGATATTTCTAAGTCTATATATGAAAATTACTTGAATATATTTGGAAATTTTTTTTGGGTGCTAACATAATTACAGCATATGTATATCACATTGATATTGTCTCTTTGTCCTTGTAAGTTTCATTAGTTAGTTGGTCAATTACTTTTAGCAACTCGGTTAAATTACGCATTAATTCACGCCATGAATTTTCACCCAACTTTTGCTTTACCTTGCACTGAATTTCACTCCACATGAGAATAGTTTTGGACACTGCAATGTGTCCTTTTTGAGTAGCAGTCACAATTCTAGTTCGGTGATCTTTTCCCTGTGAGATTTTGATAAATCCGTCTCTTTCTAGGACAGATAAATTTCTAGTAATGGTGGTTCTATCCATACCGAGCTTACTTGCAAGGTCCGTAATCTGTATAGAATCAATCTCGCATAAAACTTGCAATACACCAAACTGTGTTGATAGCAATCCACTTGATTTGAATGCATTATCATAGAGTAGCGTTATTGCTCTAGCTGCTTTGCGCAACTCACCACAGGTACATATATCTGCAGACGACTTTCCCTGTTGTAGTACCACATCGGTATTTTGCTTCTTCAACTGAAACTACATTGATATATAAACATATGACAAATAAAAGCGTATGTGATTATAAGAAAATCAAAATAAATAAAGTATATTATTATTTATACAATCTGCTTTGTTGCATGATTCGAAAAATAGTTAAGACATACTTCATTCATATCAAAACCATTGATATTATGACTATTTATGTCATCTTCTTGCCTCTAAAACGTCAATAAAAAACGATTTACTGAATCATACAACAAAAAAATACAAGCTTATATTGTTTCCTTATTGATATTGGGTTGGATTAATGAGTGTAGTCACACTTATATGCGTGTATATACACCCATTATGAATAGATGTCTTCTTTAGCTTCTGTTAATATCAACCGTCATGCATGGTTTACCCTTGGAATACTTAGCAGCACATTATTGGTAGTATTTTTTTCAGAAACCATGCTATTGCCAGCCATTCCAGAGATCATGAGAGATTTTAGCATATCCTATGGAACAGCTGCGTGGATATTTAGTTCATATCTGATTGTTGCAGCCGTAATGACTCCAATAGCCGGTAAAATGTCTGACCTATATGGTAAAAAGAAAGTATTACTTGTACTATTGACTATATATGTGGCAGGAATAACTGCTGGAGCATTTTCAAATAGCATATCATTTCTATTAGCAAGCAGAATTATCCAAGGCGTAGGCCTTGCAGCTGTGCCGGCTGCATTCAGTCTTCTTAGGGATACATTTCCACCAGAAAAACTTGCCATAGCTGTAGGAGTGTTTGGCTCTGCATACTCTGCAGGCTCTGTTGTTGGCCTATTGGCTGGGGCTACTATTATCCAGATGTTTGGCTGGCATTCTACTTTCTTATCTATAATCCCATTTGCAGCCACCGTGACCATCATAGTAGCAAGATTTGTAAAAGAAAACAAAAGGCAATTAATAACTGATTCTGTTATAGGAAACCAAGAAAGAGCTGATGAACAAGAACAAGAACAAGAACAAGAACAAAAACTACATCAGCACCATTTATCTCCCTCTTTAGACATAAAAGGCGCTTTGGTACTTTCTATAACAATAATTTCATTTCTAGTTGGGTTGACTCTTTTACAGAGTGGAATAAACTCTAATACTTTACCAAAGGTGGGAATTGCATTCCTAGTTTCAGCCATTTCATTGAGTGTCTTTGTCTTCATTGAGAGAAGGGTTATATCTCCATTGGTTGACATGAGATTGCTAAAAGACAAGACTCTCATGCCTTCATACATAATAGCTACTGCCACCGGAATTACAATGTTCATGGCATACCCAGCTATTGTACAGCTAGTTAGAAACCCCATACCGCTAGGATTTGGAGGCAGTGCTGTAGATGCAGCAAATGTCCAGCTACCTTTCATGATTATATTCTTGGTTTTTTCAAGCATCACGCCTATTATCATTAATCGTATAGGAAAACTAAATCCAATAATCATTGGTGCCATAATCAGCCTAATTGGATCAGTTGGATTATTAGTGTTTCATTCTACAAAACCTATAGTATCTACTAATCTATCTATAATTGCAGCGGGCCTATCATTGACAATCGCCGCAACGTGGAATATCATTGTGTCATCATCACCTAAAGCTTTCGTCGGGATATCAGTAGGTGTCGGCGCTCTATTGCTGTTTATAGGGATGTCAATCGGCCCGGCACTAACTGGAGTATATATGGAAAATCATCAGACCATTAAGGGGGTTCAAGGGTCGTATCCTTCTTTAGGGTCATATGATCTAGTATATCTTACATCAGCTTTCCTTTCAAGCATTACACTTGGGTTTGCATTAATACTACGAAGAAGAGCAGTACAAAAGACAATAGAAATTTAGTGGATTAATTAGCAGGTTCTACTTTAGCGACCGATACCAATATCATCCCACTCGGTCCATTGCATTTATGCATGTTTTTTTAGTTCTATCCATACACATAATTAAAAATGCAGCCTTCCTCTCAGCATCAAAGCAATCATAACTTTCAAAATCCATACTTTCGCTTTATGTATGTGATTAAATCTTCTGAAACCAAAAAAATATCTTGACAGATCTAAAACCTTTCTTGATCATACTCAAATACCTGGAAAAGGATCATCCAAAACCGTAACGATACAGAAAGAGATTCGGTTAAGAGTTATGTAAGCACATGAAATGCTTTCTTCCTCTAAACTAATACTGCTTGTTTTGTTTGCATGTCTTTTGTTATAACCATATGTCCAGTCATATATGGCTTTACCAATATTTTGTTCGTTTAACAAATGTAATTGCCAGTCCAACACCAAATGTTATAGGTCTTGGATGATCTATCGCTATATTCATGATTTTGCTTTTTATTGACATAATTGTAAATATGATTACAAGAATCCGAGTATAAAAGGATTCATCTTCGTAAAAATAACGTAAATAGATATGCCTTACCATTGTGATATGCTCTAATTGATAATCAACAAAACTTTGTCTCATCATCCATGAGAGCATACAAAAGTATTGATATTGGTATTGGTATTGTCATTTACCTTAATAAATCTCGTCGGTTCACTATGAATTTGAAAATTTTTTCATTTGGATATGAAGCCTCCGATTTTTGATATTTGATATTTGAAATAACGTTTACTAATTATTCCAAGCAATATAGTTGTTTATCCTCTCCTGAAGGTAAATAATCAATACATCCATTCCAATTTCTGATTATTTTATTATTATTATATGTAATACTATACTCTATGTGGGAAAATGGGCTAGATCAATGAAATCAAAAATCCAATAATGGAAATCCACCAATATCAACAATATTCTGTTATCATGGAATAGAGATACCTTTTTACTGATACTTTATCCCAAAGTTTGGAAATAAATCTATTTTACTAAATCTTCCCTCATATAATCACACTAGCTATCAATATGAGATAATAATAATGATATATTTTCATGCCATATCTATTACTAACAAATGCTTATGGAATTGTACTATCAATCCTATGGCAGTATCAATAGATTACTTATTGTAAGGATAACCAGAATATGGCAATATTTTCAAATAAGATGCCATCACCATTGCACCGGCTATTTCAATAATAATAGTTGCTATCATAAAAGATAATCTAGATTAAAAGTTTAAAATCATTAGTATATTGTACATTATTTAACTATTGTCTAAATCTTAAATTTGAGAATATTATACCAATAAATTAATAGAATCCACTTTGAACCAATATTAGCATTAGCCCATTTGTTAAAACCATCAATTATATGACTCACTTAATTTCTTTTTCAGTTAAAGTTGTGGTAAAATGATTAAATCTTATCAGACTTATTGATAATAAGATGTTCTTGGCTACTTATGGCCATAAATTCGATATTTCAGGAGATTGGATATCTCGAATAGAGGAAAATCTGATTACTGTCTTTTTCTGAAAAATCGATATGTTGTATCATTCTTCATCCTTATCACTATATTCATATTTGTGGTTGTTATGTTTGGTTATAATTAGAAATAATGACCATCGCAGAATTAATTGAATAAATAAACTACCTACTTTAAAGGTAAAAGATTCGGTAAAATAGGTGAAGAATAGGTGTACATCAAAAATAAAGTTTAACTATATGATCATGATAATATATAAAAAATTCAATTGTATACGATATCAATAGTTGGATGACAAAACAATAAACAATAAACAAATAATTTTTCCTCCAGGACCTACTGAAATAATTCCATATAGATTAGCATTAAAATTCATAACAAATCCTTTATCTGTACTGAATGGAATTGTCAACAACTACGGAGATATATCGCACTTTAAGTTTGGTCCAAAATTACACGTTTATTTGATCAACAATGCGTATTATATCGAGAACATACTAGTAAAACACAATAATAACTTTATTAAAAGTCCAGGATTGCGACTGGCTAAACGGGTGCTTGGAAATGGATTGATAACAAATGAGGGTCAAATGCACGAAAATCAAAGACGATTGGTTCAACCAGCATTCAATAGAAACAGAATAAAAACTTATGGGAAAATTATATCAGATCATTGCTTTGAATACACCGATAGCAATTGGAAAGACGCAATGACATTAAATATTCACAAAGAGATGACCAAATTAACGCTTTCCATAATAAGCAAAATACTTTTCGGACAAGATTCCCTTGAAATATCCGATATTGATAAAATAAGCGAATCCATTACTATAATTATCGAATATATTAATAAACTACGGTTACCATTTTTACGGTTTATTGAAATACTGCCATTGCCTTTAACTATAAAATACAAACAGGCACTAAGTAGATTGGATAGTATAATATACGATAAAATTAACGAACGAAGAAAAACAATAGAAAGTAGATTTCAAGGTGAAGATAATTCTGTCGTTATAGGAGAGACAAATGAGAAGAAACTTAATCAAAGGTATATAGACATGCTTTTGATTTTAATTGAGTCGACTAATGATAACGATGATAACAATGAAAAAATAAATGACAAAAAAGGAACAGTACAGAAAAACGATAAATCTGCAAAGATGACCAATCAACAGCTAAGAGACGAAGTAATGACGATATTTTTAGCAGGCCATGAGACTACTGCCAATGCTTTAACCTGGACACTATATCTTTTAGATAGGCATCCGAGAGTAGAATCTAAAATCATGGATGAAATTATTTCTGTAACAGGAAATAAGAGTATCGATTATAAAATATCGTTTGAAGACGTATCCAAATTAAAGTACACAGAAATGGTATTGATGGAATCTATGCGTCTCTACCCTCCATCATGGGCTATTGGTAGACAGGCTATAAAAGATTATGTGCTCGATGATAAGTACGTTATTCCTTCAGGATCAGTTATAATTATGAGCCAATATCTTATGCACCATGATTCTCGATACTTTTCACATCCTGAGCAATTTTATCCAGAAAGGTGGTCTCCTGAATTCAGAGCATCAATTCCCCGGTTTAGTTATTTTCCTTTTGGAGGCGGCCCTAGATCGTGCATAGGAGAACCACTAGCTTGGATAGAAGGAGTAATTATATTAACAACCATTCTTAAAAAATGGAAGATTACACTTGATGAAGATGAACAAAATATCAAGCTTCAGCCTATCGTAACACTTCGTCCTAAATACGGCATAAAAATGAAATTACACAAGAGAAAGTAGTAAAATTAATATTAATTTACATAATGCGGCCCTGTTAACTTAAGACATTATTCTTTATTATTATAATCTACAAAAGATTAAACCAATTCCTTATATGTTTTAATTTTGGACTTTTTCTTTCTGCATGGAAAATAATCATCAAAGCTTTCTATTTTATCTTAGGTATATTGCATTGTTATTTCGATTATGCTTTCTCATATATAGAAGAGTGAATATGGTGATTTATCTTCAGGACTTGGCTGTTGAGGTTACCATGAACCATCATCATCATCAGCTGTAGAAACAAAATGATTTCCATATTCTTTTACGATATGTGTTAGAAAACGCCCTATTGTTACTAACATATTTATTGTTCTTTAATATACTTATTGCAAGAATTTCCTTTTCTTTTGTTGGCTCGACAGCAACCTATCAAATCCATATTGATTCATAAGAACCAACTTTTACGCCTATGGTGGGGACATGACTGGATGTAACCCTACGGATAGAAAAAGTAGCCTAGGCTAAACAAAAAAGTGATTTAGCAGATAAAATTGGTATACCGCTTTCTACTTTTATAACTTCAGCAGCAAGTACTCGATATAAAAGCAGTAGCAGATGTGATTGATAATTCTGTTATTAAACGAGCCTTTGTATTGCACAAGCCAAAATAAAGAAAACAAAAGTATTATCACCTATGCCTTGATAGGGCATACCAATCCAAATCTATAGAACAAAAGATGATCAAACGTGGTTATAATCCCAATATATCATTTAAAAGAAAAAGAGGGCGACAACAGAAGAATGAGACCATCATATATCAAAAGAAATATCGTACTATACAAGATAAAAGATATATGGTTGTAGTATAAAGAACTAATTCATGATGGCATAACAAATTCAGAAATCTGTTTACAATGTATGAAAAGAAAGTTGAGAACTATTTAGGTTTGTTGCAACTATCATGCGGTATCATAATCTATAGAAAGATAATTTTGGGATAGAAACTTAGTATAGGATTATACCAAATCATAATTTAATTTTTTAATCCAATATGCTAGATATATTAAGTCAGAATCTAAGTTACTAGACAAGAATAACAATATTGATAGCAATATTAGCAAATATTTGATTAAATTGGAATAATGAAATTATTAAAAAAATTAGGCTTTATGTTTATACAGTCTTTATTAATTTTCTAAAATGTTCTTTATTTTTTCCTATTTCTTCATTAAATGTCTCTTCCGTATATCCATGAACTTCAATTCCATGTCTCTTTGCATTTTCCAAAAGTTCTTCTTCAGTTTCGCCTCTCATTGTATGTGTACAAACAGGGTCACCAGCATCTTTACAATTTAAAGTTAGAGTCATTGTATTTATTGGAAGACGAATTAAATAAATATTTTTATTTTTATCATTTAAAATTAATTTTTTTATGATTAAATGTACCTTTTTTAAAAAAACCATATTATTTATGAATATTTTTTAATATTGTATTTTATAAATTTATTTTACTTTGATTAAACTATTAAAAAAAATAAAGGTATAGTTTAAGTACAATTTATTACTGGTACTTGCATGTGTGGACCGGGCGTCATATTACAAACTTTTATTGCATTAACTGTTCCATGCAGGGATTGCCCTCCAAAGTGATCATCAGTTTGTTTATTATCCACCGAAATGGTGATAATTTTTCCTTTATCGATATTTATTTGTGATGGAACATTAGATCATGAAACAATCCCATTTGTTCCAACATCCATTTTTCCATCAAAAGATACTCTTTGATCTTTACTCAAACCAGCCTTATTATTTTTTCCGATAATATTTTGAAATTCATGAGTATGACCAGATGTACCATTATTAAAATTCATATTTGCATTAAAAGCTGTTACCTTACCATTTGTTACTACTACAGCCCGTATTCCAAAAGAACGTATGGAAATAGAGGTGGATTGCAGAAACAGTTTTTTTTACCTATAAAGAGAACCTTTGGAGGACATATATGTATCTGCTACCAGATTGCAAAATATGGCAAAGGAGATGATTTTAAAAGTCATTGTATAATCTATTTAGAAGAATGGTATAAACCTGACAGAAATAAATTATAGTATCTAGTTATGCAACAGAGCAAAATTTATCATAAAAAAATCCTAATAGGATCAAAAATAGAATAAAAAAAGTATTAAATCAAACTTGCCATAAAATTACCGAAACGGTCATTATCAGAGATATTGATGATTTAAAATTAAGATATGATTACATAATGACAAAATTAAATAGGAAATAAACGAAAAATCCATTTTTTTAAACAAAAAAATGGAAATCGTATCAAACTAAAATACGATCTTGATATAATTGAGCAATTATGAAATAAGGTAACTTTCAGGAAGCCAAAAATCATTCTGATATATCATAGTGGTATATTAGAATCTTGGACATTTAGATCTTTTATTTAATAATACATCTCTATATATTATAATCATTTACAAATTAAGATATTATCCGGCTTATATAGAAAAACAAATTTGTATGTGCCTATACAAACAATTGTCGACATTGATCATAAAGATATTTTATTGGGTATTTTAAAATATATTTGTTTTTAACGTTGGTAATACCTAATCTTTACTTTCTCTCTGCTAAATAGAATATGTGTTTGGACAATAAGTATATAGAGAAAATAGAAACGATAAATCAAAGTATCCAATAGGTTAAACCGTTCTTGGCTATCGCAATAACGAATCTTTAGTGGTATCAGATTTGATATAAATTACAACCAAGTTGTACTCGTCATATGATTATATATTTTAGATCCAAAGATCTCCATAATTATACGATACAGCAAAAACGACCTGTATAACCTTTGACCAACTTTGCATTTTAGGGAGATTTCCAAATTCCAGTTTGAGTTTTTCCATCAATATACTTCCAAATTCTGGGAGATATCTCTAGTTCCGAAAATCTCTTTTTAAGTAATGGATTCATATTTATATATATTGCATGGCTGGTAGCGATTTGATTAGGGCCTACCAATTTGGTTAATTTGGCTGCCATACTTATGCCATAACCTAAGATATCAGTATATGATTTTTCCCCCAACATATATTGAATAATTGAATGTTCGCTGGCATCTATTCCCACCCTTACTTGCAATGGTTCGTATTTATTTTGCATCAAAATAGGATTTATTACTTCTTCAAGGATATCGATCATATAAAATGCGCAATTTATTGCAGCAGTACAAGAAAAATAGGATTTTTCCATATCCATAGGAAAAAATGCTATTACTGCATCACCTACATATTTTAAAACCTGCCCATTAAAAGTAGATATTGCAATAGACATCTCTCGAGTAAACATCTGTATTATTGTAGCTAACTTGTCAACCGAAGAATTTCTCATCAACAAAGTAGAATCAACTAAATCGATATAGAGTACAACAAGTTTTTGTTTAGAACCTATGTACTGTTGCAAAATCTGATCCGATCTTTCTATTCGTGGATTAAGTGTAGAACCTTTTTCAAACGCCTCTAAAATTCTTTTCTCAGTTTCTGCAAAGCATTTTTGAATATCCGCTATTTCTGGAAAGGCATTATCGGTATCCAAAACTATTTTATTTATAGATGGCATGTATTTGACCTGACAATTTAGTTGGCGATTTACAATAGTTCGAAGTTCCTTTCCATTTATAAAAGACAAATCAAAGTTTGCTTTATTTTCATTAGACACAGAATCACCAGAATTCAAGACAGAAAACTTCAAGTATCGAAGGATAAAAAGAGACCCGTTGCATAAAAAGTCATCTAATTTTTGAAACAGCAATTACATACAATAACAATAACAAAAGAGGAGTAAAAGTACTTTTATAATTAAAATAATGAATGTATTTAATTTAAGAAACAATTAAAGAGTTGGAAATAATAGAATAAATAGGAAGTAGCACATTATAATGGATTATGTTTATCCTAATGTTTTGGTCAGTACTCAATGGATAAATGATCATTTAGACGATCCAATTGTAAAAATTATAGAGGTGGACTTTAATCCCACTACAAGCTATATGCTTGGCCACATTCCAGGAGCATTACTATTTGACTGGAAGAGAGACCTCATTGATTCAAATAAAAGAGAAATAATCTCAAAAGAGGATCTGGAAAATTCATTACAAAGAGCAGGTATTAACAATGACACTACATTAATTGTTTATGGCGACTTTAAGAACTGGTTTGCAACATTTGCTTTCTGGATATTAAAGTACTATGGTTTTCAGGATGTCAGGTTGATGAATGGTTCACGGAAGAAATGGTTTGAGGAAGATAGGCCTTTTAGCTTAGATTTACCAAATTATCCAACCGGTACATTCAAAGCATCTGAGCCTGATAAAAGTATAAGAGCTTTTATGAACTATGTAAAAGAGACAATAGGATTCCATAACAAGATACTGATTGATGTCAGAAGTAATGATGAGTACAAAGGTAAAACACTTGCTCCATCAGAATACTTTACGGAATACGGTCAGATAGGAGGACATATCCCTGGGGCGGTAAATGTACCGTGGAATAGCATGATTAATGAAGATGGTACTTTCAAGTCATCAGGAGAGTTAAGAAAACTTTATGAATCACTAAACGTTACTCCAGATAAAGAAGTAATAACCTATTGTGGAATTGGTGAAAGGGCATCTTATACATGGTTTGTCTTGAAATATCTTCTTGGCTATCCTAATGTAAAGAATTACGATGGTTCATGGCTTGAATGGGGTAATACCCTTGGCAACCCTATTGAAAAATAACGGTTGTATTAGAATCCCGATTAATCAAACCAAGATTTATCGTCATTATATTGCATGTTTATAGTATCTTTAGTAGCTGATAAGAGAAAGAAAAATAATGCATTAAATTTATTCATAATAAATAAGATTGATAGAGCGGATAATAAAAAAACCTGGTTTTAAAATGCAGCGCTGATAGATATGCTAGATGTGATGGAGAATTTCCAAAGTTTCTGTTGATTCAAATATATTTGATATATATTATTAAGAACAAGCAAGCCTGCAATATCAAATGATATAATAACTGATCCTCGTGTAAAATCTTACCAGTGGACCAAAGAAGAGAATTTAAAATCTTTTACAGGATATCCATTAACATGTAATGGAGGATCAAGGATGTATTGACATGTTTAGTGAAAAGAAATTGAAGTCTATAGAATTTGAATTAATAGGAATTTTTGCAAAAAATTATTTCCAATGAACTATTTAATTTTATTGATGATCAAAAATTTTTATTGACTAAATAAGTTATTTTGTTTTTTTTATTACAATTGTTTTTGCTTGTTGTTACTCTCCAGCATTCTTCTTTACTTACGTCTTGTTTTAAAATATCATTGTGCAGTTAAACATCATTTTTAAATTCCAACTATTATATTATATTACACCCGTATATTTTGTATTTTATTGGGGTGTAAATTATCAAATAATAGTTATCTGCATTGGAAAAAAGGGTATTTCAATTACAATTGATAATATTTGTAAATTATCTTATTATCTGAATACAATTATTCTCACTTATTCTTTTTATTAGAATAAAATTAATAATCGTCAATATAAATTTCCTTGATAAATTATATTGTATAGACTTTGTAAAGTGAATTATCTTCATGATCAATATATTTCCATTCTTTCTGTTCTAAAGGCATTCTATGAAATTTTGTTTGTATGGAAGGATGAAGTAGTTTATAGACGTTATTTCCAAATGATACTTTATTTGGTCCGGTTAAAGAAGTTATCTTTGCTGCTACATTCATTGGATATCCAATTAAATCAATAGGTGCGCTTTTGTCAAATCCATATTGGATAACGGCGTTTTCTCCTTCATCTATACCGATTTTAACAGATAGTTTTGGGTAATCATCTTTTTCAAAAATAGGGTTAATGCCATTTTCTACCACATTAATCATAGATTTTGCACATTGGAATGACTTATCGCACACAAGGTATTTATTAAAACCAATAGGAAAAAAAGCAATAACTGCATCACCAACATACTTTAAAACAAACCCATTATAACTTTCAATAACTGAAGATAACTCGTGTGAAAATACTTTTATTATTGTAGCCATTTTTTCAACTGGTAATTGCATGCTCATCTTTGTAGAGCCAACCAAATCTGCATACATCACAATAAGTGAAAGTTTAGAATCCACATGATTAAGTAGAAATTTTTGTCCTCTTATTATAGAGGTATTATATTTATAACGTTCATGTAAAACATTCCAAAGCCTATCCTTTCTCTGTTTAAACAGTGTATGCAAATCAAAAATATCTTTACTCCAAATAGACGAACTACTATTACTTTGATCATCCTCATTATAACTATGTATTTTATTATCTGTACCCATCATTCTTTCGGTTATTGTTTTCTCAACGACGTTGATCGGATTATTTGTTTCAGTTGTTTGATGCTGCCTGTCTTCTATTACTTTGCCACTTCCCCTATCAAGATCAATTTTTTTCTTCACATTTACCTTTTCTTTACCTTCTTTCATAAAAGGACCTATAATCAAAATATGTATTGATAATTTATTAGTTTTATACAGAATAAACAAAACATTTTTTATAGTATCATAGATTCTCAGATCAAGGGAAAAATTTTACTATACTATATTTTTTTGTTGTCGAAGTAATATTGATAATGCTTTGTATCATTCTTCATAATCGTCTTTTCTAAGCTGAGGAAGTTTGGCCGCAAGAACATCCGCTTTCTCAATTGTTGGTGGTTGTGTTAGCAGATCGGAAGACTTTTCCATCAGTTCAGCAGCAAGTTTACCTGCAAGGTGTTCTTGCCTGCCTGCATCGTTAGGAAAGGCATCAAAAATACCAAAAGTCGATGGCCCAAGTTGGATTGCAAACCATGCAGTTGTTGCAGGCTCATCTTGAACCAATAATAGACCACCGCGAAGTAGGCTCTCTATATCGGCTTCTTTACCCGGTTTTGCCTCAAGTCTAACAAACAGTGCTACATTAACCATGTTTATCATCTCCATTAGAATTACCATATGTCAAATTTTGTTTCTTCATGGCGGAAGCAACAATATAAAAGTATATAACATTTACCTTTCAAACCTCGGCTCTGTTCACTTAACGAATTTATCAATGACAGTTTTTTCTCTCCATCACTTTCAATAATTTAAGTTAATTTAAGCTGAAATTTGGATAAAACAAGATGATAGTAATATTTCAGCAGTTCTTCTTAATGATAAACCTGAAAAATTAAAATATAGACCATAACCAATATACTCTGAAGAAGGTGTTCTATTGTTTCTTGCATATACAAATGAAATGGAGCATCTTCAAGCTATAGGTTTTTGTTAAGTGTACAGAGCTATAAATATCAATTATATGAATTAAAAATCATACAATCAAAATATTACAAAAAATAATTCCAAATATAATTACAATTTAAGTTATGAGATTAATATTCTCATTCACCATCAAATATTATCTCTTCGTTATTAGCATTGTAAAAAACATTTGAAGGCTTTTAACAAATATGATAATAAATGGTAAAAAGAATAGGGGTACGAAAGTATTAGACTTTCTGATTCATCTTTAGTTACCATATCTAATTCAATAGACAAAAATCACAAATATGATAAACTTTATCTAAATAAAAGAAATAATTTCCTTGATAATAATAAACCTAATTTAATAATCAAGTTTAATTTCCATTCACTATTATGATTATAAAAGGTATAAAAAAAATATAAATTCTTTGTTTACAATAAAATATTATCGGTTAAATAAAAAGGAGATAAATCTAAATAAAATCCCAAAAAATAAAATCAACGAATAACGATACGATATCTTGTATTGTCCGACAATAAGAAAAATTCGCATAATACATTATCAGGTAATGATATTTAGTAATATTTTGCCTCAAATAATGAAGGATAAAATTGAAATAGTATATGGATTTAAAATAGAATCAAAACAAAAGTTATTTCCAAAATCTTTTTCCATGGATCTTATACCACTATAAATTATATATTCTAAACAGATATCAATATAAGAAATAACAAGTTTTGGATTGTTATAGTAGAAAGATTAATAACCATTTTGTCTTTGAAAGTAATATCAAACTATGCAAATATGATGCATTCCAACGATTATTGCAAATATTTATGCCAAATAATATTTTAAAATATATCTGATATATCCTCATATCTATGATATTGATTTGGTCTTTTGTAATTAGTTATTAAATAACTAACAAAAACTAGTTGACTTTACGTTCACCACAGAAGAAATATCTCTCATTTGATAACACATTTTTTATCTTTTACAATTTTATGTTATATTGATATATATACAATCTCTCTTTTCCTCTCTCTTCTTGCCTCTTTTTCTTTTGTAAAATTTATGTTGTTTTTTGATTTTTTTTAGTTTAGGAATTACTAAGATCTTTAGGAGAATGAAGATATATTTAAAGAAAGATATATTCTTAAGGATAATCAATAAGAAAATATTCTATAGATGAAATATTGTTGCAATAAACTTGGTATGGTATTTACTTCCATTATGAAGCCTTTGCATACCAAAAGAGGAGTATGTATTCTTGAAGCAAAAATTATTGATCCTGAATTTGGCGAGCGTTATGCTTTCAAACAAACAGATGGAACTATTGTAAAAAGATCTGACAAGGAGTTAAAACTAACTATAACCCACTGCCCCTATTGTGGAACTCCTTTGAAATTTCTTTTCCAAGATTTAGAAAAGAGTGAAGAAAATTCTTGATTATTAAGATTTAATCAAATAGGATATAGATAAATGTAACTAGGATTTTAGAGAAATGGCAACAGGTCAAGTTGATATTGTAGATAATATGCCGGATGGACAATAGAAGATATTATGAATACGGTTATTTAGATACCGCAGATGATAAACGGAATGATGAGAATGGGTTAAAAACCAAAAGGTAATATACGAATAATGTGCAAGAAACACATTTATGCCGTGATTAATATATCAAAGATATATTGTATTTCTTAATCATTTTTTTAAATCTTCTAAAAGCTAGAGTTTAAAATCGACTTATCAATAGATTGCATCAGAACCCCTTTGTCGCAAGGATCTTTCCCTGTGATAAGGATATAATAATCATTGATAAATGATAGGAAAAGCATCAGCTGATTTTAGTGAAAAAAGATAATAATAATTAACATCAGGTCAAGATAAAGGAATTATATGAATAGACAATTAATCCGAATAACAAACCAAAAACTCTAATGGATTTTTATCAACCAATTATAAGGATTCAATAGAATATATATACAAAAAAATGAATGGAAAATACCTACATTCTTAAATACAGATAAAAAGAAAACTAAGAGAATAATCTCATATATGGAAACCGATCTATGGAAAAAAGGACCGATATATTATCCATTATTAAATAAAGTTTTTAAAAGAAATACATCTGCTTTAACTTTATTAAGGGATTTAGATGTTTGTTTCAATGATGTTACACTTTTAAAAATAAAATATATTTATTTAAAAGAAAAATATGGCGAAGGTGACATACTTCATGAAGCAAAGACAGGAACTGGTCCTGTTTTATTTACCTGTTCTCTTGCTTATGTTAGTGATTACCTTGTTGAACACCGTTTGCTTATTGATTACTTTGTTATTTTTCTATATTTATTGCAATTTAAAAGACAGTCGTATTAATATTTTCTTGTATAGTTGTTAGAACACTTAATTGTATCTATACTATGGTCTGAGCAAGCATAACATAAAAATGATTTTTTTTATTTTCAAATCATATACGATTGAAACCTTTCTAAACCAAAATATTGATTCCTTATTTAAATTAAGATTAATGCAATGATTTACTTTTTAAATCATGTATCAAAAATTCCATTTGTATGAAAAGGATGAAAGAAGTAGCCCAAAAAATAATATCCAAAACAATCAGTAGTGTAAACGAAAATCCTCTTGTGGTAAAAGAAAATGGATGCGCTGCTTGCCATGTACTGTTTAATTTATCCAAAGAAATGGAGATAAGTGAACAGAATGCATCCGATTTGCTATCAGAAGTCTTGTTTGCAAATCCTGATCTAGATTGCTCTTTTATTGACATGGTAGAAAACATACATATGAAAAGGAGACTTATGGGAACTGCATTTGCAATTAAAACCAGAGAAGCAAAAGACAAATATATTTACTCTAATTTTAAAAACACTCTTGCGGAGTTACATTCAGACCTAGTAAACTATGGACCAGATATTGCCTTGCGAAAATTACTTTTGTCTATGATATCATTAGAAATAGCAAAAAACATAGGAATAGACTATCATGCCTCCACAGAGGAGCTTTATTACTTTATGAGAAAAAATGATGAGGAAACTCATAATAACTTGCTGGAGTTTATCAATCAATTGTATCAGAGAATGGTTAATAGAGAAAGAAAATAGACATTATCAGAAAAATACCTCAGAATTTTTTAACAAACCCTGGTATTTGAAATTATATTATAATATGTAATTCAAATATTGTCTACATAAAGGAACGATCCGATTGTTTTAGTAATGAAATTAAGAATAAGGAACATACAAATAGCCAATATTTTGTATTTATTCTCTCTATCATATGTTTTTATTCGTTTTTTTATAACTAACACTTTTGGTTATTTTTAATGAAATTGGTTAAATCCTGATTTTTTTTATTTGTCTGTATTTTTGCATGGATATTATAATACTTAGAGTCTATTCCAAAATTATCTTTCTATAGATAATGATACTGCATGATAGTTGCACCATTCCAAGGTGGTTCTCTTTTACTTTCTTTTAATACCTTGTAAACAGATTCCTGAATATATTATGCCAAGAGTTTGTTCTCTCGACAACCCCGTGTTTGTTTTTGGAAAGGAAATTTCTTTTCTGACATTTCTCTCTTCTTTCTTCTGGCCTCTTTTTCTTTTATATGGTATATGAGGAACATAGCCTCTTTTGATTATTTCGTTTTCTATTGATTTAGAACCATATATTCTATCAAGGCATAGATGTTGTTGCTGACGATACTGCCTTCCTTGTCTTTTTCTTTATGAAAGATAATTTAGAATGTCTATCGAGAACTGCATTATCGATAACGTCGGTTACTGCTTTTATGTCATAGGTTATTGCTGATGTTATATCTGCAGATAGAGGAATCCCATTTTTGTCTGTTAAATCACCTTTTTGTTTGGCCTAGTTTGCTTCTATGACCAGGATTATTGCCAGTCCGGTCTCCCCATTAAAGGTGACTTTATGGATATACTAGCAATAGATTGCCAATCACATTTGATTCCTTTTTTTTTATCCTAATCCTTTAACAATCTTATCCATATCTTTTTGAAAATGCCTAATTGAACCCATTACTGAAATCGATGGTGATATATATATGTAGAATTAGAACCATTTTCCCTAGGCCGCATTTTCCATTGACATCCTGTCCTAAGAACATATAGAATACCATGCATTACTTTTCTAAATGAAATTACAGGTGCCTATCGTTTTGTTTGGTTTTTCTGTTGGTAATGTATTGTAATGATTTCTATAGTTCTCTAAAATATTTGTAATGGTTGGTTTGTTATTTCTATTGTGATGGCTACAGCAAAAGGGTACACTTTAATTAATATTGACAATAATCTATATTTCCTCGAATTTTGGGATAGACTCTAAATAAAAAAGATTTTTGAATACGCAAAAAAACAACGTGATGCAAAATTAATATGTAATATTAATCTAAACGTGCCTTCTATATAGTAATAATAACAGCTATTGATATTATTGTATTTAATGTATTTTAATGTAACTATAAACAAGTATCTTTTAATTTGAAAACATGATAGTTCCCTAAAACAGTATTCAATGTCATGGTTGCGACTGGTTTTTTAAATATCGTAATAATCCTTCTGTTGTCTATATACTTATCAACTTCTATTATTTTGCTTTTGAAAATTAATTAAATACTAATAAACATTTTGTTATGTGCTTAATCATATACGTTTTGAAAATATCGTATATATTATTAATTTTATATGCAAATTTCTCATATATTTTACTATTTTTACACATTTTTTAGATAAATATATATAGATTATTGAATATACAAAATTAAATGAATAATACAACTACATCTATGTTAAAAAATCAACAATACTTAACATGTATTGAAAGATGCAATGAATGTGCAATGGCATGTGAAGCTTGTTGTACTGAATGTATGACAATGTCAAATACCCAGATGATGGGAATGATGGGCAGATGTATGATGTTGTGCAGAGATTGTGCAGATATGTGTAAAATGGCTTCTATGATGATGTGTCGAGGTAGTGAGTATGCAAAACAAATGTGCAATATGTGTGCAGATATTTGTGAAGCATGTGCAACTGAATGTGAAAAGATGGGAGATAAAATGGATATGTGTAAACAATGCGCAGATTTGTGTAGAAAATGCGCTCAAGAATGTAGAAACATGATGAGATAATCTATAATTTTTTATTTTTGTTACTTAATTAAATCAACTAAAGAAAACTAATTATTTTTTTAAAGTTCAATATATTTATTTTACAAATATGAAAAAGATTTCTTTGATTTGAATTAACAAAATGTTGAATCTGACATTCTACACATGTAGGATTTAATAAAGCATATGAAAAACCAAGAATTCAATATAAAATTACAATATTGATTATGATACTAATGTAAATAGCGTTCAGTTGCCTCAATAAGTTATTTAAAACGTAATGATTCATCGTACCGTTAGGCAAAAAATAACTTGTATATCAAAATAGCTAGAATAAAATCATTATTACAATTGGGAAATGTGCCTTTTTTTAGCAATAATTATGAGGACAAATTTTTTTATTCTCTAACATACTATATTTAATAATTGCAAATGTAAAGGATTGATATCATATCATATCATATCATATCATATCTTAATAAACAAAATAATGTTAAAATAGCACATATCGAGTTTAATTTTCATAGAACCAACAGAAGATATTGCATCTTGTATATAGTATTTCTATGAATAATTTAAAAAAAATCAAAAAAACGCCAATCAAAAAATTAAAGATGATTCCAATACAATTGTAAATCATCTAGAGAAAGAGAAAATACTATTAGATAAGGAGGCTCTGTTCAGTTAAGGAAATCTTATAGCTTGAAGGTGTCTTATTTCATTTGTGCTTATCAGAAATAAAACACCTCCAGAATTCATATATCATGGTCTTTATTTGTATTTTTCAGGTTTATCCTTAAGAAGAACATCTCA
>JAICXY010000131.1 GCA_025934495.1 Candidatus Nitrosocosmicus sp.
AGATGGTAGATGGTAGATGGTAGATGGTAGATGGTAGATGGTAGATGGTAGATGGTAGATGGTAGATGGTAGATGGTAGATGGTAGATGGTAGATGGTAGATGGTAATAACAGGGTATTATTATTAACAAATATATTTTTAGTATTTTAAAAATTTCTTTATGTATTAATTGATAATTAGTGATTCATAACCAATAAATAAAGATCAATATTTCCAATCTTCGGTTATTCCATTCCATAATGAACGATAAGATTTAAGATCCTTACCAATTTCTTCTTTTATTCGTAAATCTACAGAATAAAACATATTCTGCATTGCATCGGATCCGCCATCCGCATACAGCTCCTTACCAATTTCTTCAATGCGCTTTTTTTTTAATTCAAGATCAGAGGCATCAGGTTTTTGAGTACAATAAGTAAACAAATCAATTAGCTCCTCTTCTAAATAAGCATCCAAATTATCTATTTTCTACGATTTACTTTAATTTATTATTATCATACTGTAAAATTTACATTCTAGATTAATATACTAAACTTTTTTCAATTTCTTTTCATCTTTTTTAAACGCACTATTAAAAAATTACCATTGTTATAAGAATGTAGATTTAGAAATTATTTTTGGTATCCAATATCTAATATTAAGAAAAGTGGAAAATAATTATATTTTTACATATCAACAATTGTATAATGACCTCTTTTCTGATTATGATAAAAGATTTTAGAATTTTATATGCATACAAAAACCATAATTTCTATTTTTATTTGACATAAAGATATCATCTTAAATTTTTGTATAGGCTTCCGAAATTTCGGATTTGATATTGTCCATTTTTTGGTTTCCTCTAATAATATACTCTATAGCAGGTTCCTTTCTACTTTTTCTTATAGAGAGTATTATGCTATCCTTTCTAGGTTGTATGTCTAAAAAATATCTAAAAGTTAAAGATTTAGCATATACGATTCTATGAGGCCTAATTTCTTCAATCACGTCATTACCCAACGACTTTATGAAATCCCTTAAATTTATAAATAAATTACTTGTATTTTCATCTAAACCTTCCAAGTGACTATTAAAAGAAATAAAAGGTTTATCAGAATAAAGCTCAAATTTAGTCATAGTTATATATTGTTGTCAAGGTCTTTATAATGATATATCAAGGTAATTTAGAAAAAGCCGAATATACCCAAATTTTCATATTTTGAAAAAGTTTACTATATAAAAAAATATCTTTATTTGTGTTATCGTGTCTAAAGCATAGAATTAGGAATTAATAGTAATTATACTGAAACATTAAACCATTAACACAGTTATAAAGAAAATCTTTGATTACCTAGGTCAAACGGCTTTTATCCATCTAGTAACATTGTATGTCTTACACCGTGGCTATTGTTTCTGGTTGGACTAAGCAAAGATCAATACATTACTTGGCTATGGTAGGCATCTGTAATGGTATTAGGTTTTGATATCTTTCTTTATATATGTTTAATATAGTTTATACCAAAATGACACAAGATAATAATAAAATATGCAAGAGATTATTAACATCGATAGATATGAATTGCGTTAACTATCAATGAATTTATCTTACCGCTTTTCAAATCAAAACAATAATACATTATTCAAAGATAAAAAAGTCATTTGAATTAAATACTCACTTAAGCATATACCACAAAAATTAGTATAATAAGTAATCCAGGCTAAACTTTGGTTTTCTCCATAGTGTCTTTGTGTATTTATACCCAATAATTTTTCATGTAAAATTATGTATCTACTTTTGTGGCATTATATTTACACATTAAACCAAAATAAAAATAAAAATAAAAATAATTTTGGTCATTCTACGAATGTACTAGTAATCCTATTAAATTGAAAATTATATAGAAATTAATTATGAAGTTATTTAGTAATATTACCATATTATTAAGCGCAATAGGAATATCTATGTTATGTGTACTCTTGGCAAGTACAGTCCAAAATGTAAGTGCTCATGAAAAACAATTGGTTTCAATAGGAAAAAAAGATTATTTATTTGTTGTCGGATCGACAAATGAACCAGTATTTGTAGATGATAAATCAGGTGTAGACTTTTTTGCATATATTCCAGATCCAAAAGATCCCACTAGCGATGATTCAAATGGTACAAAACCAATTCAAGGATTAGAGAAAACTCTCAAAGTAGAGGTATCGGCAGGCGATAAAAAGAAAGTATTAGACTTTGATCCGGTAGATAAAGATCCAGGTCACTATACTGCCACATTCTTTCCAACAGTTCAAACAACCTATAACTATAGGGTATTTGGAAATGTAAGTAGTACCCCTATAAGTCTGACATGGACGTGTAGTCCAGGTTCAGTAAGTGAAGATACCGTAATATCCAATTCCACTATGAAAATTTCTGATAATGTGGTAAGGAAGGCCGTTGTCGGAGGATTCCCATGTCCAGAACCCAGATCGGATAAATCATTTCCAGAAACTTATCCACCAATTGCAGATATGAATAACAAGATAGACAGCATGCAAAAAGAGATTGGTCAATCTGCTCAGAATATGGCAAGTACCGCTACAGCAGCAAAACCTAACATCAAATAAATAGATGCAAAAAAATGAATATTTTGAAAACATTAGCAAAAAGAAAGGATGAACAAATAAAATCAAAAGTTCATTCTTTTAATTATTTTTCTATATTTTAATTATACACAAATACCATATATATTAAATAAAAATGTCAACAACATTATCATTTAAATTAACAAAAAGTAATATTATAGGTTTGTCTTCAAAGGCCTTTCACCATTCTTTTTATAATATGCAAACATATTTTTAAATATTGAAAGAAAATGTGCTCATTAAAGGATGATAACAAAAAGATGTCAATTAAAAAACAAAAGTTAGGGCCAATGAACCTTTTATTGTTATTTGCATTAATAGCAGTTTCACTAATTTTCTTTTCTCAGTCATCAATCCAGAATCCTCATTATTTGCCTAACGTATTTGGTCATGCCCTACCGGTAACTTACTCGCCTGCACCAAATTCCATAATTAATAAAAATGAACCAGTACCATCAAAAATAATAATATCTTTTTCTGAAAGACCAGATCCAAAAGTAAGCTATATCCATGTAATGGATTCCAATAACAAAAGAGTAGATAATAACGATTTTAAAATTACAGGGCAGCAACATGATAGAGAGGCCGAGGTAACTCTAGACACACATAAACTAACCGATGGTGTTTATACTGTGTCTTGGTTGACCATGTCAGCAGATGATGGTCACATTGCTAAGGGGTCCTATGTATTTGGAATAGGAAATGTTGGAGGCAATCCAACATCAGCAAGTTCTGCGACGTCATCCTCGGGTTCAACAAGTTCAAATAACAACAACAACTTTGCACAGCAAAACCAAATAAAAACTGAGGCAGTAACTTCTAACTTAGATGGAATAATAAAATGGCCATTGATTGTTGCTCAAGCTGCAATAGTAGGCGGGATAATTTCACACCTATTTCTATGGACAAACAATAAATTTGTTAAAAAGATATTATATCCCACAACTACAGGAAATCAAATTAATAGAAATTCAGCCAAAAATATCAAAGGTGAAAACAACAATTCTAAAATTGATAACACATACCATATTGAAAAGACTCTCTTTAAACCTTTAAAAATATTTGTAATATTATTGTGTACAAGTTCTGCATCAATATTAGTTTGTGGAACCGTCTTATTATTATTGCAGATAAGTGATTTATCTAATTCAAATTCAAACTTCTTTTCTTTATTTGAATCTCTTTTACATGGTTCCGTAGGAACAGTCTGGATAATGAGAAGCCTTACATCGATTGTTGTCATCGTTACCTCATTATTATATTACTTTTTTGAAAAGAAAAAAATGAAAATAGAAGGAGAGGCAAATCAACCTAACATAAAAACAAAAGATATTAAAAATAACCAAAAACATTCAGTATTATTATACATTGCATTAGTGGCAGGAGCAATTAGTATTTTTTCCAATAGCATGACCAGTCATAACTCTGGCGTTTCTTTTCTACCTTCAATTGCAATATCTTTGGATTGGTTACACTTTATGTCAGTCTCCATTTGGGTTGGAGGACTATTTTACATATCTGCAGTACTTTTAACAACATTAAAAAGCACTATTTCACTCGAAAAAAGTGTTGCAATAATTGACTCAAAAGATATACCAAGCATGAATTTATCTAGATCTAGTGAAGAAAATGATAAAAAAGAAACTTTTTCCAAAAGGTCTGAAACAAATACAGATCAATCGAGATTAAAAGGGGTTTATTTTCTTGCTTTATTGCTTCCAAGATTTTCACTTTTAGCTACAACATCGCTTGGAATAATTGGTGTTAGTGGTCTGTATATGGCATGGATACATTTGCATAGCTTTAATGCAATTTT
Organism: Candidatus Nitrosocosmicus sp.; assembly: GCA_025934495.1. Lineage (GTDB taxonomy): Archaea > Thermoproteota > Nitrososphaeria > Nitrososphaerales > Nitrososphaeraceae > Nitrosocosmicus. The sequence continues at coordinate 4,424 of JAICXY010000131.1, forward strand.
TGATACTTCATATGGCAATATTCTTATAATAAAATTGTTAACTGCGTTACCTATGGTTCTTTTAGGTGGCTATCATCAACTAAAGCTTCATAATTACATTATCTCTATAGCATCGATTGTCAAAAAAAGCCGCAAAGAAGAAAATACAACTACAGAAACGGCATCAACATTTAAAGAAAAAAAGAAAATACAAACAAATATTTTTTCATCCGAAACAAAGGCCAATGGCATTGGTAGGTCCTTTAGTTTTATTAAAAGATATCCAAACGGGAATGAAAAAGATAGAAAGGATAATGAAAATAAAAGAAGTATAGGAAAAGATTTTGCATCTGATATTTTTTCTCGGTTTAACAATACAATAAAAATAGAATCATTAATTGGTATTGCAGTATTATTTGTTGCATCCATTCTCACAATAACATCTCCGCCTGCAATGAACATGTCATCATCAATGACGATGATGATGCCTGGTACATTGAGCAATAATGCTATGAATACAAATAGTGCTCACCAAAGTCACAATAATAACAGTAGTAATAGCGGACAAAAAACAACGATGACAATGCCTTCACAAAAGATAGCAAATAACTCTTATTCGAGCAATGTAAAAATATTGGATACAAATGCAAAAATCCAAATAAATCCTTTTTACACGGGGTTTAACACATTTAAAATCACTTTTACAGGTGCAGATGATAAACCTGCCAAGAACATTTCTAATGTTGTTTTGCAATTTACAAACGACCAAGCAGATATTGGACCAATTGTTGTTAATTTAAAAAAGGTAACTGATGGAGTATACTCTATTTTTGGTGGCTATCTTAGTCAAAAGGGAAACTGGACAATCCAACTAACTGGACAGCGAACAGGAGCATACGATCTTAATTATGAATTTAATGTTGATCTAAAACAAAAACCTGCATTATCATCCACTTCGACGTTGCCATCATCACCATCATCATCATCATCACCAAATACGCACCAATTATCTCAACAACAACAACAACAACAACAACAAAAACTATCGCCAGTAGGTACTGTTGACAATAACAATTCAATGAATCAATCAGAATCACCACCTTCTTTTGATTCATTTGCATTACTTGCAATTGTATTAGCTGGTCTAGTCATATTTGGAAGCGCGTATTACTTTAAAAAAAGCAAACAACAACTAAAAGAAACCATAAAGATGTTTGAAAACCAAGATAAAGAATAAAGAATCTATTCAAAATTAAAATAATACAATAATTTTTATTTGTATTATTTTGTTATTCATAGCATATTCTTTACTCATACAGGTCCACAAAGGACTTTCACTAACCTATATCAAAACACATCGGCCATATCAATAACAAAACTCCTTTTGTTTAGATATCATAAAGTATTTGGATTATTCTTTTGATTGATAATATTGTTATATCATTCCTTCATATTCAGTAACGATAAAAAGAACTTCATCCGTATATGATGTAAAGACAGAAAACCCAAACAAGAGCAAGAAAAATTCATTTTAATAGTGATATATTACATTACCTAATTTTACTTTTGTACCAATCGCCTTTTAAGTTACTTTTTTTTAATTATATCTTTGCTAAAGAAGGATGATAAAAGCAGTAAAAACAATGGGTTTTATAGACATCTTCAAAATTTTTTAAATAACAAGACCAATCTTCTTTTGGTATTATCAATTGTCTTTACCTCCATTATTTTCTACCCAATGATAATTCCACATTTATCTCATCCTTCCATGATAATCCACATCTCTATTCACATTCTTAGTTTGGATATGGCATTATTTCTAACTGTTATTTCCATACTTTCATATAAAAAGACAAAAAGCAAAAAAGTTTTGCTTACGTCATTAAGTTTTAGTGTATTGTTAGTTGTCGAATTTTTATATCTGCTACAATCAAGCAATATTCTTGGAGATTATCAAATACCCTTTATTGAAGTAGAAATCCCACATATGTTATTATTATTCATGTTGTTATTGTTTGCTGCAGGAGTGATCAAGGTGGAGAGAAGATGAATTACAATAATATTTTAAATGTAGGAAAATCAGAAAAAGAAAAAAATGATAGAAAGAAATTATTATTGAAGATCATCAATTTCTCGCCTGGGATAAGATATAGAGAATTATTGCGCATAACCAGTTTAAATAATGGAACCCTTTCGCATCATCTCGCCATTTTAGAAAAGTGCTCGACTATTAAAGTAATAAGGTTAAAGAACAGTAACATTACTCGATACTATCCAGCTTCAACTCCCACGGAAGAAACAATAATTTTAGGCTACCTGAAAATAAAAACAACAAAAGAAATAATCACAAAATTGTTAGAGCAAAAATGCTGTACATTCAATGAATTAGTTATTCATATTAACAAAGCGCCATCAACCACATCTTGGAACCTAAAAAGATTATTGGACGCTGAAGTGATAATAAGACGAAGGGGAGTCGAATTTTCAGAATATTCACTTAAAAATCCAGTACAAGTAGAAAACCTACTAAAGAAAACCAATGTTACCCTATTGGATAGAAGTATTGATAATTATACCTCGTTGATAGAAGACCTCTAAATTAATTTTTACCATTTTTTTTCTATGCTTTTAAATTAAAAAGCATAATAAAACGATTGTCCTGTTTTCTTACTTTTCCTTTTTTAATATCCATAATAACAACAAACCCCTTTGCTGAAATATCCCGTATTATATTAAAATTATATTTTCATTAAAACCTTAAAAGTAGACCATAAGCTGATTATAAAGGCTAGTCTGATAAACTGTGATTTGATTATTAGGTCTTTAGTATGGTCTTGACCTTCAATAGCAGAGCCTGCGACTCTATTGGTTTCCTAATAATTTCACTGTTTTTTATATCTGGAAATATGCTCAATAACTCTTCTACTGCATCCAAAGCTGATAAGAAAAGCACTTTGATATCGGGATTCATTACTTTGAGTTTGGTATAGAGCTGAATACCATTTAATCCAGGCATACGTATATCCATTATTATTAAATCATAGTGATATGGTGATACCTGTGAGAAATGATCCAATGCCTTGTTTGGGTCTGAAAAAGAGGTTGTTTTATAATCTTCACCCTCAATAATAGTTGCAAAGGTAAAAAGAATATCCTTATCGTCATCTATTAGCAGGATATTAAAAGAAGAATTGACTTGGTTTAGTTTGTTTTGTTTATGTGCTAAATTATTTTGTCTTTTTTTATTATCCATTTCCTTTTGTTGTCCTGGACTATAAAGATGATGTACAGAATAAACAGGGTATGGAAAAGTACTATACTTATCACTCTGGGTTATATTTTTAAAGCAATAGTCATCAAAGAAGGATGTTTTATTAATAACATTATACAGATCATTGTAAATAACCATCTCGTTTGATAAAGCTAGATGATTTATTTTCGAACAGATGTTAACAGTAGGTCCAAATAAATCCACACTATTTGAATTTGGAGATGTAGCCAGTTCTACTTTCCCATAGTTTGCACTTATCCTATAGTTAATGGGTGGAAGACCATTTTTACTAAATTCTTTATTAAGTGTAGAATTTGCATCAATCATTGCTAATCCACAGTCAATGACATCCTGAAAAGCAGATTCATTTACATCTGTATCAACAGTTTTGGGAAAATAATAGATTAAACAATCACCTGCATTTTTGATTACTTTTCCATTGTGGTCTTTGATTATTGAGGCCATTGTGTTGAGAAATATAGAGTAATAATTTCTAATTTTATTTGAGCTTGCTACCAATTCTTGTGTAATCTTTGTAGAATTAACAATATCAATAATAGATACACAGTATCCGTGGGTATAATTGAAGAATGTTATCTGTTTATCCGCAGCAGCAGCAGTAGCAGCAGCAGAAGAAGATGAGGATGAAGAGGATGAAGAGGATGAAGTAGTAGTATTATCATTATTATTTGATAA
>JAICXY010000001.1 GCA_025934495.1 Candidatus Nitrosocosmicus sp.
ACTCCTTCTTTATTTTCGTCATTAGACTTGGAATTGGATAAAGATACTTTATTATGAATTTCAATCTTGCCCTTTAAAATTCGATGAAGGTTTATTGCATCATCTTCTAATGTCAAGTTATTATCTAATGATTTACTTCTTAAAATATAAAACAGTTGGTTTTAAAATCATTTTGAAAGTTATTATAATTCATATCTCTTCTAGCATATCTAAATAAATTGATATAATGATTTTTATTTAATGATAAATTTGACCTTTAGATTTGCTAAATAACAATCTATCTATCTGATACTAGGTCATAAATTATTTTAATGCCTATTTCCAATCACATATAACAAATTGACTAACAGCTTATCATATTCTGGTGATGTATTTCTTTATCCATGTAAAGAACAGACAGGTTGAAATCACATCTTTGTGTTTGATTCATAGAGTGAGTTTATGGTCGTCATCATATTCTAGGTCTCCTATCACAAAATGTACTTTTTTAATGATTTCAAAAGACAGGTTTTTGATGTTAAGGTCTGATATGGTATAGCGCGATATGGAAAAACCTCTTTATTCAATATATTAGCTGTGGTGGTTACATCGGACGCCAGAGTAGTATAATGATCAAATCGATATTTGATATTACATGATGCAGTTTGTATCCAAAATTCAACCAATCCTTCGTATGTATGGCTATATCTACCATCCTGCATCTGTGTCTATACCTGTATACCTAGTGATGGAATTATATCTCTTTTCAAGGATGGATGACTTAATATACCAAAGTTTACCTTTGATTAGTAATGTACTTTGTATCTTCAAAGATGTATTGCTTGATCATGTCTTGTAAAACAAACAGGTTTTCCATTATTCAAAAGAAAAAGATTCGATATATAAATTCGTGACAGAAAGAATTCCATCTTTTCATACAAAATCAATAATCTTGGAAATAGAGAACCTATGCATTAGACAAAAAATCAGATCGAATGGTAGAAGAAAAGAAAGCATAGATATAGGTCTATGATCACCAAAACAGCAATATCTCCTTAAATAGAGCACATGTTTTGAGAAAATATATACATTTACAACCAATTTTAAAATATTGTAAAAGAAAGTTATGACATTACGGTGTTTACCTTGTTTAGAAGCATTGTAAAATTAGATAGAAATAATTTATGGATGATAGTAAAGTATACAAAAGATTGCCATGTACTATGATAATATTAAAGGAATAGTATAGAAATTCCTTGATCAAACCAAACCAAAACAATTATTTTTATTATATATATTATCTTTTATTGTTAGAATCATGTACACTCAAAGGTGATCACAATCTCGTCTATACCTATTTTCTCTTGTCTTTTCTCTTCATCGATCATATCTAATAACCCAAACCCTCCGTATTCTATTGAAAATTTTCGTTTTTTTCCATTATACGAAACAAGTTCATAATCAATCAAATAAAACAAATATTCCTTGATGGTAGTATAATACAATGGTAATATTATTTTAATTATGGATTCAAGTTCAAAATTATTAATTCCATCAATACATGATAATAAAATGGGTTCTATAATTGAAGCTCGAAGCTCTGGCGATTTAATATCTTTATTATGGATTATACTCATTTTTTATCTTTCAACTCTTATTATTAGTCAAAGACGATGACATTGATATTTTTATTGGAACAGATAGCCAAACTATTTAATATACTATATTTGCTTTGTATATTGATGGAAATAACTCATAAATACAATGGAAATACGAACACCATTGTACAATACAATTTTTTATAGAATGTAACATGTGCCCGGTTGGTTAATTATGATTTTAAAAAAAGAATAATTAATTTTTATCGTATTTTATAGATTTCATTTGTTGTATTTTTAACAATAGGATTATGGATGAACATTTTTAGCTCTAGTAATAATCATTTTACTTATTCATGAAATTTCGGTACCGAAAAATGTTTTGCACATTTTTATTAGTCCTCATTATGGTTTCAATTTAATCTTGTTTTTACTCTATAATAGTATATTTATCTTTAAACATTAAAAATTAAGTATTTTCAACAGAAGCAAGCATTCAATGTTATTTATATTTCTTGTATATGATATTTTCCATAGTAATCTAAAATAATTACTACAACAATATTAAAATTATTATTTTTTCATTTACCTACAAGTAATTTTTATATCAAATTTTATCATGATTAATCATGCTTAAATCCAATGGTTTAAATAAAATAATTTTCCAACTTAGCAGATCATAAAATGTAATGATGCATTAATTAAAAAGTAGTTTGGATAAAATATAAACTTAAACATTTTATATATCTCCATATTGCAATGTAGAGGATAGGTCTATATTTTGATAGAAGAATCAAAGCAAGTGAAACTAAATAAATTAAAATTCAAGAATTATATAAATAAATTTGTACATACTATCGATGGAGATATTTTAGGAACTCTTGAATCAGTAGAAAATGATTGTTTAATAATTAAAAAGGAAGTTATACACCCACTTTATTATCATATTCCATCTAACAAACTTAAAGGTCTGGACAAACATGCAATATGGCTAGACATATCAGAAAGACAAGCAACGCAAGATCATTTATCTACAACAAATGATAAAAAAATAAAAATAGAAACGACGACATTCCGCTTAAATGAAGCATTCATGAATAGTATACATATAGAAGCAGAAAATAGAATGTTAAACATGAATGCCATGATGGTTCAAATTCTCAAAAGTTTTGTAGAATGGGATAAATTTGAACCTTTTTCTGGGATGGTGCATATACCTAAACCTGTACTAAGAGAAATTTTAAAAAAAAAAAGTGATAAAGACATAATAGATATGGCTGAATCCATAGGAAAAAATGCTATTTATAATACAATTTTGTTTATGAAAGGAAAAAGGGATCTAAATGCTTTTCTTTCTTGGATAGAAACGGAAATGAGCAATCACTCTTTGAATATTCGCCATATAATCGAAGGAGATATGAATAAATATATAATTAAGCATGATTTAGGATACAAATTTTCACTATATTATAATACAATTATAGACTCTGTTTTTAAAGACCAATTAGGAGAAAAAATAAACTTTATCATATCTGATGAACTTTTAATTTTTACTTTTAAATATTAAATATTAACCATATGATTACTTCGCGCCATTCAATCAAATACTATACCATTTAGCTTATGTATTCAAACCTTATCGAAAATTTTTTTGTTTATTTTAGAAATTCATAGTTTGTATATTTATGTTAATTGGTATATTATTGCATCCAAGGTATATATATTTTAGACAAGTGATGGGGTAATGTATCTACATTAGCATCCAAAATAGAAAAGTTCTAGTCATATTACAAAACGAATTGCACTACTAGACCTTCCAACTGATTATCCAAATCAATAGAGACATCCTTAAAACCAAATTCCGAACAGGATCTGTTTTCTATTCGAGATACAGAGAGGTATCTAAACTGAGGTTTAATAGTTAAAAGGTGCTTTGTTGCATGATTATTTTTTTTGTTATTTGCTAATGTTTTGTTTCTGTAGGTAAAACGAAAATAGTTAAATTCGATTGTATTATAATACATAAATCTTCTTTTTAACAGATTTTCGAATCATGCAACAAAGCAGTTAAACGGCATCTGGATATGATGAAAGCAAGGGGTTTATTAAAAGAAAAGAGAAAAATCCACATTATTGCGAAAATTCCGATATTGTTAATTATAGAGCAATCTTCAAACATTCAACAAATTAATTGTTATATCGAAAATTCCCATGAACAAGAAAGTACAATTATAGCAGAAGATGAGGAAGAAGAAGGAAATTTTTTAATCTAGGAATTACTCGAATCAAAAAAAAGTATTGAATAATAAAATTGATATTATAATGGATAACAAAAAAAACGCAATAAACATTTTTCGGTACCGATAGATGATAAAGAGATAAAATGAATGAATGAATGAATTATTCTCAAAATTGTTTCAAATTAAAAATGGCATTTATATAAATTATAAAATAACTTTTGGCTTTAAAAATAATATATTTGCAGATTGATATGTGGTACTGCAAAGACTTTTTTAAAATTAATTTATTTTTCTTAATTTACAAGGCAAATATTTCATTATCCTTTTCTTCAACACCTTTTTCTAATGGGAATTTGGTAACATGTCATTTATAGATGCAATCTACCTGATTAGATAGTATATGAAATCTGTTAGAATTGCTAAATCTAATTCAAATTCAAATAAATATCTAGGACTACAAATTTTACTGCCAAATGCAATAAAAAGAAGTAAAAGAAAAATAGATGATATTAAAGAATGAATATTATTGAGACAGAATCACCATTTATAGTAGAAGCAAAAACATGCTGTTGCAAAAACAAAAAAAGAAATACTCCATATTCATTTATAGAATCAGCGCATGGTTTATGTATTGATAGAAAGGAGATAAAACTAGCACAAATACAAGCATGCGAAAGATTGAAGTATATAAAAGATGATATAGATTTGGTTACCATAATTAAAAAAAAAGAAATTTTTGAATTAAAGTTAACGCTAGATTTAATCCTACGCTAGGATAAAAAAAGATATATTCTATATGAACATTATTTTCTTAATTTTATCTGTTTGCATATTGATTTTATTTTTACAAGGCATTTTATCATTATATAACAGAAATAATACATCAACAACTATAAAATAAAAGAAAAAAAAGCATACATCATATATGTTTTTGTGTCAAATTGACAATATTCAAGTTTACAGCAAGTAATAGAAAACTACAACATGATGTAAGTTAATGTACTATTTTTCTTTATTGAGAAATATTCTATAACCTATTATGCTTCATTAATTAACAGTTATGTAAATAACTTGTCTTACTTTAAATCAAGTTCTCGTTTAGACACCATAGTGTCTTTAGCTTACTATTTTAAAATATTATAATGAGGGACACCTCCATCATCAGATTACGTAGATAATGAAAGAAATAGTGTACAAGAGATTATGCTTGATGATAAAAAATCTGTGTACAAGGTAAAGATAATTCTGCTTATACATGGTGGATAAACCATTTATGAAATAAGAGAGCGGCTAACAGTCATGATGTCGACATCAGAAAATGACTACATTATTGATTCAATAAAAAAAGCATTGATGGAATAACATCAAAAATATACAGCATAAACCAATCAAGATAACTGATGATGTGCTGAATAAGATCGTTGAAATAGTAACCAACAATAATCCAAAAAAAGATTATGGTGAGCTACAATTTTTAACATTGTCATTGCGCGTACTTGCTGGTTTCATTACCATGAAGAAATATGATAAAGAGATAAAGATGGATGGATCTCTGATATTGATATATATCAAAGTAACAATGATATATCCGATTGTGTGGACATACATCAATAAGATATTATCGATTGTTGCCGAGATCATTTTCTCCCTCTTTACCCCTTTGATGATAATACTCCCCCCTTTACCATGGATGTAATCCTTGTGGAGAACGTTATTTATATATCAATTCCTATGTCGATGATGCAGATATATCTAGTGCTTGTTTTTGCTTGCTCTTGGCCCCAAATGACTGCAATGATCATTTGGAGTTTATTTTAAACATGAAAAATATATAAGCATATTGAATCATATTAATATATAGTATCTTATTTCAGATTGACATAATTATTGGAAAATTAATTATAGAGAAAAAAATAGATGATAAAATCATTAAGTTAAAAGAGCCGAAATATCATACTGAATACTTCAATAATGCATTTTTCACAAACAAATAAAATAAAAAAATTTTTCCAATCGCTAAAAAAATATTTCTTAAGTTCCTAAAACCAATCTTTTTTATCTGTCATATTAGACTGCAACTTTTTTCCCTGATGCCATTAAAAGTCGAAGCCAATTTAATATTTTGTTAGAAACTTTTTGTTTGCAGTTTATATAATATTTTCAATATCTATTATATCAAGAATTTTATACTCATTAAATATGCTATTGTATACTTTTAGAATCCAAATATTGTAAAAAGTTATCAAAAAACCATCAGATATGTAATATGCATAATATTCATAGAATAGTCTCAAAGAAAATTTCTTCTTCTATGTCCAACCTGCATGTATAGTTCTTTCAAATAATAATAAATTTCTATAAATAATGATTGTGACATTATTGTATGATATTGTTAAACTACTTTGCAAAGGAAGTATAAGGAAACATACAATTATCTATTCATATAGAAATATACGTTTTTAAAATCTATAAATTTAATAATAAAAAAAATATATATTTTTTTCTTTTATATCAATCTTCAAGTTAACCGATTATAGTATAGCATACGAGGAGGACATAAAAGGTAGAAAAGAAATATGCTATATATCTATTTCATATTTGCTTTTTGCATCGTCTTTAGTAACCTTGAACAATAGATTGTGACCATCGTATCCTTCAACTAGGCTTTTAGGAATCTTATAGACTTTTTTATCAACAACACCAACTTTGGTAACAACAAAATCATCGCGTATCTCTTGAACCTCTCCAAGATCAGCATCATCTATCCCACGTGCTTCTTTACCTTCCATCTCAGTCCAATCAATATTATCTACAGAACTCATTAAATCAAAAAAGGCAAACAAAGTATATTAGCATTATGACTTTAGATATAATGTTATAAAAAAATTAAAGAGACAATAAGACATTCAAATAAAAAATATTTCACCAATTATACATATATTTACTTTATTTACGTTATCTAAAAAAGTATTGTAAAACTCCACTGTTTAATGGATATATATCATTAAGTAATATAATATCTAATATTTTATAAAAAAGGGATAGATAGAAAGTTAAATTTATTTTGCAGTAACGTTTAATTTTGGTAAAATTGGGAATATATCACTAATCGGAGGAGTTAGTATTTTGTTGTCTTTTTGTACAATTTCTGCTTTTATACTATATGGTGAATCTTTAACTAATATTGGCCCTTGTATATGGAATGTTCCTGTTGTACGAAAAGCTTCTTGACTTCTAAAATCTGGCCCCCAAGTAGTAAAATCTGCTGTGGATATTTTTGTAGAGTTTGATTTCATAGGTACAAGTTCTAGATCTAATATACCATCTGAATCATCATAATTATGACTAAAGAGAGGTTTACCTTTTGCATCAAGTATTGTTATATTATATGTCACCGAAATAGACGGAGGAAGTGAAATACCAGTTGGAACAAAACGCAATGTATCTCTTGCTAGGTTGCTTGCATTAAATGGAATATATCCACCTATTAACATATTCATATTGTTACCTTTTTCCATTCCCGAAGTTACTATAATTCGTGCATGATTAGAAGGATGTTGTTGATCAAAATAATCATATATGCCAGCTTTGTTAAATGTATGGATAAAAGATCCACCATTTACTGGAATAAACTTTGAATCAAATTTTTCGGGTGGCGAATAACTACTATTTGATAGGGTTGTTACCGTATGATATGAATGATCATTGTTAAACCATATGACTGTCATACCTAAGGGTATATTTACTTCACCTGGCTCAAAATGGGAATTACCTTGAGAGCTGTAAGGAATTGTTATAGCATAAGATGGTATATCCTTTAGCTGATATAAAATAGGCGGTGGAAATGTTGCAGGTTTTTGTGCGTAAGATGCTCCTATAGATAAAAGAATAGGCGAACCTATAATAGTAAATACAAGAAGTAAAGATAAGGCGATGTTTTTATGATGAATTTTTATAGGGTTCATCGAATATCAGAGCCCTTGTAAATTTATATAGTTATCTGTACGTTTTTTGTTGCCCGATTCCCTCTTTCTAAGACCATTTAGCTAACATCTACCAACAAATTCTGCGAGTTGGTCTACGGTCTATAACCAATTTTTATTTAGACATGGTGAAATACTCCTAGGCTTTGATGGCATTAACAACTGGAATTGAATTAAAAGAGATGAATAAATATAAAGTTGGAATATGAACCGTTTTAATATCCTAACACTTTTCTCCCTTTGCTTGGCTATACCAAGATATACTTTCATTTGTCATAAAGGCAAATCAAAGGAAGAATTGTGCAAGAGGTCGTACTAAAGGAAAAGTAGTACAATCATTTCCGATTACACTACAATAAACATAGAGGAATAAACAAATTGAATATTAGAGATACATATTGATCAAATTGCGATAAAAGGATAGATTGGTATAATAATAGGTAATATCAAGTTACTGTGCATATTTTTACATTTAAATGAGAAACTCTAAAATAAAAAATACCTTGTCTACTGCTGTAATACGTGCATTTTTATTTCTGTCTATGGATATTAGACAGAGAGCCTGCATTTGGTATATACTTGGCATATCCAGGATTATTCTCTATAAGTCCAGTCTTGCCTGGAACAGTAGAAGCACTAATGTTGTTACTCAAATGATTAATTCCAAGAAATAATTCATATCGTTTTATGAGAGCATAATTGGCTGCCAATCCAATGTTGTTTGCAGTATTATTAAAAGATGTACTTGCATTTGGTATATACTTGGCATATCCAGGATTATTCTCTATAAGTCCAGTCTTGCCTGGAACAGTAGAAGAAGTACTATCAGTGCCTTGATGATTAATTGAATCCGATATCAAATTACTAACTACATATAACGCCATATTCTTTCTAGATTGCCCATGAGCGTATGGAATTATTGGTATTATGAATACCAATAATAGTAATAAAAGAACATATTTTATCGACATATTTCTATTATAATCATTTAAAATTATTTAAGTTCTTGTGTAAGACATGAATCTAGTTGTAATTATAAATTCTAGTTGTTGTCGTAACAGAATGATGCAGTATAGATATCGATACCGATGATTTTAAAAAAGGAATAAAGAAACTGCATATTCTATTCATTTTATTCGTTTTATAATATTTTGATATCAAAATTGTAATATAATGAATCTTAATTAATATATTATAAATTATTAATTTTAAAAACAATTTAATTACATTTATTGAGAATAGTTATATCAATATATACTACCATTAACAATATTATATTATATCGGTATTATGAAAGATAACTATTATTTTACTATTGTTATTACCGTTATTGCATTAACAATATAAAGGTTATTTATTTTTGTGTGTTTTTGGATTTATCTAAATTATATATCTTATCACAGTCACTATTACTTTATGTGTATCTATAATTTTTGCTACCAGAAATGGTATAAAAATATATAAAAAGTTCTACAATTTATATTTCTTAATGAATTTTATAAAATTCAATGTTAACATAATATCTGCTAATATGATAATGATGGTTAGCATATTTATGTTATTATCAACCGGATCCATAATCGCCAACAATATAGATAGTAACAATGGGAACATTGTTTTTGCACAAACTGCTAATACTACTAACAGCAATACTAATGCTAGTACAAGCAATAACAATGCAAACACAGCAAATCATTCAAAACAACAACAATCTCAAGCATCGTCTCCAGCTAATTTTACCAGAGCCATGGGTTCAATATCAAGTATACAGAATAACGCAAGTGGTAAACCAACATGGATACTTTCAGGACAATGGGATTTGGCTATACCAAAACCATTAAAAATAAATCAAACAAATCCACCAAATGCTGCTATATTTAATGCAGGATTTGAAATGATTAAAACAGATGGAACATCAATTCATACACATACAATATCAGATTTTAAATTAAAAGGTAGCGCGATAAGTGGAAATGCTCTTGTATTAACAGGCACTGCAACAGTATCTATGAAGAATGGTCCAGTTAAAGACGTTCCCATAAGTATAACTATTTTAAACCAAGGAGCATTGAATTTATTTATAGATCCGTTAAAGACAAGCAGTCATTTTGGAAATACTCCCATCTATGGTACAATATCCTCGGTAGGAATATTCATATCATTTCCATGAAAATGGATAAACCTACTTTTTTTTATTAAAAGAGGAAAGCAAAAAGAGGAAGTAAAAGATATTGTTTAACAGAAATAAAAGAGGACGAGAGGTTTTATTATCTACAACGATTATAATATTTTTATCATCTACTGTAATAGTGTCATATATTGGTATATATCATATTCACAATGTACCAATAGCATCAGGTCAAAAAGCCTCATCAATACCTTCGCCATCTCAAAATCAACAACAACAGCAGCAACAACAAAAAATAGCAATGCAAAACCAATCAATCTCTGAAAACCAATCCATATTAACAACAATTTTTAAAAAGGTTCAAAACTCTGTAGTTCAGATTACAAGTCAAATTCCAAATCCAAATGTAAATATAATTATCAATGGTAACCCAATACAAAGTAAAACCGAAAGACTTGGTTCTGGATTTGTATACAATAAGCAAGGGTATATCGTTACTAATAGTCATGTTGTAGAAGGTGTAAAAACAGTAGACATAACATTTGTTGATGGAAATACATATACAGCAAAAATAATAGGATCTGATCATGATAATGATATTGCGGTATTACAAATAACCGATAACTTTTCGCAAGAAAATATTGTTCCTCTATCTATTGGTAACTCTTCTAATCTCGAGGTAGGACAGCAGATAATAGCTATTGGTAACCCATATGGACTAGCAGATACAATGACAACAGGAATAATTAGTCAAACAGATAGATTGTTATCAGATCCTAACAATCAATACTCAATACCAAATACCATACAAATAGATGCTCCTATAAATCCAGGTAATTCTGGAGGTCCGCTATTAAATATGCAAGGTCAGGTAATAGGAATGAATACTGCTATATATACTGGTAATGGTGCATTCTCAGGCGTAGGCTTTGCCATTCCATCTAATACAATATTAAAAGTAGCAACAGCATTAATCAAAACGGGTACATATGTACATCCATGGCTTGGAATAGAAGGTAGTAGTTTAACACCTGAAATAGATCAAGCAATGGGACTACCAAAAAACTTTAAAGGTGTATTGATATCAGGAACGATAACAGGAGGCCCAGCAGATAAAGCTGGTTTAATAAGAAGTTCAGTACAGGAGGATATAAATGGCAACCAGAAGATAATAGGAGGTGATATAATAACTGCAATCGATGGAAAACCTATTAAAAGAATAGATGACCTTATATCATATATTGATGGACAAAAATCAGTAGGAGATAAAGTAAAGTTAACCGTATATAGAGATGGAAAAAGTATTGATTTAACAGCTATTCTTACAGCAAGACCAGCAACAACTACCAACCTCAGTTCTCAATTAAATTATCCAACAAACCAACAACAACAAAATCCCAATGATAACAACGATAATAACTTATTACCTGATATACCGGGATTTCCAAACTTCCCTCAATTTCCATAATTATTAATATTTTTTTATTATAACCATTTTATATTAGATATAAAAAGAAAAAATTTATATATAAATAAGGAAGTTATATTCTAAAAAATAGTTTGGTACCGAAAATTTTGTTTAGTATAATTTTAGAAATAATGTTGCCAATCCGACTAATAGTTTAATACATTAGATCTTTGAATAATTAAATGCATAACAACATTTAACAGATTCTCAATTATATTTTATAATATTTTTATGTCATTTTTCGACTTGATTAGAAATTATCATCTTTTTAGAAATATCTAATGTTGCTAATTATGAGAAATATATTAGAGAATTTCTAGTCTTCAATAGGAGAATGAGTGTGAATATTTTTTAATACTTCATGAACCTTGTCTCTAAATAAAGTCAGGCCAATCCTACCAGCATAAGGCTGTCCTTTTGCAAAGGATTCAGCTAGTTTTTTAACATACTCCATTCCCACCTTCGGTGGTTCAGGAGGTTCAAAAGGATCAACATATGCTTCAATGATGGTGGGTTTTGATTCTCTCATAGCTTGATGCATTATTGATTTTACTTCGGAGGGATCCTTGATAACATAGCCTTTTCCTCCGCAAGCTTCAGCTATCTTTGCAAAATCAATAGGTGAAAACTCTATTCCAAATTCTGGGTTTCCGAGAAAACCCATCTGTTCCCATCGAATCATTCCTAAAGTATTGTTTTTTATAACAATTACTTTAATTGGAAGGTTATATTGTACAGCAGTAGCAAATTCACCCATCAACATTGTAAGTCCACCATCACCAACAAATGCAATAGATTGTCTTTCCGGATATGCAATCTGCCCTGCTATTGCATATGGTAAACCACAAGCCATACTTGCTAAAGTACCTGATACAGAAAACTTCATACCTTCTCTAACATCTATGTATCGAGCGGCCCATGTTGTATTTGTACCACTATCTACAGAAATTATTGCATTATCTTCCATTTCCTCAGAAACAGCTTTTGCAATTACTTGGGGTTTGATTGGCTTGTCCGTTCTCGTACTTTTTTCAAGCAATAGTTTATTCCAATTTTTCATTCCATTTTGTTTTGATTTTAGAAATTCTGAACTATTATTATCGTCCCTTTTATCTCGAATAAGTGGAAGTAGTGCAGATAGTATGAGCTTTGAATCGCCAACCAAACCAATTTCAATCGGATAGCGAAGTCCAATCTTATCTGGTTTTATATCAATTTGAATACCTCTTGCTTGGCCTGGTTTTGGAAGATATTCAATGTAAGGAAATGATGTTCCAATCATAAGTAAAGTATCTGCTTCACTCATAGCGTCACTTGAAGGTTCGGTTCCAAGTAAACCGATACCACCCAAGCTATACGGATTATCATCAGGAATTACAGCTTTACCTAAAAGTGCTTTAACAACAGGGGCAGCAAGCTTTTCTGCAACCGCAATTACCTCTTTTCCAGCTCCAAGTGCTCCTTGACCTACGAGCATGACTACCTTGTTTCCTGAATTGAGGATATTCGCTGCTTTTTCTATCAGAGATTGGCTAGGGATTGTTTCAGAAATATAAACATCTGAAGTGTGATAGGCAACATTATGTCTTGAATAATTGCCGCTTAATTTCTTTTCTTGGACATCTATTGGTATTGTCAAGTGGCTCACTCCTCTTTGTACCAGTGCAGTTCTGCATGCAATATCTACTGCCATTTCTGCTTGTTCTGGTACAGTTATCATATCATTGTAAACTGTAACATCTGAAAATAACTGTAGTAAATTAACATCCTGCTGATAACTTGAATTCATTAAATCAGTATAAGTTGTTCCAGTAATTGCAATAACAGGGGTATTATCTGCTTTAGCATCGTATAATCCATTTAAAAGATGGATGGCGCCGGGACCTGATGTAGCAACGCATGCACCTAGTTTGCCAGTGTACTTTGCATAAGCGCATGCCATAAATGCTGCGGATTCTTCGTGTCTGACCAGTATGAATTTTATTTTGCTTTGTCTTTGTCTTAATGCTTCCATAAACCCATTTATACCATCACCAGGCAACCCGAAAATGACCTCAACTTTCCAGTCAAGTAATGCTTCAGCTATGATATCGGCTGTTCGCATATTTTCAAATTCTCTGCTCATGATTATATTATAGATTGTATGATGTATTATATTAGTGAATTATTTATTTTTGGATTTAGTATACCAAATCTGTAAAACTATAATTCTCCATTAAAATGTTCATTATTTGTTCATATTAACTCAAATTAGCCTGCCAAGTTTATATTATATTATTTTTGAACTGCATAAAAAAAGATAGATATAAAACAATAATTAAAACATTATTATTTCACAATAATATTTCTTAATCCTTCAACTATATATTGAATTGCAATGGCTGCCAATATAACTGCAAATATTCTTGAAATTATCTCAGAGCCCCTGTTTCCTAAAATTCTGTATATTGGATTAAGCGAACGCAATACAAGATATGTTATGCCTATCACAATTATTATCGACAACAATGTCACTATCGGACCATCTTTTTGCTGAGAAATTATTACTGAAGTAATTGCACCTGGGCCTGCTATAAGTGGAAAAGCAATGGGCACAACTCCTGTTCCCTGTAATTCATTTTCTATGTTTCTTAATTCTCCATGTCTCATTATTTCAAGTGATACTATGAATAATAAAGCTCCGCCTGCAACCATAAAGCTGCTTACAGTAATTCCAAAAGCGGATAAAATCTGAGTCCCTGCAATAGCAAAAATCATCAATAGTATAGCAGACGTTACAGCAGCAGTTTTTGACAGTGCTTTGCTTGTTTCTTTCTCCATTTTTTTTGTTAGGTTTATTAATATTGGTATTATCCCAAATGGCTCTACAACTGCTAATAACTGGATGGTAGATGTTAAAACATTATTAAAAAAATTGCCTGGGCCTATACTAATATAGTAATGGATAAAATGTGGTAGTAATTCTATAGAAAAAATTGGCAAAGTCAATATAAAGACCATTTGATCTAAGTATAAATAAATTATAATATACATAAATTGTGTTTTACGATATCATTTTGCAATTACAAAGAAAAGAAATATCTTTTAAAAAGACTTTTGATAAAATAGTATTGCAAATGATAGCATATACTCGGAATTTTTTTTTTGTTATTTATTTTTTATGTGAAGATTCTCCACCTTTTTTGGCTACTTTTTCTCTTGTTTCTTTGTCTGCAGACGCTAGCCCTCTTTTGCTATTATCATTATCATTATCGTCTGTTTCTCTCTCAACATTATGCCCACCGTGCGAATGTTCACCACCTTTTCGCCCTATTTCTGCCATATGTTCTGGTCCATACTTGTCTATTACAGCCTCTCCTCCCTTATGCCCGGCTTCTGAAACGGTCATTTTGCCTTTTTCTTTATTGTCTTTTTCTTTATCTTGTACCATATAATACGAGGGCAATAAAAGTATATTAAGATTGAGATAGACCGGGAAGCAATTTTAACTTAAGATGCTATATTCCATTGTGCTCGTCAATAAATAGATTTAGCCATTATAGTTTCAGTAAAGTTGGACAAGATATAATTTAATATATTCACCAAAAGTATATCATATCTAGATATTTCAAATCATATTATATGGCAGTTCAATATATTAGCTTTTCATTATTTTACTGATAGTAGTATAATTTATAGAGTATGTTATTAGATAATTATTCGTTATTTTTCGTCAGGCATTGAGATTATTTGTATAGTTTTGATGATGTTTTGTATGATGGATTCCATAGTTCTTGCATCAATATATGGTCCTAATGTATCATAGATATAGGGAACAATTGGTAATTCATATTTGCTTATTAGATTATAGTCAAGATCAAAACCTTTTATCCTTTTTCTAGATCGATTCACTAAAGATAATATCTTTGTTATGATAATAACTAATTATTATATTCTTTATATCGCATTTCTTTTTACTAATACACAATAGTTATAGAATTACCATTCTATCAAGAATATATGTATAACTATTTTCATATATAATACTTATTTATAATTATCTAAAGTAGATATACGATTATTTTTCACAATGTTCTATGTTTATGGATAGAACATCGTCCCAGCCTAAATCAAAGAAGGTACAAAAGTATTTTGATAATTATGAAGATAATCAGATATCAGCATATATTCCCACTACATCTCCTGAATTTATGATGGAAGAAGTTTGGAATGGCCAAATGTGACATACTAATCCTAAAGTACCTTCCATAATTTATAGATTTAAATAAAAGATATCTGCATATTTCAGGACAAAAATATTCAATTTTAGTATTGAGTAACTATCTGTCAAGAGAAGTTTGGTAACACTTTACTAATCCATATATGATAATCTATCATACTAACTTGATTTATTAGAAATTCTGTTAGAATGCCTTACTTTAAAAATCTAAAAATTACAGCATGTGTTCCATATAAAAGTACACTTTAAATATTTATAAAAATAAAATAGTTAATCAAGTTATATTAACTTGATATTCTTCAGAGTCACCTTTTGTTGGAACTTTTTTTGGCGCGTCTATATTTAAAATACCATTATCAATATTTGCAGTAATTTTTGAAGGTAATATCTCCTCTAAAAAGGGTATTTGTCTATGAAATGATTTGTAGGACCTTTCACTATAAATATAATTCTTTCCCTTTTCTTTAGTTTTTCCTGAATGAATTCCAGATATCCTTATAGAGTTTTTTGTTGCTTTGATATCTACTTTATCTTTATCAATGCCAGGTATTTCCAATTTCATTTCATATTTATCGCCTCTATCTATAACATCACAAAGAGGTATCCTTGTATCAGTCCATTTATCAAACCATTCAAATGGCGATATAGATTTTGAATTTGGAAAGATAGATGAAGATGGCCATGATTGTTCCATGATGTTTGTAATATTTCGCATATTTTGTCTAATATTTTCAAAAAAATCATCATAATAATTTGAAACAGATGCAATATCTTTATTACGTCTATTATCCTTTTCGACTTGAATATCATTTTTCTCATTTTCTGTGTTTATATCTATTTTGTTACTTTTTGTTTTATTTTTCGCATTAGCATTAGTGTTATTATTAGCATCAGACGATAATGATGATGACATATAAATAATGATGTAAAGTAGTATATAATTTAGCAGATACTTAAATATGGAGTTGTTGGTTCTGAATGTATCTGGTATGTATAGCCAATGAACCTGAAATATAGATAATAGGCTTAAAAATTCAAATAAAGGAATATGTTTATATCAGATAGAGATATTTCTATCCAATATCGTAAGAAATGTGAGTATCTATTTTCTGTAGATGTGTTTATGGTATTTACAAGCATGTAAGTTCGTGAAATTAAAGCATCATTGAAATAACTATGCAGTATGTTAAGATGTTAAGAATAAAACCTAAGAATGCTAGAGTTAGATAGGCCAAAAAAGATACATAAGTATAGATCTAGTAGTTTTTGATATAAAAAATGATTTGTAAAAATGGAAGGACAGCATTGTAACTATAGATATATATGAATTGTTGAAACAATATTTCCTTGTATTGAGAGAACGTTTGGAAATATTTTATTCAGTCAGATTGAAAAATTATGATACAATAAATAGTCAAAAGCATTATTGTATAACAAGATATAATATCTATTTAGATAAAATTGGCATAGAATAAAGAATTACAATATTTATGCAACAGAACATCTTATCCACTTTTTTAAATACTTGTCATTAATATGTTAATTACCATAATGAGCGAAAATACAAAAATAGGTAACAACGAATACAATCTACTTAAAGCAATAGGAAGGGAGGCAGACTTTTTACATGAGACTATTGATGAATATAAAAGAGATGCTCAAAATGAAAATAGAAATGATTTAGTAGAACTTTGGGAAAAGATAAAGAAGGATAAGCAAAATCATGTAATTATGTTAAAAGAAAAACTAGAAGAATTCTATAAACAAAAATAAACAATAACATTTTTTATTTTCTTTTATTTTTATTTGTTGTATATATCCTTGTTAATATATTAATTTTCATTTAAAGGAACATAAAATAAAAATTATCATCATATCTTCTTTCTGTTACTATATATAATATATCATGATTCCCATATATTAATACAAATCAAGAATATGTAGATCCTGTTAACTTCTATTTTATCAATTAATTTATTTCATTGCTATTTTTTTCTCTACAATTATTTTTCAATAATAAATATCAATCTAAAATAAAAATCAAATAATAAGAATTTGTTTAATCACTAAAAATCCGATGTTTAAATAAAATATTTTTCCTTAAGTTAACAGTTGTGTAACTACTCAAATAACCTTTAATGTAAAGAGAATATGCATGTTTAGATGTATTACTTTTAAAAATGAGAATATGTTGAAAATATAACAATATTTTTGCTGATGAAAACAAGGAGTACCAGTTTAAATAAATACATACAGCATTCCTTACATTATTTTTAACAGAGATAATATTTCTCTATATAATTCAAATATCAAACTAAAGAATGTTTGAGGATAGAATGATTATTTTTTATATTGGATTATGATAAAATATATTATTCTAATATGGTAAAAGTACATTTGTTTTTAATTATCAAATAAGATCTAGAAATTAAAATATTAGTATCCATAAATTTATGCCATATGATTACTAACCTAAACGTGACCAATTCAATAAACTAGTTTAACAAATTAATTTGGCGTATAAATATTTAGCTAACACTATGATCACAGTATTTGTTAGAATGAAGATTATGTTGAAAATGGTTAAATTGAGATAATATTTTAAATGTTAAATTACTGATCTATAGTTTATCCAACTCAAACGATAATGATGGTAGTGGTATTGGTATAAAAGATACAGTAAATTCGATAGAATAGCATGGCCTTTTTTAAATTATTGTAATTATACTATTAAAGGCAATAATTTTGAAATTGTAGTAGGTTATACTAATAGGTACCAGGGTACCAGGTATACAATTCTAAGTGGAAGAAAATTCCTTGCTATGTTATATAAAAGAGGTGCAAGCAATTGGAGTCCATGTTGAAATATTGAGTATCATCTACACCTTTGGAAGAAGCGATTGCTTTCAAGATATATGTACTTAAGGAATAGAGTAGAGTATTTTTATTATGATCTAAAAGGTGAATCCTAGATATATTACAATTTCTAAAATGACCTAAATGTGCATCAAAAAATACTATATGATCAAATTGTTACTATTATGAATACCAAGAAAATATATACAAAAACATTTTTCGGTACCGCAAGGTTGTGGATATATTATACAATAACTTTATACATTAAATTAATGTATTTGAAAATTATATGTGATCACAGATTGTATTGATTATTAAATGATTTTTGCTCTGTCAAATAACTATTATTGTAAAATATGAATATAACTTATTTTTTTGCTATAAAGTTGTATTTTCTATGAATTTGTTATAGATGGATGCTTGTAGCGTCAGTTCATTTACAATTTATCCATTTTATATATGATATATATGTTCCCAAATGTTCTCTTGATAGATAGAGGAAAACGCTGATTCAGCAATCCATCTATATATCCATATTCATACTTTTTCTTCTATCGTTTTATATCTTTGAACTATTCTTACACAGATAGTAGTAGTAGTTTTCTTGGTGTACAATTGATATTATTTTTAATTGATGAATTCTTTCTTACTTTTATAATGGGTGTTATTTTTAATTTATCAAGATAACAAGTGTTCTTTTGAATCATAGGCTCCGTCTTCTGCCAATACTTTTTGAATATAGTATTCTTTGAAAAAACATCTCCGACCAATTCCTTTAGTATCTTTCCATCATGAATATCTTCTTTTGTTACAATCATATTTGGTGTATTTTTGCTAATTTGTATAAACAATAATATAGTATCATGAAAATAAATTGATTAATTTTATTAGTATATTATATTGAATGGGAGATAATGTTCAAAATATCCCGAGCCAAGCATCATTAAAGGTTTCATAGATCAAAAGGCATTTAATAAAATAAAAAAAGAATATGATGAAGATGCAAAAAGGCATTGGGATGTATAGCAAAAATTTTTGAAAAATTAAAAAACCAATCGTATATTATATTCTGATTTTAACAAAGAAATTATTGAGATTAAATTAGAAAAATCAAAATTAACAAGTGAATTAAGTTAAAAACAATATTGTCAAATATATCTACCAATTCTAAAATTATTGCAAAGACAACGCCTCGTATTTACATAATAGAGAGAATTTTAATAAGGAATTAAAAATTGTAATGGAATATAAATAATGATTTAATAAAATTATTAACTATTTTGTTATATAAAATAACTTAATTGTTATTTGTTAACGTTTTAATATGGATATTCAAATTTATTTTATTTTATTTTTCTGTAAATTTGATTGATCAATTGATTTAGGGTTTTATCAATTTTGCATGTTCGTTTGCAGTAACTATTGATGAACCATTCATTCTAGAAGTTTTTGTCAAATTATCCGATGAAGATGATGATTGATTACCTACTGCAGTTTTGTTATTGGAAGTTTGGTTTACCTGTGCAAATGAATTATTTATTGATTCTATCATAAATAAGAAAATGCCAGCTAAGACAATTATTGTTAATATCGATTTATTTAAATTCATCATGAATATTGATAATAGGTTATTCTTAAAGTTTACAAATAAAACCTAATAATATCTAAAGATGGACAAAAGGTTGTTATTGTAAAGATTATTGTTTATGCAGACTAAGATGATGAGAAGTGCATCTATGTTCATATCCGAAGAAACATATTATACATTATCTGATTGAATAAAGTATTGTGAAAACTCGAGTAAATAATAATTCATTCTGTGTTTATTTCTTCTGTTTCTCTTTGAGTTCTGGATGCTGAAGTATTTTAATGGTCTCTAATGGTTATTTAGGGTAAAGAAAGGGATGTAATGATGGTAATGTATTATATATCTGCTTACCAAATAGTTTTAAATGTTAAATAAGCCACTCTTCGAGCAAGGAATCTCTCTTTTAAGATCGCAACTGTTATCTTGTTAATAGATGCCTTAATTATTGCATGGTTAAAGCACCTTTCTTGCTCTCACCTAAGATGATGTATGACGAACAACGATGATACAAGCCATATCTTCTTTATCGTTTTCAAATGTTATGAATAATAGATCTCTTGCATAATTAGAAACAATCCACAACACCATTAAGTCATAGATTTTGTGTTTGGTTCTGTCCTACTTATGATTTAATATCCTATAATTTACCAAACCTGCTTCTATGTCTGATACCTTGTTATACTTCTTAATTTGTTTCTAAATATCTGCAAGTATCCTGTATTTATTCAATCTGCACATATAGCATACTCAATCACTATTTTTTTAGAATGGTTTTTGTTATATCCTATTTCTTCTTCTTGCTGTGACAGTTCTTGATTTCTTTCCTTTCCGTTATAGGTGTGGATGAGAGTTGTTTTGGAAAATCCTTTTCTATACCAAGATATCCTAAATCAACTATATCAACAACTTGTTTTGGGATCCGATGAGATTCTCTTCATATAATCACTATATAGTCATACCTTCTTCCTTTCGGATCTGTTGACTTAAGGTATTATTTCTTTATTGTGTTGATCAATGAAAAGATTAAACCATTGTTTTATATGCTTTATTTTACACTTGTTCTTCTTTTTAAAAGGAAAGTAGTTATCAAAGTTTGAGTCTATCCTTTATGTACTGCTGACGTGTTCTTTCAATAATGCTTTTCATTCTTATATACGAAAATATAGAGCATAACCAATATTATCTAAATGGGTTCTGTTTCCTACGTTCACATCAGAAATAGAATACTTTCAAGTTATAGGTCATCTTTAAAAGAATAGAGACTGAACAGGATTAATCTATTTATTGACCATCGCAATAAAGAAATAAAACTATGGTACTTAACTAACCGTTTTAAATATTTCAAGGGAAAAAATTAAGTACCCTCGCCATAATCATGGATATATCTATTTTGACTGGCTGTCAATTCGTCAATTTTGATACCCATCGATTCTAATTTCAATCTTGCAATGTTAAGATCTTGCTCTTGGCTAATATCGTATATTTTATTTTCAAAAGTATTTTTATTTTCTGCAAAATTTAAAACTGACAGAAATTGATTTGCAAAACTCATATCCATAACTTCTGAAGGATGGCCTTCTGCAGCAACCAGATTTACAAGCCTACCTTCTCCAATTAAATTAATTTTATTACCATTCTTAAGAATAAACTGTTCCACATTTTCATTTAAATTTTGAGTAGAAGTTGATAAATTCGCTAAATCATTTAAAGATATTTCCACATTAAAATGTCCTGCATTTGCAAGAATGGTATTATTTTTCATTTTCTCAATATGTGTTCCAGTTATTATATCTTTACAACCAGTAGATGTAATAAATATGTCACCTACTGAAGATGCATCTGACATAGGTTTTACAATATATCCATCCATTTTTGCCTTCAATGCATTAATAGGATTCACCTCAGTCACAATAACAGATGCACCATGTCCACTACATCTGGCTGCTATTCCTTTTCCTACATGTCCATATCCAGCAACCACAACAGTTTTACCTGCCAGTAGAATATTGGTAGCTCGTATAACTCCATCTAAAGCAGATTGTCCTGTTCCGTATATGTTATCAAAATCATGTTTAGTCTCGGCATCATTTACTGCAATGATAGGATATTGAAGTTTCTTGTTTTTTTCCAAGGCCCTTAAACGCATGACACCAGTTGTGGTTTCTTCAGTTCCGCCTATAATATTACTACCATATTCATCCATTGTTTTATGAAATTCGATTGTTAGATCGGCGCCATCATCAATAGTTATATGTGGCTTAAATTTTAATACGGAATAAATATCATCATAATATTCCTCATTATTGACACCTCTGCTTGCAAATATAGATAATCCCTCATCTACAACTAAAGAAGCAGCTATATCGTCGCTTGTACTTAATGGATTACATCCTGACCAGGCTATTTCTGCACCTGCAGCATGCAAAGTTTTGATCAATACAGCTGTTTCTTTGGTAACATGTAAACAACCTCCAATAATGAGGTTTTTTAATGGTTTTGAATCTTGATATTTCTTTTGTAAAGATAATAATACAGGCATATGAGATTCTGCCCAATTGATTTTCTTCTTGCCATAAGAAGACAAAGACTTGTCTTTAATTCGATATTCCATAAGGAAAAAAATATAGAATCCATATATTACTCTAACATAATTTGAAAATCCAAAAAGAGTATTTTGAAAGAGATACACACAAAGTCGCTTATGACCTTATTGGGAAAAAATTGGTGAGATATGTTGATTTTATGGGTAAATATTACAAATTAAGTGGGGTAATCGTGGAAACAGAAGCTTATGGTTATAATGATGATCCAGCTAGTCATGCCTTTAAAAAAAAGACCGATCGTAATAGAATAATGTATGGAGATGTAGGGAGAGTATACGTATATTTTATTTACGGAAATCATTATTGTTTTAACATTGTTGCAAAAAATAATGGTTGTGCAGCCGGAGCCATTTTAATAAGATCAATTCAGCCAATAGAGGGAATAAATTTGATGAGGATTTTTAGAAGAAAAGATGAGATAATGGAGTTATCATCTGGACCAGGAAAACTTACTCAGGCTTTTAAAATAACAAAGAAACATAATGATGTTGATATCACAGATAATAACAACAATTTTCTTTATCTAGAAGAAGAAGAGGAGGAGGAGGAGGAAGAAAGAGAGTTATATGATGTAGAGAATATTAATTATAAGAAATTTAAAGTCTTTGAGACATGTAGAATTGGTATATCTGTTGCATTAGAAAAAAAATGGAGATTCATCATGATGAATCCAAAGAAAAGAAAAACAAATAGCGACAAACTTGATTACATTCCCAATTATTTTATATCAAAAAAGGTAAATTTTTAGTTAATTTTTAATTACAAATTACATTAAAACCTTAAACAATTTTTTATAAATATTGCATTTTAAATGTTTATCAATTGCCAATTGAGGATTTCCTAGTGCCTGGAGAACAAATTAAATTTGTTTGTAAATACGGCATAGAGTATGCTAACAAGAAATATAATTTGTTTATCACAAATAAAAGAATCCTGTTGCATAAAAAAAGAGGAATCTTTAATAAATGTGAAGATGTAATTTGTGAAAAAGTAGAAAGGCTTGAAGGTTTGGAATATAAGGAGAAGGGCGGGTTATCTAATTTAGCAAAGATATCCATTAAAGGGGGAATAAAAATAGATATCAAAGGCCCTATCAAAGAAGTAAAAAACATGTTTCAAATATTAGAGTGTTTAAAAAATGTAAAATAAAAAAGCAAGATGCTGATTTTAAGTACAATCGTTATTTGTATATGGAAATTTCAATCTTATCAATATTGTTAATGGGTATAAGATAGGTGTAACCTAGAATTGTGAAAAGGCCATTTTACATGTTTTATTAAAAAGTATTAGTTAAAAGTATTTAGAATATGGAATCATGCAATAAAGCAGAGTTATCCAAATCTAACTTTACTCGAATCACATATTCTAGTATATAGCGATTTGGTTATTTATTTGAGGCTTGGTCATATTCAAATTATCTTTCAATACATGTCGCATTGCTTAAATCTAACCCTTGAGATATTTTTTTGATAGATACTGTCCCAAAGATTATCTCCTGATAGATTAAAGGATTCCATCCTTTTATATTCTGTATTTGATGGTTTTATACCATGAACTAGTTTACTGCGAAAATGAGGTAGGTTATATGTATATCCTCTATCTATAGTAATTTTGAGATGCTTTATTGGTATTATTCTATCAGATATGATGATATACTATAACTGTATGGAGAATAAATCGAATCCAGTCAATAAAGTATATACTTGAAATTTGGTGACATGGTAATAGGATAAAAATAAGGGATCTGGAAATACTAAAGGTCTTATTTATTTAAATTCTTGTACTGTAAAACCAGAAGAAATGATTTAAAAGGCATTGGGTTTTTGGATAGCCTCCAATATGAGAGTAAAAACAGAATAATTTGGTGAGAATCAAGGGTCATAAAGCTGTTTAGGCACAATTATGCAAGAGATCGATTGATGGATTATTTTGTTTTATAAACAAACATAAATGTAGTGACTATTTCACCGCTATTATTTAAAACTCTACTATGTTCTATTTTTATTATATCTTCTACATCTATTTTATTATCTTGTATATAATCTTCTATCGTATTTACTAATTTAACTAAACGATCTTCAACAAAAAAGCGAATTTTTATCGTCATATTGTTCATTTGTATTTCAAATATAAAAGTAAAAAAGTATATCCTCTGTCAACCAAAAATGTTAGTGAACTTTAAGAATTAGATAACAATGATTTTAGGCCTATATAATATTAAAATCATATAAGCATTAATGGCTCTGTTCACTTAAAGAAAACCTATAGCTTGATTGAATGTGCTCTATTTCTTTTGTGATTTTCAGAAACAGTAGCAGAACACCTTCTTCAGAGTATATTGGTGATGGTTTATATTTTTATTTTTCAGGTTTGTCTTTAAGAAAGACAGCTGATAGTAGTAGACTATCAGATTGCTTTATCAAAAGAAATCATATTTTCATATGAACCTGCATTCAAAAGTAATCCTCAAAAAATATCCTCAGCAATAAGAAAAAGAAAATCTTCGAGTATTCTTGTATACAAAAAGATGAGACTGTTGTAATTTAAAGTTGGACCATAGTACATTTGGGCATGATTGGTTGCCATATTATTGAATTTGAGAATAAAGAAATCCTCGGGATAGTGTATTAAAAGAACGAAAAATATGTTTGTTGCTATTGAACGATTTATTTCGGATGTTGTAGAAGAATATGGGGAGACCATCCAGTTTCCACAGATGGAGGTAGTTGGTACCCATTCGCAAGTATGTAAATTCTTGAAGATAAAACATCATATCCATTCTTCTTTGAGAAAAGTATTATTATTGAAAGGGAATGCAATATCAAAGACAAAACTAATGAAAGCTTTGATGATGACTACTTTCCATGCAGAAAAAAGAAGAAACGTAAATTAAAACATGTATTAATTGGTTGAATTTGTTTGTAGATTTTCATAACAAGGAATTATATCTTGAGTGAACAGGGCCTATATAACTGAGGGAACGCTTAATAATAGGATTTAGGTAAAAAAGATAACTATAGATGGCTGTAATATGCAAAAAATGTGGCCTTCCGGATGATCTATGTGCTTGTGGAGAATTGGATAAGGAAGAGACTCGTATTGTTGTGAGATTGGAAACCCGAAGATTTTCCAAAACTACTACCATGATTGAAGGACTTGATCCAAAAATCAATGATATTCAAACAATAGTTAAAGAATTAAAAAGCCGGTTAGCCTGTGGAGGAACAGCTAAAGAAGGATTTATTTTATTACAGGGTGATCATAGGGACCATGTTAAAGACTATTTGGTCGTCAAAGGATTTAATCCCTCAGCTATCGAAGTAATGTAAAAGTATATTATATTGATTAAAAATACTTACCTACAAAAACATATTGATGGAATAAATAAAAAAATTATATTTTTACTGTTTCTTTTTATAACCGGATCAATTTTTATTGGTATTTATGTAGTTTTTTTTACAAATATAGGTAAAGGTATCACTTGGCATAGTGATGCTCTACTAAATTTTTTATTGTTAGATATTCTGGGCATATCTAAACTACAATTCAATCTGGGGATTGTATTTATTTTATTTTGGTCTATCTATGTTATCTCTTATTTGATATGTATCTTTAAGCCTGATTTTTTATTAAAGAATTTTTTGTATAAACAATTGTTCTCAAAAAGGATCAAAACTTTTGATTTACCTTCATCCAATTATCTCTATATTACAATTCAATGGTTTTCATTATATTTTGTTTTATCTATTATCATAGATCAGGTTCAGCAAACATTTGGAATACATATGGGAAATCCTTTGATGAGTAATCCTCTTTTATCTTATTTTTATTTAACTGCTGCACCTCTAAATGAGGAGATTTTGTTTAGAGTTATATTTTTAGGCGTACCTTTATCTTTAATTCTATTTAAATATAAAAATTCATTTATTTCTACATTAATTCATCCAAGTAAAAATATATCTATCCAATCTAATAGGGATAAATATATATTATTTTTAATTATATTTCTTAATTCAGTTTTTTTTGGTCTTGCTCATGTTATTTTTGGAGGTAATTATGAAATTGGAAAAATAACTCAAGCTAGTTTAGGGGGATTATTTTTAGGATGGCTGTATTATCGATATGGTTTAGCAATTTCAATCATATTTCATTGGATTTCTAATTATGTTTTATTTTCTTATAGTTTATTAGGTTCCATTGTATTTAATATACCATTTGGCGAAGAATCGACTAACTATTTTTTGATGATGTTTTATGCCGCTTTTATCATTACTGGGATTATATTCATTTATCAAAATTCCGAAAAGCTTTTAAAACATTTATTTAAAATAAAAAAGAAGATTTATAGAAAGTTATAACTTTAAATGTGTCTTCAGACCCTTGTATCTATTTCTTATTGTTACCTCAGTTACACCTGCTGCTTCTGCCACATCTTTTTGTGTTTTGTTTTCTCCATTCATTACACATGCAACGTATAATGCAGCAGCCGCTAGCCCCATAGGATCTTTGCCTGCAGATATTTTTCCTTCCTCTGCTTTTTTTAGTATTTCGAGCGCCTTTCTTTTGGTTTTTTCAGTTAATCCTGCTTTACTGGCAATCCTAGCAACACATTTTACAGGATCGACTACGGGCATCTTCAAATCCAACTCTCTTATTAAAAGCCTATAACATCTTGCTACATCTTTTTTCTTAATATTACTTGCATTTGCTACATCTTTTAGTGTTCTGGGTGTTTCGGTATCTCTACATGCTGCATATAATGCAGCTGCAACCAACGCTGAAATAGATCTTCCTCTTACCAATCCTTTTTCTAGGGCCTTTCTATACACATAAGCTGCTTTTTCAATTACAGCATCACCAACGGCTAATTTGTCTTTTAGTCTATCAAGTTCACTAAAGGCTTGTCTAAAGTTTCTATCAACTGGTTCATGTACTTGGCTTCTGCTGTCCCATGTTCTCAGTCTCTCTATAGTACTTTTCATGGATGCTGAAAGTGGCTTGCCTGAAGCGTCTTTATCTACTGGCCCTATAATCGTAGCCAGTCCCATATCATGCATTGCTAAGGATGTTGGAACACCTGCTCTACTTCTATCCTCGTGCTCTTCTTTTGAAAATGCTCTCCATTCGGGACCGGTTTCTTCAATTCTTTCAGTTACTACAAAACCACAATTACCACAAAACATTTCGCCGGTGGAATTGTCTGTAACCATCGGCCCTTTTCCACATCTGGGACATTTGTCCCCAAACATAGAGATATCTTTTACCATTTTAAATCACCATAAAACTTATAAAGCATTGATACAAATATATATATCTTTACATACATATAAATATATCTATTTTAGGTTCTGTTCGATTAAGGGGCATTTGTAGGATTTGCATATTATACAAATATCATCAAATAGTTCCAATTCAATAAATCTGATTATATTTTTTACAATATCTTTAGATAATTTTTCTGATTTATCTTAAATATCTATGATAACTTTGAAATTTTTCCAATTCTAACATAATTTCATTCAGATCTTTTAATTCGAATTGTAGAGGTAGAATCTCAATGAGACGAGCATTGGTATCATTACCTGATGGAGCATGGAACATTATTGATACCGATTTGAAGGGTCAAATTGATGACGGCGATTCAGAAGTAATTAGAAACTTTAATTTCCTATCCAACAGAAAAAGGGCATCTCCTCATAGATAAAGCAAATTAAGAACAGCTAACAGACAAGACCGAACAAATAGCATCAGAGCTTGACATACATGATAAAATGATTACTGCGTTAACCGTGCTTCTTGAAGAGAAGGGACAGTTAAACCCTGAGGCGTGGGAGAAGCGAGTTCAAACGAATCTACATCTATAAATTAATCATGAAGGTATCAGTTGGTTATTTGATAAAAAAATTCTAGCTTGTTCCTCACTCATAATTTCTCTATACCCCCTTTTTATCAATTACTGCAATTTGAGTAAGCCATCCACATTTTGGATCGATTACTTTAACCCCAATAATTATACATGATGCCAATCCTATGACAACTCCCAAACTTAAATTGGAAATTTTCTCATTAGATGCTGTAAGTAACCTATTTAGTTGATTGAAAACAAGGTATGCAAAGGTATGCAAATTTAGCTTCAGAAATTATTGCTTTATAATCTTTTTTTATACGCACAATTGACGAAGTCTTAACTCTATCTTTTCCACTTATGCCAAATCATGCATCACATAGATAAAAACTTTTATTTATTTTCGCACCTATTAGAACAAGATGGCCAAATCGTAATACAGATGTAAAATATCCATTTACCATGGCATTCATTATATTTTCATGGAGATTCATCCATCCAAGAAAATTGCCGATAAAAGTCTTCAAAGTGTTAGCTGAATCAAAGTTATTCTTGCTTCAATCTTGATTCAATGCATTTGCAAGTATTTCAACATGATCGGCATCTCCAGCTCCTTCTAGTCCCATAAAATCATATATTTGATAAATTTTTTAACTGATAATATAAAGTCACATGCCGTAGCTTTGTTATCAGTTGCTATCACAACATCTTCGTTACATTTTATTGCTATTACAATGGTCATAGATTTTAGTTTTTCACAAGGATCATTCTCCATATGTTTTGATTGAAAAGTCATCTTAGTGTCCTCTGATGTCCCATAATCGAACAGAAACCTATTTTACGTTCGATAATGGTAATACTTGATGTTCTATAATTCTACTTGGGATTAAGTATCTATTAAAATACAATAATAATCTTCTGACAATGGCTTATAAATTATTCAACGATTGCAAAATTTTCTGTAAATTCAAAAGATAACATTCGTAAATATTTAAAAGCCATTCAAATCCATATGATTTCAATAATTACATTGGATTAATCCATACAATAATCCTTATCAGGTATAAATTTTACTAGAATATAATTTATTTTGTCTGAATACTTTTGCCTTAATCTACTATGTAATTTATCAAGATCGTCGTCGTAATCTGCAATAGAGTTATTATCTATTGTTACATATTTGTTTTTATATCTATCTTTTATTTTCTCATAATTTAGAACCAACCAGAGAAAATTATCGTCATATTTTTCCATTACCGACTTATCTATTATTAAATTCGGCAACATTATTACTTATTATAACAATATATTTTGTTTATATATTAATATCTAATAGGTTTTATTACTAATATTATATATCAAAGTAACCCATATATTTTCAACTTATTTTTAACTGTTATGAATATTAAATTTTGTAGATATAATGGACTCTGTGAGTTAAGATATCAATTCCGGTTGTAATGATACGCAAACATATTTAGCCATTGTTTGACATGATTTAATTTACACTTCTGTTTGCTACATGGAAAGTGATCATAAAAACCTTCTATTCTATCCTTGATATAATATATTGCATTTACCTATAGATCATTGTTCTTTTGATGCTTTTCTTATACGATGAATGGAGGGAGTGTTTTAATTTCAGAAACATGTAAATGTATGGATATCGTGTTCCATCGTCTGTTGAAATTGGATGTTTGTCATGCTCTTTTATAAACCTGTTTTGCGGCATATTATTTTTTTCGTAACTGCATCAATCATTGATCTAAATTAAGGGAATCAGATATCCATAATTCCCTTGTTATTTTAAATTTCATTCAAAAAAAAACGAATTTCATAGTTATGCAACAAAACATAACATTAAATAGAAAACTCGGGCTATAAACAAATTTCGCTCTTTTGATATATTTATAGCAACGATTGCTTTACTTTTAGATTCGATAGCAACTCTGAGCCATTTTAATTCAGAACCGGCCTTTAGTGTAATTTTATCAATGATCAATTATGAAATATGTGTTTTTCTGTAAAATAGAGATAATAAAGAAAATATAATCAATTTTTTTTAAAATGGCATATTTCTTTTATTTATGATAATCCATAGGTAGGTATAGCAGACCCATTAATTATTTTTGAATAATCAGAACAAAGAAACATTATTACATTAGAAAGATCTGCTGGATTTATCCATTTTGAATAGTCTGCACCAGGCATTGCAATTCTATTAGCTTTGGTATCTATTATTGTAGGCAATACACAATTTATATTGATATTCAATTCCTTTACTTCTTGTGAAACTGATTCTACAAATCTAATCAAACCTGCTTTGGATGCAGCATAA
Source organism: Candidatus Nitrosocosmicus sp. (assembly GCA_025934495.1). Taxonomy (GTDB): domain Archaea; phylum Thermoproteota; class Nitrososphaeria; order Nitrososphaerales; family Nitrososphaeraceae; genus Nitrosocosmicus. The sequence continues at coordinate 30,846 of JAICXY010000001.1, forward strand.
GCAGAATCATTACCCTCTGCTTTAATGCCCGTTCTAGAGGAAATATGAACTATTTTTCCATAATGGTTCATCATCATTATAGGAATTACATTTTTACTAATTAAAAATGCTGATTTTAAATTCATATTAAACATTTTATCCCATTCTGATTCATCTAATTCTGTAGAACTCTTGCCACCAATATATCCCCCTACCACGTTTACTAATATATGAATTTGTTCATGCCTTTGAATAATATCGGAAAATACTTTCTTTATTTCATTTTCTTTTGTTACATCAGTTTTTATAAATTCTATAGCTGTTGTTAGTTTTGTCGATGAATCTGATAGACTATTTACTTCTGCTTTCAATTCTTGCAATTCTGTTTCAGATCTATAGGTAGATATTATTGCTTTAGGATTGTAATTTAAAAACGATTTTGTTAAAACTTTTCCTAATGCTCCTGTTCCTCCAGTTATCACCACAACTTTATTGGAAAAACCATTCTTCATAGTATTGACTATTATATATCTATGGGATTTACTTTTCGTTTTATTTATTTTAGTTTGGAATTTAAATTAACAATTTATGATATGATGATAGAGTTTATAGTCATGTGAGGATTTTTTGTGACTTGCGATGTGGATAAACTATTCTGATAAAGAAATAACAAAAGATATGTTAAACATGGGATACAACGCCTATATTTTAAAGGAAAAGGCAGAAAAATAGACACTGTGCTGTTGAAGACCTTGCAAACTTGACTTAGAGAATAGGTTTATTATACTTTTGGTGTACTATTGCCTTTTTATAATCTACACTATGGCTGGTTTCCTCTTTAACTTGGATCAAAACAATATTTGCAGAAACATACAAAAGATTAAAAGTTTAATTAGAAAATGTATTCCTATCCCACAGAAGGGCTCTGTTAACTTTATTATTTCTTTATTGTGTTGATCAATGAAAAGATTAAACCATTGTTTTACCTGGTTTAATTTACATCTGTTCTTCATTTTACAAGGAACGTGGTCATCAAAGTTTGAGTCTACTCATTATGCTGAATTGTTCTTTCAATAATGCTTTTTTCAAAATAAGAATGTGGATGATGGATTAATTTTAAGAAACGACAGGCTTGAGATGAGTACCATGTACAATCACTGTCTGCTGTCGAAATAGGATGTTCGCCATATTCATTTACAACGCCCGACAGAAAATGTTCGGTTACTACAAACATATTCCTATTTTAATACTGATTGAAAGAATTTCTCTATATTTTGGTTCAATGGCGATCCAAAGCCATATTAATTCAGAGCCTGCTTTTACTATGGTTTCATCAGTTGTTATACAAGTATATCCATAGAAATCCTTCTTTTTTAATTTTAGTGGTTTGTACTTTGTATCCATCAGCTTCAAATCAAAACAAGAAGACTTATTTTAATTAAGTGTAAAAGAAAGATAATGCTTTTTCAGCATCTCTAAATGACAAGCCTAAAGAAGTACAGATACAAGCCATATTGATAATTTGGGAAGACGAACTAATTCGATCTCACTATATAAATGGCCATTTTCAAGATATAGGTTTTCCCTCAAGTTAACAGTTGCATAAAGAATGTGGTATATTCTTCTGTAAATAATACTGCTTGTTTCATCATCCAAATTATTGTTGTACTTTTCTAACATCACTAGTTTTAGAAATTAACAAATCCAAACAAGCACCTTCTCTTTACATTAGATCTCTTGCATAATTAGAACCAATTTAGACTATTTCTTCTGGATTCATTGGATTTCCAGTTCTGCTGATTTAATATTCTATATATATTTTGTCAAGATGGTAACTATTTATGATACCTTGTTATATTTTCTCAATTTATTTCTAAATACATCTGCAAATATCCTATACTTTTTCAGACTGCAAATAGTATGCTCTAACACTATCCTCTTTTTGTTAGAATGAATTAAGTTGTGTTCTTTTTCAGGAGCAACAACTCCTATAGACAGCTTATGGCAAAAAAGAAATACTCTTTTTCATCTACAGTATATCTTAATACATCCGGTGTTTCTTCAACAAAGATTCTACAAACAAGGTTTTTTAACCATATGAAATATAGTTCTAATAACATATATAATATTAAGACTTACAGTTGTAAAGATTTATCATAGAGGATCTATGTTAATAAAAGTAAAAAGAATTAATTAAAAAACATTAAAATTAAATTGAATTTAGTTTTTGATTTTTGTTCTAATATATTTAATATCCATATTTTGAAGGATTTTGATCAAATGTTTCTTTGCATTGTGCTCGACAAAAATATACTTTTTGTTCATTTATTTCCGAAATGTATTTTGCAGATTTTTCATCTACATTCATGTTGCAAACAGGGTCTTTGGCCATATATAATAGAGGAATAAAAGATATTTAACTATGGATGTATATATGTGGACTCGGTTTACTTAACAAAAAACTCGGCCTTGAAAATGCCATACTTTTTTTTAAACTAAAAAAAGGACATCTTACTATATGTTGACTACCAATACTTTGGGTTTTTTAATTAAAACATTTCGTTTGCTAATTTATTCTTTTACTGTTGAAATTGAGAATAATATTAAATATATTAGTAATAGTTCTATAATTTGGTATTATTTATACTATTATCCACTCTAATTAACGATGAATCATCCATATAAAATAAGTATTATTTATCTGATGGCCTTGACTAGTAATAGTTTCTGTAATTAGTATAAATATTACCAATAATGTTAATGCTCAGTCACAATTAACAACAAAACCACAACAGCAACAACAATCTTCAATTTTACAAAATGGTAGTAGCAGTAGTAAACCACTAGTAGGCCAGGTATTCATGTTTAAAAGAGTAAATCAGTCAATGAACCACAGAAATGTGTAGCTTTAGCTAGTGTTTTAAAGGAAAGCAGTGCATGCATATAATTTATGTGATGTTATTGTGTACAAACAATCTCCACCGATAGTGAAAAGCGATGGTTGGTGTTGAACAATAATCAGATGTAGGCCATTATATTGAATTTGTTCCTGCAACAACACTCAATAATGCTAAAATGTTCATTGGTACTAGCAATAATGCCACAAATGTAAATAAATGCAAAACCGTATCAAGATCTATTAAGGTGTATAGCAACTGAAGAACTTGCACACATTGAACAGATTACAAACACCATTAACGTTTTATTAGATGGTGCTTCAAAAAACTCCATTCAACCTGATGATGAACTACCTTTAGCCGGAGCGCTAGACACTCTCAACATTCATCACTTTTTAGTTGCAGGTCAAAGTGCTAGACCAGTAGAACCTGCAGGGAACCCTTGGTCAGATTCCTATGTTTATGATAGAGGAAACCTTGTTTTGAATATGATATACAACCTTATGCTAGAGTGTACTGGCAAACTACAAAAGTGTAGGTTATACCTGATGAGTAACGATAAAGCATATAGATCAACAGTATCCTATTTAATTGCGAGATCTAATAAATGAAAAAGTATTTGCAAAGGCACTTAACTCTTGGTGTGGATTGGGGTAAGTCATTACCTGTACCTAAATTTGATATATTCTCTATGCCCGAAGTTAAAGAATTAGAAAGAAAGAATTTGCATAATCAAATGTGGACATTTACAAATAAAGGTAAAATATCTCAATTAGATAAAATCTTTAAAGGAGAATCGCCATTTGACGACGGTGGCACATTAGAAGTTATTGAAGGATTTCCAGAAGGGTTCGAAATAGCTAGTCTACCCGATGCTCCACAAGAATTTGCATCCGGATTAGATTCAGAGGTGATGAAATTAATTTAAGAATTACAAACAGCAGTATCAAAGAAAGTATAAACCCCGATTATGGTTGTTATAGACACCAATACTATTAGTAGTAGTATTAATTCTCCACAAGCTTGATTCATATATTCAAATTATATTTTTTACAATTGAATAAGGAGATATTCTACTTGATAATTGATAGAAAATAAAAAATAATGTAATTAAAATAGATTAATGATGTTTGAACGTGATATAGTTTTGAATTATTAATAATAATAATGTAATCAATTGTTATACCTGGTTTTCAATAAAAAATAGTTTATTGTTACATTATATTAATAAATATTTTATTAGTTAATTCTTATTTAGAGTCGGCATCTATTTTGGTCATGCCACGCTTTCGGTACTCTTCATTTGCTTGTTGACTTTCAGTGCCTGTTTGACCTTGTTCAGTTATTTTTTGATCATTTGGATCTCTGCTTACAGCAGTTGGTTCGCCTGCATTTATTTTGGCTGGAGTCATTGCTTCATTTTCTTCAAACTCTTTTAAAGGATCGCTTTTTCTATTTTTATTAGTTCCTGCAGCACCTTCTTCATATTCTCGGTTATCCGTATTTTCGTTTGAATTTGTCATTAATACTATATGATAATAATATTATATAAGTATAGTAAATAGATCTTTTGCATAATTAGAAATATTCCATATGGTCCATTACTTTTGTATTGTCTTTTATTTAAGTCTGGTTCACTATTCTATAGTTTATCAGACCTGTAACTATGTCCGATATTCTATTGTATTTTATCAATTTATTTCTAAATACATCTGCCAATATCCTCTCTATTTTTTCAATCGACAAATAGTGTGCTCTATCAATATCTTTTTTCTAGAATGATTTTTGTTATACTCTTTTTCTTCTGCAGATAGTTCCAAATTTTTCTGCTTTCTAATTATACACCTTTTATCCGTAGAACCTACTTTAGAGAATCGTTATTGTAATGTATCGAAATGGATAAAACTGATTTAAATGGTGAAACTTTCAGACGTTCTTTTATGTTTTCACAATACATTACAATATTGGAAAAATTAAATTTTATTTCTTCTAGTAATATCTCCACCTTAGTATAGTAGTAGTAGTAGGCATCCATTTAACATATTAATAAGGTGTGGTTATAGTTGATTAGGGGTTTATTAGATATGTTGGTCGGTACAGTTGAAGGGCCGTCCAACAACAACTATACAATAATCTAGTAAACCCCGGTAACAATATAATCTAGATCGAGATTTAGTAGACTGACCATCATATTACTTTGATTTGTCGGCATTGTTCTTTTTAATAAGTATTCTAATCCTAGTCCATACCTGTTTAGTAATTTTAATCCATGGTCCGTATCCATAAAATGAAAATCAATGATATCTTTAAAATTAAAGCAATTAATCAAGTAATAATGATTTATTCGTTGGTAAGTATTGAGGGATTCTAGTATTGGACTTGTTTGATTTCATTGATGAAGTATTCTCATCGTATAAAGAGGATAAATGTATAAGAAAATAATTAGAAATTGCGGTGAATTTATTAATTGTTTACCTTCAGAAGAAGATAAACATCCATATTGAACTATATTGCTTGGAATGATTAGTAAACTTTATTTCAAATATCAGAAATCTATAAAGCCTAAGGACTCGATTTGAGTTATCTAATGGACTTGATGTCCATATTAATAGATCAACAAATCAGATTGATTAATTAAACATGAATAATAGAACTATCCATTGTTTATATAATGGGCCCATAATGAAATTAATATTACAATATCCACAATCATTGAACAGTGGTAATCTACATGTCCAGATTCATTAAATACCGTAAGTATATCTATCTTACGTCTTTCCTTTACGTTCTTCCTTTTATTCGAAATCCACTATTGATATATTATGGGAAATTAATTCCAGTTTTGTATCACTTGCATACTTTTATCTTGTTAATTATTTTAATCTAATCTGTATAGCAATAATATGATTGTGTATCATCTATTACAACCATTTGGTGCTTTATTGTATATAGAATACATCGCGCATGAAACCAATAATACCAAATGAATTCATATCGTTTTATGAAATATTTAAATTGAAAGAAAAGAATATGTTTTATTCAAATTCAGGAATAAAGGTATTATTAGAAGTATGTAATGATGATCTCTCACCTATTTCAAACGATAGAAATATTCAATGATTACAAACAAAATTCAAAAAAGTAGATAGATATTGGTATGATTGATGCCGGATCTTAACTTTTTTCAAAGAATTTTTAGTGAATAACCGTAAGTATGTGGGATTCTGTCGGGTCTAGATTAAGCCAACCTATCCAGCTGCCTCATGGGTGCTGTGGATATGGGCAAAATTTGATACATCCATCCATACTTTATTTTACTTTACAGTATAAACCTAAATCATAGGCTTGTTGCACTAGGAGCAGCATTGCTTAATGCAGTAACAGCTTTTTGATGATATTGTCAATGCATGAACAGATTGAAAACTTTCCTAAACCTATTGTTGTTACAATGGTTATTGTATAATTATATGAGACTGGGATGTTATTCTTTTTTATCTAGATAACAAATAAAGCTAGTCTAGTGGAGTATAATCATCATGCTTTGGTGAACATAGATACCTATACTATCCAACAAAAAAAGACAAGAGTCAATTATACATTATCATTCATTTTATAGCATGTATCGTTGGATTGATTGATTGACCATATAATAATAATAAAAAACGAGTTGCAGAATTCCACCATTTACATTTATTTTACCACAGTATTAATTATGAGATGTTTATTTATAGTACGTATCTGGTTTCGTTTTGACTCAAACAGGGCGTTGCATGAATATCTTTCCATAGCCGACCTACCATATAACAGAAAGGTGATGAGAGATATTTCTTTAACTTATGAAAAACCAACATCCTTAATACGACTAAATTCACCAAAGCTGCATCGAGAGCCTGGTGTAATTAGATTGAAAAACTGTTGTCCATCTTCTTTTATGGCTTCATCTGCCATCATCTTTGCACCTACTTCTTGAAAATGGTTATGGTCCCTGTAAGACTGTACCTCAAGCCATACTTCTTCGTCTTTGGGTTCAGCTGATATTGTTTTGGCAATGTTGGTAAAACCCATCATATCATTTGTACTACCAAGCTGAAAAACTTCAAATTTCAATACACCGTATTTCTTAAAGGCACCGATAACTCTATCATTGAGCTTTATCAAAGAGTCATGATTCTTTTTTGGTATTCGGTATATGAAAACAAGAACAAGATTTGTAATTTCGTCTCTTCTTTTATTATCTACTGTATCTATTTGATTCACGGATAGAATTATATCAATATGGTTTAAAAATATAAGGGATTAACAGTATAGTTAATTACTTTTAAACCTCCTCAATCCAAAGCATCTGTTTTTATATTTTAGATCGAAATATCTTCTGGAGTTTTGGAGTGCTATCATATGGTATTGTGTATTAACTCCTATACCTGATAGTATCTCTGATCTTGAAAAGTACTGTAATTTATTTGAATTAAAATATTTAGGTCATACTGGCATAAACAGCTATTTTTTTCAATTTCGATTTTTCGACGAATTAGTCAAGATGAGTAGATGGAAACAGTATATCCAATACTACTGTATCGATTTTACAAAAAATTCCTTGAATACATGGCTATAGCCGGTAAATTGACTCGGAAAAATATGTGAAATGATATGAGAATCAAAAGACAAAGTCAAAAAAATTTCTTGAAAATCATACGGTAATGTTGATTATGTACAAAACAATGGACAGTAAAAAGATGTTAAAATTTATACTCATTCTGAAACTAGAATCCAGATTGGAGCATATGCTCATAGTTAGAAAAGATGTGCATAACTAGTAGTCTGTTACATATGAATTGTCATTATTTGGAACAATGTTGACAATAGCAGTAGTTTGATATTATTATGTAGGTATAGATAATATTCATCATTATATTCTTAATGTAAAATCTAACAAATTGAAGTTGTTCTCTAAAGATATTTCTTTGAATTATTATTTTGATAAAATCACATCAAATTATCACTATAAACTTCAATTAATATTTGGAAAAGGGAATCTTTTAAAAAAGAATAGGATCATTATTCTTATACAATAACTTTGATTTTATGTTGTATGACAAGGCATTCTCTATAAATATGAATACATCGATTTGGCAGAGTGGTAATAAAGAATTTTGTGATAACCTCAATACTTTGGCAGAAAAATCTTTTATACCATTAGAGATTCTTTTCAGAGAAAGTAACAACATTTTAGAGTTTTTTTTCCAAAAAAATTAGTAGATGATAACAATGAATCCAAACTCTGGATTGTATATCACAAACTTTATGAAATTGCATCAGTATTAAAAAATCTAAATAACATTTTATATCATGACAGAGTAGATAAAAATCAAAGCTACTTCAAAAAAAAGTAAAGGCGCATACTGAATCCAGAAATCATGTGCTAGATGATATTAGCACACCAAATAAAATAAGCAAGTCCATAATAAAGATATAAAATGATATTGTATCACATTGTAATACTTAAGTATGGACAAAAAAGGGAAAACAGTATTAAGGACAATAAGAATACCCCATGAAATTGATCAAATACTTCAAAAGGATGCTAAGACAAAAAGAGTTAGCATAAATTCACTTATCCATAATTTATTACTAAAATATACAGAATGGGATAGATACAGTGAAAGATTTGGAAGGGTAATGCTAAGGCCTCAAACACTACAACTTATTATAGATTCCGTAGATGATATAGAAATCAAAGACATTGGCAGTAAAATTGGAAAGAAGATTCCAAAGGAGTTCTTGTTATTTTGGTTCAAAGAAATAAATTTAAATTCTTTTTTAGAATATCTTTCTTTACTTTGTAGATACGGAGGGTTTGCTCATTATGAGATAGAATCAAAAGAAAGAGAATTTACAGTTACTCTTATTCATAACCTTGGTGAAAAATGGTCATTGTTTTTAAAAAATGTTATAGAACAAGGAATGATTTCTACATTGTCTATATATCCAAAGTTACAGGTAAGTGAGATATCAGTTGTAGCAAATTTTAAAATTTGATATTATTTGCTTTCAGTAGTTGCATCAAACATTTTTGAAAATGCCTCTTTTGCTCCTTTTTTTAATTCTTAGGGACTAAGGTCTTTGTGTAGATATTGACCATCGATATCCAAAAGGGTCTTCTATAGCGCCATGTTTATCACCCCAAATTCATCTTTAACAGGGACCAACACCTTTGCATCTCTGAAACAGATTGGATAAATGTCTTATCAACATATTCTACATACAAAAATGTTCCACCAGAAGATCCACCCAAAGTTGTAGGTGATTGGTTTTATATTTGTGGTAATTCATCTGCTAACATTATTGCAGAATCATCTATCTGAAGTTCTGCATGAGATATTGCTTTTCCACCCGGAGTTCCCATATGAAATTTTTCTTTGGCTCCAAATGCCTTTTATAGAACTCTATTGCCTCTGCACAATTTTTTATATAAAGATAAGGTGTAATTTAATTTATGCCTCTAGGATTTTTTTTACTTGACTTATCGATAATATATTATATTTACAATTTAAAAATACGTACGGGAGCAAACGTATAGTTATTATTTTTATTTTTAATTAAAAGGGATTTAAAAACAACAAAAATAACTCAAAAAGAATATTTTCTTGAATATTAGAATGCATATAATTGGAGACAGATAATAAAAAAAATTATTATGGTGCCTCCATCATTCCTCATTCAGATAATAAAAATCAAAAACAAAGTGAACAAATATTCATTGATGATGCAATTAATGGATTATTTTCTCAAACTGATGAAGATTGGTGTGCTATTATTGTAGCTAATAAATCTACAAACAAAAAAGCTGCAGATTATTTAAATCTGTTAAAAGAAAAACATTTCCAAAGATCGACGTAATCTTTTTAGATAATGATGTAGGTCCAGGTGTTTGTAGAAATTTAGGAATTCTAAAATCTTTAGAAAGAAAAAGTTCTATAATACTTTTTAATTATTCTGATGATATATCTCATCCAAAGAGACTTGAAATTACAAAACAGGCATTTTTAAACAACAGCCAAATTGGTTTAATATATTCGACCTTTAAAGTAATTGATGAAAACAATAGATTAGTTCCTATTGAAAGTATTCCTTCAGCCACTTAAATTCTAGAATCTCATAGACGTATCCCCTAGATGGAGATAATGTTTGGATAAAGATGGGAACGGAAACATGGTATACTAATGAATGAAATGATTCTAATTATGCAAGAGATCTATACTCCAGATAAAGTGAGCTCTTCAATTGTGAAAAGAGTATGCAAAAGACAAAGTAATAGGAACTATAAAATATTTCCAGAAACTCGAAAACTCGACGCAGGTTAGGTGGAAATCGTTTGAAATTTACATAGGCCGTTTTCAAATGCCGATTTAAAAATACATTTAGTTATTACTTTTTCAACAATACAATAAAATATAAAAATAACATTGTGCATATTTTAACATTATTATCTGAAATAATTAAATTAAATGTTAATCAATTACTCTATGGTAATTGTTATATCTTCACTAGTTGCACAAGTGTTTTGTTTTTCTTGATGAATTTTATACAATAGATCAAGTCCTCCATCTTCTGTTACATAGAGTTGTCTTTGACCATTATACGATACAAGTTCGCAACTAACTAGATAAAATAAATATTTTTTTAGTGTTTTGGATGGAAGTTGTGACAATTCTTGTATTTCAGTTGGCAGCTCATAAATGGAAATCCCGTTTATACAAAGTAATAAAATCGGTTCTATTATGGATGCTTTCAATTTGGGAGATCTTTTATTACTAAATAAAAAGGTCATTTCCTTTAAGATATGTTTTAATTCGAATCAGAAATAGAAAAGTGATCAATTTTATTTTCAAAGATAGGCATTGTTAGCTGATAGACGGACGGCAGGTTATCCTTTGATTTAAGATGGTTCAAAGTTGAAGCCATCCAAAAATAACTATCACAGATTAGAAAATAATTTTCTTGTTTTTCTTGTTCTCCATCGGACCAGTTGTTGGTATTGAGATTTTGAAGATATTTTTTCACCAAATCCTGTTCTAAATGTTCATTGTTGACCTGTATTGTCTTTGTCTTCAATTGCATTGTAATAGATAACAATAAGAGTTATAAAAGTAGATCTAATGATTAGATAATATTTTATGATATAATCATAACACTAGAGAATAATGATATGTGACAATCTTGTAAACTTCCAATAGATTAGAAGAATAGTATCTACTAATAATTATAAAGCTAATACCATTAAAATACAAGTATTAATACAAACAATAAAAATTTCCTTTTAATACAAGATTAATTGAAAAACCATTTATTCTACTTTACAGGATATTGTAGATCCAACACATACAGTAGTAGTAGTAGTATGAGATGTTCAGAAAATGCTTGTTGATTTTATTTTTAACAATGAGGTTTATAAAAAACATTAATTTATTATGGAATCATTTGGTATTTTTGACATCATATTTTGATTTACTTGCCTAATTTGACTATCTTTTTGTTTCATGTATAATATCGCAATTTAGATCAAAAGTTATTTCCTTTTTTGTTGTTTCTATATTTATCTATATTATTTTATTTAATAATATACGAACCTATAGATCTATAGAATCTTAATTTATCTTATCTAACGGATATAAGAATCAAGAAATTCTCTAAATTCCTTTGACCGGCTATCCTTTGTTTTATTCCATACCTTTTTAAATTTGGGAATTGTCATCATCGATTCAGCAGTTGCTTTCCAGCGCATCCAAAGTTGCATATCAATCATCTTATTTTTGTAAAGATTGAAAATCAGTTCTATATTATCAAAATTCTGTATTATTATATAATATTGTTGAGGGCTATCAACCAGTGAATAGTATTGTGAAACAACAGGACTCTCCATTGTCATTTCAAGATATTCTTTGCTATGAAAATTATTATAAAGATTTTGTGTTGTTGTTGAATATGCCTGTTGCATGTTTTGAATTAACATACTTTTTCTCAATGATGAAATTTGAAATATTGTCAAGCCTAAAGAAGTCGCATATATAATTGCACTAATTATTTGAATATAGTCTCCAAGTTGTACCATGTTTCTTTTAATAGGTATGCATTGATAAAGAATTTAGATTTTATCAAGTCATAGTATCCCTTTCTTCTATCTGTGTGATTATCACTGTATTTTATGAAGATAAAGCAATATGCCTATGTCCTCAGAAAGGATAACAGATCGGCATTGATTTGATCTTGATGCGTTGCCGTGAGGCCATGAGGTGCACCTGGATAGTATATTTTCTTTGCATCTTTAATTATCTTTGCAGACTTGACCGCCGAGTCCTTGATGGGAACAATCTGGTCATCCTCACCATGCATGATTAAAGTAGGGATATCTATTTTCTTGAGATCTTCATTAAAATCAGTTTCAGAGAAAGCCTTGATACATTCGTAAGCATTTTTGAGACCGGTCTGCATACTCCAGAGCCAGAACTGATCTAATAATCCTTGAGAGACTTTAGCATTTGGTATATTCGCACCATAAAAGGGTTTAGCCAGATCCTTGTAAAACTGCGAGCGGTCCTTTAGTATATCTCTTCGCAGCTTGTCAAATACATCTATAGCAAGTCCTTCAGGATTGGTATCTGATTCAAGCATTATAGGAGGCACGGCTCCAATGAGAACTGCTTTGGCAACTCGCTTGCTTCCATGTCGTCCGATGTAGCGTACAACTTCACCGCCGCCAGTAGAGTGTCCTACCAGCGTGACATCCTTGAGATCGAGGGCCTCTATCACAGCTGCTAGATCATCAGCGTGACATCCTTGAGATCGAGGGCCTCTATCACAGCTGCTAGATCATCAGCATAGCTATCCATGTCGTTTCCCCAAAAGGTCTGGCTTGACCGACCATGACCACGACGATCATGAGCAACTACGCGGAAACCATTCTGCGCTAGGAAAAACATCTGATTATCCCAAGCATCAGAATTCAGCGGCCATCCATGCGAAAAGGTTACAACCGGGCCCTTTCCCCAGTCCTTGTAATATATTTGAGTGCCATCCTTGGTAGTAATAATGTTTGAATTCATATTAAGAATACCCTCTTCCTTCTTTCAGATTTACTACTTTGTAACTCCTTTTGCTGCATCTAAAATTAATTGAGTAACCATAATAATAAATAATTTTCACAATTAAAATAGATGGATTTATTTTGGAATTATATTCTTTCTATTCCGGATACAATTCTTTTCATATTCATCAATTAAATTTCTTTTTTATGGATCAATACAATTAGATTATATTTCTCTCATTCCTAACGAAACCGTCAAACTTTCCTTTTACTTATTCTCTCTTTCCTTCAGAAACTTCATAATATACAATTATTTGTATAAAGTTATTTGCTTGTATACGAGTCTGTGAACCATGATTTTTACCACCATATTTTTTGATACATTATCAAGCTTGTGGTCATATATAGCAAATGGTGTATGTTAGATGATGATCAATCGAAAGTTTGGTTGGACTAATTTGGATGTCTCTATAATTGGTCAAGGAACATGGTTAATTGAAAACGCAAATAGTAGCAGTAGTAGCCATAGTAGTAGCAATGACTATAATCTTGCAATTAAAACTCTTCAAGTAGGACTTGATCTTGGAATGACACATATTGATACAGCAGAAATGTATGGAAATGGAAAGACCGAGGAATTGGTCGGTCAAGCCATTGTAGGTAGAAAAAGAGATGAAATATTTTTAGTCAGCAAAGTCCTCCCTTCAAATGCTTCTTATGAAGGTACAATAAGGGCTTGTAAAAATAGTTTGAAACGTCTAAAAACCGATTATCTAGATCTATATCTACTTCATTGGCCAAGTTACCAGTATCCAATTGCAGAGACAATGCAGGCAATGGAAAAGTTGGTATCAGATAATCTTTTAAAATTTATTGGAGTTAGTAACTTTAACTTGAACGAATTACAGGAGGCTGAACAAGCACTACAAAACTAGCGCATTGCATGTAATCAGCTATTGTATAATTTAGGCTATCGTGCAATAGAAAAAAGAATATTGCCATACTGTACAAACAAAGGAATAGCTGTAGTAGGATATTCACCATTTGGGCATGGGAATTTTTATTCTCCACAGAGTACAAAAGGAAAAGTACTTGTAGAGATTGCAAATCGTCATGGACGAACACCCAGGCAGATTGCATTAAGATTTTTATCTTTACATTCTAATGTATTTATAATTCCAAAGACTTCTCATCCAGAAATGGCAAGAGAGAATAGCCAAAGTGTTGACAAAGACTGGGGTTTGACAGACAAAGATATTGAAGAGATAAACAGAGCATTTCCGGTTTCAGATGGGGATAATCCATTGAAGATGATATAATTCTAGAAGTTACGAAAGATGGTTTAAATTCATATGTATCACTGTAAAGAAGATATGCGCCAAGACAAAAGAGAATTCCTCAATTGTGAAAAGAGTATGCAAAAGACAAAGTAATAGCAACTATAAAATATTTCCAGAAACTCAAAACTTGACACCAATTCGGTGGAATTAAGTTCAAAATGGTGTACGGGTTCGGTTAAATTATGTTGATGCTTAAGATTAAGTATAGAAAAACTCATTAGAGTCGTTATTTGACATATTGGCATTTGAATGTAAAAAGTGTGATAAACAGTTTGGAGAAAAAAATAAATTCTTATAATGTATAAATCAAACGAGAATATTTTTAAAAAGGTTTTAAAATATTAATAGATTTTTTGCTTATTTGTATAGAGTAAATACTCATGTTATGATGATTTGGATATTTTATCAAGTAATCCCATAAGTTGAAAGATTTCCTCCTTAGAGAGTAATTCAAATTTTTTCTCAACATATTGCTTGTGCAATAATCTTGCTTTCTTTAATATTGGTTCTCCCTTGCTTGTATTTTTTATCATGATTATTCTTCTATCATATTTAGATCTAATTCTTTCAACAAACCCTTTGTCTTCAAGACCATCAATCAATCCAGTCATTGCGCCAGGTGTGATGAGAATGCCATCAGTCAGTTTTCTCATTGGCAGTGGACCGGATTCATTTAACATATGCAAAATTCTTAACTCTGCAAGAGAAAGTCCAGTTGGGTTGAGAGCCTTTTCAGCATCTCGATGCAAAACCCTATAGTTGTTTGATATAGATTTCCAAATCTCAATTGGATCAAGTCTATCGGATGAATTGGAGGTAGAGCTGCGTGTTAAACCATCCATTTTCCTTCAGGTAATGGATTCAACTTTGACGTTCCTTAATCTCACTTTCTGAATGATTTATAACTTTTGATATGTTAACTATTATTTTATTTGTAGGAATATTATGAATCATTCAGGTTTTTCCTTTGAATATTTTCTTTCTGGTAGATGGTTCGATTTATTGTTTTTAGTACTATTTAGTTCATTTTTATTATATATTGGCTGTGGAGTATTTACTTTATTTTTCTTCGATTCAATATCATGAATAAATACTTTCCCACGGAGAGCGGCTGATAATGCACTACATATTGATAATCCGGCACCAATATAGAACGAGTAATCGAGTGCAGACATAAAAGAAGGCGCTGTTGCGTTTGGAAAGAACGATGCCCCGCTTATAGTAGTCTTGAGGCCTTCAGGCATGGTATTGATTATGTATGAAGGTATATTATTTAGAATGACAACCATGGGATTGTATCCAAGGAAATCTGCAAACAATGCAACTGTAGGAGGAATTTTAGTTAGAAAAGGTGCCAGATGTAAAGCCCCTGCATCTGCCATACTTTGGTTAAGAGCAGAAGGTAGTGAACCGGCCAAAGCATTTATAATAATTGTAAAAAATAATGCAATGCTAACTGTTTGTCCTGTGATATTAAGAGTAGCATTAATACCTGAAGCTGAACCTCTGTGTTGAGGTGGAACAGAATTCATAAGTGATGCTGTATTGGGTGCAGCAAACATCCCTCCACCAATACCCATGGCAAATATTATTGCTGCAAAAGTGGGAAATTCAAAGTTATAAGGAAGAAGAGTTAGTAATACAAAAGATACAGCAGTTATAATCATTCCAAGGGTCGAGAGAAATCTTGCTCCAGTACGATCGGATAACCACCCACTCAGAGGTCCCATAATTGCAAAGCCAATAAGCATTGGTGTCAAGTAAATACCAGACCAGAAAGGTGTAGATTCATAGCTGTATCCATGAAGGGGAAGCCATATCCCTTGAAGCAATACGATCAGGACTATCATGGTGCCGCCACGACCAACAGAGCTCAAGAAGTTGGAGATGCTTGCTGCAGCAAACATTCGAATTTTGAAAAGTTCTAGATGAAACATTGGTTGCTGAATGCGCTTCTCTATAAGAGGAAATGCAAAAAGTAAAGCAGCTCCGAATACAAGACTTGCAATCACCAATGGATTGTTCCATCCCATAGATGAGGTATCGTATGGCAAGAGGCCATATGTTATTCCGATAAGGATCATCGTTAAGCCTATTCCAAAAGTAGCTGTTCCCCAAAAATCCAGTTTCTTATTTTTATTGATTTTTGATTTCTCTTTGAGCTTCCAATAAGACCATAATGTACCTAGTATACCCACGGGCACGCTCACCAAAAATACAAATCTCCAATCAAATGCTGCAAGAATCCCTCCTAATATAAATCCTAATAAGGAGCCAACTAAATTTGCCACTTGATTTATGCCTAATGCCTTTCCTCTTTCATTTACAGGAAAGGCATCCGTAAGAATTGCTGTACTATTTGAAAATATAAAAGCTGCACCTATACCTTGAATTATTCTAAATAAAACAATCTCCGATGCACCCAATGTCCCTGTGCTAGGTACAAGATAAAGCATAATGGAACCAGCTGTAAATACTGCAAATCCTAAATTGAATAATCTTACCCTGCCAAAAATATCCGAAATTCTACCAAACATCATGAGTAATACTGATGTAACTATGGAGAATCCAAAGAGCGTCCAAAGTAGGTATTGAAAAGCATCAGGAGCAAGTGGATCAAGACCAATACCTCGAAAAATGGAAGGAAGTGATATCAATACAATGTTAGTATTGATGGTGGCCATCAAAACTCCCATTGTAGTATTGGAAAGAGCAATCCATTTGTATTGAATCATATACTTTACAGCTAAACTATTTTCTTTTAAATATTTTCCCACTTAATTATGTAATGATCATTAATACTAATTCCAATTCAAAATATAATGGACCCAATTGATGGATTCGAAAAATAGTATTGCTGCACTAAAAGTGGCTATTAATCTTGCAAAAGATTACGATGCAAATTTACAAATAATACATATTTTGTTAATAACATCATCTTGTCGGCATTAATGCTGAGGGTTATGATAGTCTTCAAGCAATCTACCAAACCACATTAAAGATGCAGATAACATTATCAATGAGGCTTTAATCTAAATAAAAAACAAGAAGTAAGAGCCCACTAATATTGTACAAAGAACTCAATAGTCAAAGCAATCATAGAAAAAGCTGCTTCATTTAAAGTGGATCTCATAGTAATAGGAACAAGAGGGATTAAAGGTTTCAAGAGAATGTTTATAGGAAGTGTATCAAGTCATGTACATCGCTCTGTCCTTGTAGCAGGATAATTTTTATAATATGAAAGGCATTTTAAAAATTGGAATAGTTTCGCTTTATCAGATAATAATTTGCCCATCAATTAACCCTTCGATGAGTTGTTTGAATATTCTTGATTCTATTTTCTTATATTCATTTTCCTATTACCATACTCTTTGGAATAGATGCGATGAAAGACATTCAAACGGTCTTCCAAACTCATCAAATTTCTCTCCTAAATGAATCGTAAGAGCATATGTCCAAAGTGCCCCATCTTTGCAATTCATTTCATGTGGTTTGATATCTTGTTGTTGGACATTGCAGAAATGTGTTGTAATCCGTTTGAATGGTTGCCATGTTATATTTACTCATTAGTAATTGATATCTTTCCACAACTTCAACCAAACTGCTTGAGAATTTATAAATTTGTAAAATGGCTATAAAGTATTGTTCAAAGCTCATGAGATTATTTCTACAACAATTTTAGCAATAGTAGGTATTACAATAGCTTTGAGATCTTTAGATTATGCACCAATAGTTATTATCAACAATGAAATGCTTAAAGAAAAAGACTCATTTTTATCATCTCTTCCATGGATGCAACCATGCAAGCCTGGTTAAAATGGCTTTAAACATAATCATCTTCACAGATGCTTTTATATACATTAGATGATAAAGGAAGGATTAAAAAGATAAGATATTAGAGAGCTACTACAAAATTTTAATAAGTTAAAACAACTGAGATCGAATAGAACTCATCACAATCGTATTTCTTAATTGAAATCTAGAAAACTAAACCTTGAACAAGAGATTAACTATCTTAGAGAAAAAGAGATAACTATGATGGTATAAATCATACAATGAATCAATTTATATCTTGAACTAATATTACCGTATAAACTACTACATATGCACTTCTAACGAAATAGATTACTTCAGTATTATATACGGTATCCAATTATAAATATAGAGGTTATGTAGCGATCGAATGACTGACTCGTTAATTTCTAGTTGAATGACCAGTCCGAAATTAACAAAATCCAATAGTCTTTGAAAATGTATAACACATTTCCAGTCATGGGTATTGAATGGGTTTATTTGACTAAATGCCTTTATATCATTTCCTCGTTCGGGCTATCATGTCGACATCCCAATTTATTTCCGAATCCCGAGGGCAGTACAAAACAAAGGCTTATGCTGCTGCAGATGCGAAATCTCAACTTAATCCAACTACGATCCCACGACGTGACCCCGGCCAAAACGACGTTCAGATCGAAATTCTTTTCTGCGGTATCTGTCACTCTGACCTTCACCAAGTCCGGAATGAGTGGAGTGCAATGCCAACTGTCTATCCATGTGTTCCTGGACATGAGATCGTTGGCCGTGTTATCAAGGTGGGCTCCGCAGTCACAAAGTTTAAGCCCGGCGATCTTGCTGCAGTCGGCTGCATGGTTGATTCTGATGGTAATTGCTCTCAGTGTCATGTCGGTCTCGAACAATTCTGCCCTAATATGACCTTAACATACAACTCTCCAGATAAACACATTGGAGGTGTAACATATGGAGGCTATTCTGATAATATTGTCGTCAAAGAGCACTTTGTCCTTCACGTTCCCACAAATCTAAATCTTGCCGGAGTCGCTCCTCTATTATGTGCCGGAATTACAACCTACTCACCTATACGTCACTGGGGTGTCACTAAAGGAAAAAAGGTAGGTGTAATAGGTCTTGGAGGTCTAGGTCATATGGCCGTAAAGTTTGCTCATGCGCTTGGAGCCTATATAGTAGTCTTTACCACTTCACCCAACAAGAAAGAAGATGCGCATCGTCTAGGTGCAGATGATGTGATAGTCACGCAAGATACCGATCAGATGAGTAAGCACACAGGCAGCTTCGACTTCATCCTCGACACAGTATCTGCAGAACACGACATTAACATATACCTACAATTACTTCGTCCCGACGGCAACCTCACCATTGTCGGTGCACCAGATAAGCCTCATGCTATCTCGGCCATGAGCCTTCTATTTAATCGCCGCAGTCTCTCTGGCTCGCTTATAGGTGGTATTGCTGAAACACAGGAGATGCTCGACTTTTGTAGTAAACATAACATCACTGCAGACGTAGAAGTTATCCCCATCCAGAAGGTCAACGAGGCTTACGAGAGACTGTTGCGTGCAGATGTAAAGTATCGCTTCTCCATTGATATGACCTCTTTCAAATCAAGGTAACACCGTAAAGACGTTTGCTTATATTAATCTAAGGATTGAATGTTACTAGCCTAATTTCTTTATTGACCATATTGAAACATACTAATTTTATTTCTGCATGGACTATCCTCAAATAAAAAAAAGGAACAGTTTGGTCAAACATCAAGGCCTTTTGAGTAACAGATCACGGTTTAAATTCTGCACTTTGCTCAGCTTTCACTTTTGTTGAATCGGTCACATTAATATGTATATTTCATTTACTATCACAATTTCAATCACTCAAATTAATAGATAATTTGATAATAAAGAGAAGGTGATAATACAAGTGGATGACTGATGATTTAGTGAGACATCTTCCTGATTTTACAGTTACAATAGAAGATTGGTGTAGATTTGATTTATCGTATTGCAATTTATATCAAAAAAGTTATTTACTTGATGATTGTTTACCTTAAAAAAGAGAAAATTGTAAGTGAAATGCATTTATTCGATAGATAAATGCATTTATATTTCTATATAAGATAGTAGCCGGTTAAATGAATAGACAATTAAAATAATTAAATTGAATTCTTTAACCAGACGATAAAATATGTAAAAAATCATACACAATTTAAATTCGTATTTAAAAATAAATTGCTGTAAAAGCAAATGAAAATATGCAAATAATAGAAGACAAAAAGATCTATAACTCTATACATGAAATTGTAGAACCGTCACATATGGCATTAGTTGTATGAGATGTACAGAAAATGCTTGTTGATTCTATTTTCAACGAAGAAGAGTTTATGAAAAGCATTAATTTTTTAATTGAATCTGCAAGAAAATCAAAGATCTCAATATTTTATACTGCAATAGAAATGCTGCCTTTAAAGTATGAATCTCCATCAAGACTTTATACATACACTAAACTGTTTTCCAGTTATCAAAGATTTTTCTCAACTTAATTACCATGAAGGTTTGTTGTTACCGTCTGTTAAAAAGAACCCGCAATTAATCTTTGGATCATAACGGAATAATATTATATCCTAAAGACTTTTTGCTACAATAGTATTATGAAATTAAAGGATAAAATTAATATTATTTATTGTTTATTTCAAAGTTAATTGGCAAATGTTCTATACCATGTATTATCATACTATTAACAGGGGTAACCGAGCCTGCTTTTGCTGTATCTAATTCAATATCTTTAAGCATTTTTAAAAGTACTTTTAGAACTACCTGAGCTTCCAATCGTGCTAGTGGTGCACCTATACACAGGTGTATTCCTGCACCAAAACCAATATGGTTGATAAGATTACGAGTTATATCAAATTGTTCTGCATTAGTAAAAATGGTTTCATCCCTATTGGCCGAGCCGATCCATAGAATGACCCTTTTACCTTTCTTCAATTGCATCTTTTCTTCTCCCTTTCCCATTTCAATATCTTTAGTCACTATTCTGGATAGGAACTGCACAGGAGATTTATATCGAAGGGTCTCTTCTATAGTGGGTCTAATATATTCCGAAGGATTAGATTGCAATAACTTAAATTGTTTTGGATTTTCAAATAATGATAAAAAGATATTGCCAATAAGATTTACCGTTGTGACATGCCCTGCCAATAACAATAAATTACAAAAACTAAGAATATCTTCTCGAGATAATACAAAAGAATCTTTCGTTTTTTGTTGTTGTATTTGTGTTAATTCTCCTTCTTTATTGGCATCATTCTGTACATCATTATCGTTTACATTTAGAACTGATGATTTTATGAGCCCGCTAATTAAATCATTTTTAGGATCTCTTTTTTTTATATCTATAATCGAAATAAAGTAAGAGTTCATCTCCTGCTTTAATTTATAATTATTTTCAAATACTTCCTGCGAATTTTTGTTTAGGAGGATGGATAAACTTATAATCTGATCTGCCCATTTTTTAAATTTATGGTGATCTTCATTGGGAATGCCTAAAAGCTCTGCTATAATTATTACAGGTAAAGGGTATGCAAGATCCTGAATTAGATCCATGTTTTTGTTTTGAATTACTTTTTCTAAAAGATCATGTGTAATTTTTTCTATTTTAGGCTCTAGCATGGATATTTGTCTGGGATTAAAAGCCTCTGAAATGCTATTTCGAAGGTTTCTATGCCTTGGAGGATCAGAGGTTATTAGACTTGGACCAATTGGGGATGAAGCTTGAAATTTTGTGAATGAATCAGCATTTGTGCTATTAAACCATTTTGTAAAATCAGATGAAAAGTTTTTGAAATCTGTAAAACATTTGGATATATCATTATATCGGAAAATACCATATACATCATTTACTTCATCATATTCTATTGGATGTTTTTTTCTCATCATTGCATAAAAATCAAAAGGATTCAGTCTTTGTGTTGGTGATGGAAAAATATTCATACATCCATATACCTTATAAAATATATATAGTATGCTAATTATTTGATACTGATTATTAGTATCTAAATATATAATTATATGGACTAAAGGGTGTCAGCTTTTTTATCAAATGTATTTATTTTAATGATGGATTCTTTTATTGCTAAAGTGTCATTTGAGGCACTGCAATGTCGCCATCATTTGATAGACAAGAAATTATACAACCCAAAAATAATGTACAAGATTCTTGGAAATTTTGGTCCCCAGACAATAACGATGATGATGAAATAATGTTAAAAAACGGATCATTTGCCCGGATTCTAAATGATTCCTATAAGGATATAGCAAAATGTATGTTTGATTCTTCTATATTACCTACAATAAAATCCGTAAGTTAAATGAGAGATGGCGATATGCTAAATACCACCATTTGGTTACCATCCAAGATACTAGAAAATCATTTACTTAAAAATGATCTCAATGAAACTAACCTTAATCTATAATTCTAAACAAAAGATAAAAGGAATTCCAAATGTGTTTGAAGGAGCATTTGATCATTCAAATGACAAAATGAACATACATTGCTACCAAAAGAAGACCGGAAAACAGTTTATTGATTTTCTAAAAAGTGTAAAAAAAAGGTACGGTAATAATATATAAAATATCTTTCTAGTATACTATGTTAACTTAAGATAATCTTTCTCCATTTTGTTAATCAATGAATAGATAAAACTACTGTCTTAGATGTTTTAATTTACATTTCTTTCTTTTGAATGTAAAATAGGCATCAAACCCTTCTGTTCTATCCTTTATGTATTGGATTGAATAGTCATTTCGATAATGCTTTTCTCTAGGTCATAAGATGATTTGCGATTGCCCATACTTGTAATTGGATGATGTAAAAGCTGTGCTTATGGTTTCATCCATTACCTAATCTGCCTTTTTAAGATAAAATCAATGCTGTAGTAGTATCATGATTCTTATATATCAATATTATCTTACCTCAATAACCGTATATAGGCCAAACAAGATACTTGTCAAATCAACAGATAAACTTGTAGGAAAACAAGTGCTACAAAAATATGTCCTTGTCATCTTTTCTTAATTTTTTCAATATAATATACAGCTCAATAGTTGTATAGAAGTTAAATTTTATAATATGATCTATCTCTCATTATCTTTACATATGCTTTATACTTTTTCAGCCATCGATATTTGAATATCATCAAGTATTGTTAATTGATCTATTTCCTATTACCATAAACAAAAAAATATCTATCTAATTACAAACATATTATGAATGGTGAAAAGGAGGTGAAAGATACATCGTTGCAAGGCTCATTTGCAGGTCAACGACCAACACGAGAGCGCGTAGGACTTGTAGTGGATGGAACGAATGCTGCAGCGGCAGTAACAACGATTGCTACAGCCGAAGCAGCAGGTGTGAGACAAATTTGGATGACACAGAGTCCTTCTAACCCCGATACATTAACGATATTTGCAGCATCAGTATCAGCATCAGCAGCAGCAGCAGCAGCAGCAGCAAAAACATCTACAATACGATTGGGAACTTCCATTGTTCCAACTTATCCACGTCATCCATTAGCTCTGGCACAGCAGGCTTTAGCTATAAATGATATTGCACCAGGTAGACTTCGCCTTGGAATAGGTCCCAGTCATCGACCTATAATAGAGGGTGTATATGGTTTGCCACAGTCAACACCATTAGCTCATCTCCGAGAATATTTGCAGATACTACGTGCAGCTCTCTGGGAAGGAAAGGTCAATCATCAAGGGCGCTTTTTTAATGTTGTAGCCACAATGACACGTACAGCAAAGATTCCGTTGTTGATTTCTACATTAGGAGAGAAGGCATTTGAATTGGCTGGAGAAATCAGCGATGGTGCTATTTCATGGTTATGTCCTATCTCATATTTGCTTCAAACTGGAATGCCTGCATTACGTAAAGCATCAGCAGCTTCTAGCGGACGCTCCTCAGAGCCTCCATTAGTAGCACATGTACTAGTAGCCCTAAGCCAAGATGATCCTTTAATACTCGAAAAAGGACATCAAATGCTTAGTTTCTACGCAAAGCTTCCTTTTTATGCTAAAATGTTCACCGATGCAGGCTTCCCTATTACAGCTAAAGATGGTAATGAAACTATTGTGCCTGATGCCCTTGTGGATAATTTGATTATATCAGGTAATGAATCTGAAGTGGCTGTACGGTTTAAAGAACTTTTGTCGACAGGCTTGGGCGAGCTGATGGTAACTCTTGTTCCTATAATAGATGCGATTGATGAACAAACACGACTTATGCATTTGATAGGTGGACTCTAAATTATCTATTAGTCAAAAAAAGGATTTACTTCAGCACTTTATTTTAAACAAACGGCAGATCAAAAGAAATCAAAAGATTACAGTCAAATCCCATGTGACTAGCTGTATTGTAAATAAGATTGCTTTGTTATTATTAATAGGACACCTAGATATTACTTTGGCTGAACCAGCTTGAAAACATTATTACTTAAGGTTTTTGACTCTATGTTCTTTCCACAGATTTAAGCTATCATCTGAAGCATCGACCAGATATATTGATAAGTATAATACATGGATCATTTTAAAATCAAATCTTGATTGACAGAGTATTATTTTATGTAACTGCTGCATCCACCTTTATAGGTGGTGTATCGCATCTCGCAATTATTCTTATGTTTTTTGCATTTACACCCGTGAATGTTATGATATTTTTTCTAGTCTCCGGTGCATGTCAATTGTTCTGGGTGATACCTGTTCTCAAGAGATGGAGCAATGTGTGGTATTATATCGGTATTGGTGGCACGGCTATCCTAATTGCGCTCTTTGTCATTGCAGTACCAGGTAGAGGATTACCGATAAGTGAATTAGAGATAGCAACAGAATTAGTTCAGATAGTTTTCATAATAGGTAGTATTATGATTGTGAAAGAAAGAAGAACAAAGGCTAAAATTGCCTCGGCTCGAGAGTCCTAGAGCCATAGATATAATGGCACAAAATCTCGTCGTAGTCAAACAAGATACAGCGTTATATGAGACAACCTTCAAAATGTAATAATATTAGTCTAAATTGTAGATAATGGGTAGGGCTAATAGACCTTGTAAATAGGTTTTGACGGTTGGATGGTTCAGTTAATTGCAAAAATGACAACTAGAAAAAGAGAGTAATAGAATAAAAATAAAATATGACAAATACAATAATTATTTTTTAAAAAAACTTAAATCAAAAAGAAGACATTTGTGTACATTGAAAATTATACAAGCTATTCCAAGCATATCAAATCCAGTCACAGAGGCTGAAGTTAACAATTTTCTTGAAAGCAAACTCAACATGCAGTTGGCTACAATAGACGAGGAAGGATATCCCATCATTCAACCTATTTGGTTTCTATATGACAAAGAAACTGGCAAGATTTTTATGTCTACTCAAAAAACTTCGAAGAAGGCTCGCAACCTATATAGAAATCCCGATAAAATTTATTTTTCTATAGACGATGAGAACTTTCCCTATAAAGGTGTGAAGGGAAGAGCGATAGCAAAAATATCTGAAGATGTAGATTGGAACATACCGATTGTCGAAAAAATAAATATAAAATACTTGGGTACTCTTAACCACCCTCTTGCCAATTTGATAATGGATAATACAAGAAAAGCTATGCAGATTGTAATTGAAATTATACCCAAGTTTTTCTCTGCCTGGGATAATGGGAAGGCGATGACGTAGTATTAAATCCTGTCTAATATGACGGTAATATAAAATGACGTATTGCCTTGAATTAAAGTGAATATTGTAGATTTATGATTTTAGATAGAAATAATTATTTATCAAAACTATTCTATCATTAACGTTTAAAAAAAATCAACTGTTGATGTCGATGACTTGCTATTATTTATTTTGTCACCTCAAATAAACA
This sequence comes from Candidatus Nitrosocosmicus sp., assembly GCA_025934495.1. GTDB lineage: Archaea > Thermoproteota > Nitrososphaeria > Nitrososphaerales > Nitrososphaeraceae > Nitrosocosmicus. The sequence goes on from JAICXY010000001.1 coordinate 56,870, forward strand.
GAGAAAGAAGGATCAATTAAAGAAGACATAACAGAAATAGCAAAAGATCAACAAGACTAAATTCCTTAAACCGAGGAGTTATACCGTGATTATATTAAAGGAAAACAATCTCAGCAATTAGAACTTGATAGATTAACATATTAAAAGCCTATATAGTCATGATGGAGTATCCTGAAAAAATAGCAACAATCTATAAAAATATTAGGTCATTATGGATTGTTTCAAGATTATTATGTTTAGATATATGCAAGTATTAATCGATTGAAGACATAGAACATTTATTATTTATGACTTTAGCAGTTGGAGCTTTATACTATACTGGTGAAACTATTATCTTGGGTTTCAAAGATGTATGTGATGACATGATTTTTTGCACCGCGGACAATTCATTCTATCTGTATACTTACAACCACAATAGGATGAGTGATAGAATCTTTTAAAGTCGTTGTAGATTCTTTAATGCCACTACAAAATGGACATATAGTGTTAGTTATTAACGTGATACTAGTCTATCACTACACATTTAACATCTTTTCATTTCTTTAATTTTATATCTATATTACTGATAAACTCTTCTTGTGTAGTTGGGTATTGTCTTCTCTGGGGTGCCATATGCAATATCCAAATAATTTTCTTAAACTAGAGGCAGTGTCTAAAAATCTCTAATGCGAAAATACGTAAAGTAACAATAGGTAAGAGAGAGAAAACTTCATGATAGCAAAGGAAAATAAGAAGATATAATGGAGAAAAAAAATACACGTTTTTAAATAATTTATACATTGAAAATTATGAAATTGAAATTTAAAATTATAATCTCTTCACTGTTAATAATCACTGCAATAAGCCTTGGAGCAGCAAGTATGAGTATCTCTATCGTATCAGATCTATTCTTTTACCATTTACATTTAATATATTGAACGGGATCTGAAACCTGAATTTAGATTGACTCTTTAAATAGGTAAACGATAATTATTAAATTAAATACAGATATACATCCTTTAACGTTCACGATTGATGATCAGATTTACAGTTAGATAATGCAAGTGGATTTGATCTCGGACTTGATAAATAAATATACAGCTAAATCTCAAATACTATGGAGAGCAAAAAATATAGATATTAAAAACCATTCATTGCTATAATGCGAATTTCAACAGAAATGACAAAAGCAATTAATGATCAAATTTCTTATGAGGCGTCATCTGCGAATGCCTATATTGCAATCGGATCATGGTGTGAAAGAACAGGATATGATGGAAGTGCCTCCTTCTTCTTTGAACAAGCTGCAGAAGAAAATGGACATATGCTAAAGTTCCTTCATTATCTTAATGGTGTTGGAGCAGAGGCGATAATCCCAGCAATTGAAAAACCTCCAAGTAGTTTTGAATCCTTAGAATCAACTTTCCAATTTGGCCTAAAGGGCGAACAAACTGTAACTAAGGCAATTTATGATCTAGTTGAGATGACTGAAAAGGAAAAAGACCGTTCTACATACTCATTCTTGCAGTGGTTTATAATCGAACAAATAGAAGAGGAAACGTTGTTTCAAACAATTCTCCAAAAGTTTGATTTACTTGGAAAAGACAAGCTGGCCATATATCAAATTGACCAATCGCTTGCATCTGTTAGATCTAAGGTTACAGATAAGCAGATAAATCGGCAATGATCTTCTATCTACAGCAGAAGAAATTCTTATCTTTTTATTTTTACAGTTTTAATTTAAAAGGTAATGCATTAGTTCCGATATTCCATTAGATCTTGCATATTACTTGCAAACAGCTTTATTATCAACAGATCTCCATTATCATGTTCTCTTCTTTGTTTTCATACTGTTGTTATCCAGAAAGCCACTATTGATTTTCAAATCATTTACCGACCTCAAAGATCCCAAAAAAATATGCCAAACATGAAATACAACGCTTATCCAAAAGAAAAGGATGAAAAAGAGACATGGATGTTGTAGGAAGTTAGACCTTTCAAACTTGATCTAAAGAAAGTTCCTTATGCTTTTGGTATACTACCACCTGTACATACTTACACTCTAGTTGGCTTTCTCTAACTTATCAAAGCAATATTTGCATGAACATACAAAAGATTGAAAATTTATTAGAAAATGTATTCCTATCCCATAAAAGGTATATATCATAGTGAAAAGACTTTGAACTACAGAAGAAGTTAAAGAGCATTTTTCCGGGCTTTATGGCTTTAATAGATTCCATAGAACAATAGCAAATACCAAGACCTGTCGATAATAATAAAAGAAAGATGGATTATTCGATAGGCAAGAAGAAAAGAGATACTGTAAAGACGAAATTTATGGTTAACAATCATCGTGGTTATATCATTCACAAAATAAGATTTATGAAATGACGAAGGATGATTACGATGTCTATGATTTGTCGAATAACTATAAAAATCGCTTTTCTTGTAAATAAAAGTCAATTTTAATGCGGTAATACTAATTATTCAAGCGAATTTCTATAAATTTTTTACAAATGTTTGAGTTTTTCAAGAAAGCAGTAATGACTACAATGACCGTACCCATCACAAAATAATCTTCTGAATACAGAGGCGATCATAAATCAAATATATGAAATAATGACACCTATTTGTAAAATTAATATTGGTAATATCTATTGCAATGACGACGTATTCGTCTTCAAAATCCTTATCTTTCTTATCCATATCTTTTATCTTTATATCCAAACGATTTATTCTTCTACTTATTGTGGTGTAATCGTGTATATATATGGAAGTTTTCCATGGGCATGCTCTTGGGCACTACCAATCTTAGGTTTGTCTATATGGAAGATGAAAGTATATTTTGGCATATCAAAGTAAGAGAAGGAGAAAGGTATTAGGATAATGAAATGGCGCTTAATTCAACCTTGTCTTTGTCCATCTCTTTTATTTCAATATCCCAGTTATCAATGACATCAAATCCTAGTAAAATTTCACCACCTCTAACAAGAGATTGATTGTAAACAGACCATTTCATATAATGTCATGGAATATGTTAGCTATATGTATTTGAGAAAGGGGAATCATGCAACAAAGCAGCCGATTAATGTATACGTATCAATACTATTGCACAAGGGCGCTATTGCTACTGATATAAATAAAGAGACCTTGGATGATCTCCAGAAGAAAAAGCAAGAAGAACAAGTTATACAAATACACAAGATAGCACAACCTGAAGAAGTAGTTAAAGTTGCATTATTTTTAGTATCATCCAGTGCAAGTAATGTTACAGATACAACCGTGTATGCAGATGGAGGGCTAACACTTTCCTCATAATCTAAATCCATTTTTAGATATTTCTTCTAATAACGTTATAATTGGAAATATAAAACTATTTGAATCTACTGTAATAAACAAAAAAAAAGGTTTATCTATAAGAAACAATTTTGATTTATTCTAACTTTCCTTCTGTAAGTGGTTTTATTGGTATTTGCCCTTTTCTTATGTTTAATTTTCTAAAAATATCCTTTGATTTACCTGATCCTTTTTCTTCTATGTCTATTCCAAGCTCTTTGTTTATACTATCTTTTCCCTCTCTTGCTCCAATAAGTATAACTTGTGCATTTAGATAGTTTATAAAATTTGTATCTTTTGTTAAAGATACAAAATTCTCTTCTTGATCAAACTCCTGTAGTACTTTGTCAGGATAATTTGGTGTTTCTTCTGAACTTGGATAGCCTGATGGAGTTGGCTTTTTAGGATTTATAACCGATATAATATAACTAGCTTCTTTTTCTATGCCAAATTCTTTTTGAGCTTCGCCTGGTTCTTCTGGAGTTTCTAAAACATATGCGATCTCGGAATGATTTTTATGTCTTACTATAACGTACTTACCAAAACCTGCTGGTCTAGCACCATCACCTTTTCTAAATTCGTCTGAAAATAGTTCTTTAGTAAGCTCATTCTTATCCTCAAAAATTCCACCTACTCTTGCCCAAAAACGTTCAGATGCTCTAGCTTCACTCTTTCTTATTTCAGGAAGTGATTTTTTGCCTATAACTAATAATCTATAGAATTGTTTTTTATCCTTGCTATTGATATATTTATCTTCAGGTGCGGTTACCATGAAAAATCGTCTAACATCTTCCATGTCTTTCACATTTTGAGAATTCTTTTTAGGTCGATAAAAAAAGTAAATGTCACCCTCCTCCAAAACTTCCGGATCATGGTTATTACCATTATTGTAATTAACATTATTTTTTTGGTCTTTGCTCATTTTGTTTTATTTATTCTTATAACTTTTATATATTGATAGTTGCAGTTTTACTTTTATTCTAATTTCATTTCTAAAAAACAGGAGTAATATTTATTATAATTGTTATTAGATTAACATATCATAGAATTTTTTGTAAACTTTAAGGGGTAAAAAAATAGTTATTCTAATATGAGATATATAGAATATATTTCAATAAAAAATACTGCATATTAAAAAAATATTCTATCAATTTCTATTTAATGTATACAATTTCTTATCAATTAGAATTTCTGCTTTATTGCATAACCCAATTATTTCGTAATTGCATACAGAGTTCAGTCCAAGTCTAAAATGTCTAATCGGAATTCATAATCTGATAAAAGTCCAATCATTAAAAAACGAATTTCAGAATTATACCACAGAGCAAGAATTTCTTATAATTTATTAACGTGGTTTGTCATTTTCACGTTATGCCTAAAATTGATTTCTCAAAAGAAGAATTGGCAATTATAGATAAAACAGTCGATATCTTGACATCAACAACAATTTCAACCTCATCAAAAAATACTGTATTTAAAGATACCAAACAAGAAGATCTGATAAATGAAGATATAAAAGATATCAAATCTTTACAAATTAAATTACATAACCAATTAGACAAAGAATTCAAGACTCGTTTAGAAGCAGATAGTATGGGCGAAATCAATGTACCTGCCAGTAAATATTGGGCAGCTCAGACTCAACGCTCACTTCTTCATTTTTCTATCGGAAATGATCGTATGCCTCTTGAAGTAGTCTATGCATTAGCACTTGTAAAAAAATGCGCTGCCATTATCAATTCATCCCACATGAAAATAGATGATAATCACAAATTACTATCAAAAGAAAAAGCAGATAATATCATAAAAGCAGCCGATGAAATACTTTCGGGCAAACTTGATGAGAACTTTCCTCTGTATGTATGGCAAACAGGCTCAGGTACACAAACAAATATGAATGTTAACGAAGTAATAGCAAACCGTGCAAATGAGATTTTTACAGATCCTGATTCAGAAAAAAAAATACATCCAAATGATGACGTAAATATGTCACAATCTTCAAATGATACGTTTCCTACTGCAATGCATATCGCAGCTGCTATAGAGATTGTAGGAAGTCCATTACTAACATTAAGGCCATCAATAATTAACAATACTGATGGTAATAATTTATCCAATATACCTCGAAATAGGATACCATTATTGCAAAGTATTTATAAACTACGAAAAGCTTTAAACGAAAAATCTAAAAATTATGAAAATATAATTAAAGTTGGTAGAACTCATCTACAGGATGCTGTCCCTCTAACTTTTGGGCAAGAGATTTCTGGATGGGTAGCTCAACTTGATATTTGCCATAAGTACATCGAACAGGCAGTAGATGGATTATTTGACCTTGCTATTGGAGGAACAGCAGTAGGAACAGGATTGGATTCTTTTAGTACCTTTGGTGAAGAAATGGCTATACAAATTTCAAAGGAGACTGGTTTGCCTTTTCGTTCAGCATCGAATAAATTTGCTTCACTTGCAAGTCATGATCCAATAGTCAACATCAGCGGAACATTAAAAACATTAGCATGTACACTTATGAAGATCGCAAACGATATTCGATGGTTGGCATCAGGTCCTCGTTGTGGTATTGGAGAAATCCGTATTCCTGAAAAAGAACCCGGTTCATCCATAATGCCAGGTAAAGTCAATCCAACTCAGTGTGAAGCAATGACTATGGTATGCTGTCAGGTAATGGGAAACGATGCTGCAATAGCAATGGCTGGTTCGCAGGGAAATTTTGAACTAAATGTATTTAAACCTGTTATAATATTTAACCTCCTTCATTCAATACGACTTTTAGCAGATGTTTGCAATACTTTCTGCGATTTTTGTATTAATGATATTGAATATGTCCAAAAAGATAGTAATAGTCCGAAAGGAATGGAACCAAACGTTGATCGTATGAATGAATTAGTTTCAAATTCATTAATGCTAGTAACTGCTTTAAAATCAAAGATCGGCTATGAAAAAGCTGCCATGATTGCAAAAAAGGCTTATAAAGAAAACATTACTCTTCGTCAGGCAACTGTTGCATTAGGATATTTAACTGAGGCCGAATATAATACAATTATAAATCCAGAAGATATGGTTCGACCAAAAATATAAACAACTATAGCAGATAATGTTAAATACACATTATCTGAATTTAGGTAAACTGTTCCTAATATTATATCTGTTATTGGTTATTACAGTTTGGTTTCAGTTAACAAAAAATTTATTGATTTAACCATTTTATCTTACCTCGCGTTCAGGAAATAAAATATGTGTATAATATTTGCGTTTGATTATGATTGTATTTTTCATACATTTACTTGGTACGTCATAAAAATTATTTTGACAAATCGAGCAAAATCACATTTACCTAGCTCCAAATATAAAAGAAGTAAAATCAAGAAAAAAAATTTGATATGAATCCAATTAATAAAGCCCATCAATCATGTCAGATCATTATACTTTTTGATATCTATTGTTATTACAAGTGTTTAAGGAAATGTTTTATTTTATGAATCAGGATTTCATATCAAATACACTATTATCTTATCAATTATCAAAATCAATCTGATATAATGCAATAAATTATTATTTTATTACATGTTAAAATCATAGTTTAAAAGATCGCAATAAGATAATTTTTCTAAAGTTTTTTTTTCTCCTTGCTCTATCAGTTCTTTTATAGTTTTAGTGGAAAAATCTGCATTTTTTAGCATTGTAGGGGATTCTAATTCACTTCTGATTATTCTTGTAACAGACCTTATTTCAGCGCCATAGTTTTCTATTAAATTATTGTATTCATTTTCTATATTTTTTAATTCTTCAGAATTAATTTTAGCTTTGTCTGTAAATTTTTCAAATGCATCATAGAGTTTTTCAATAAGGCGAATATGCCGAGTTACCAACTTTGACATTTGTATATTGTACATATCTTTATCACTAAACAAAATATCTTTATACCGATTGACGACTTCTCCCATGTTTGAAGGAAGCCTATCAATCTTTTGAGGATAATTTTCAACAATAAATATATTTTTATCATTTCTAGGTGATACATAAATTACCTCTCTTATTGGAGTATTACTAAGTAAGCTACCATCCCACCCATATACACCATCTTCAACCTCTACCCAAGGAAATCCATAAATAGGATAACCAGAACTTGCCAAAATATGTTTTGCTTTGATTTCCATTTGTGTATTATCAAAAACTAGAGGCTTTCCAGTCATTACATCTACCGCAGTTATTATAAGTCGAAAAACAGATGGTGATTCTTCTTGTGTGGCAGCAAGGTTTAATTTTTTATAATCTATATATTTATCAAGTGTCTTTGCAAGAGGAGAATGGTCGTATACATAAGTCCAATTTCTGGGATTAAGAGAGTCCCAATCAGGAACAGTATTTATTGCACCGGTATTATTCCACCATTGCCATCTGGGAACAAACATTTTTGGGACACCAAATATTGCAGCATTTGCTGAAGCAGATGATATTTTCTTGGTTAAATATTTTTTAATTTTAGAATCCCAATCATAAATGAATATATCTGGAATAAGCTGGATATTGCTTTCTCCGATCTCGAGCCAAAAATCTTCTAAATCTTTTTCGGGTTGATCGCTTTTACTTCCAACAATGATTGCAGCATTTACTGCCCCGATAGAAGTTCCGGCAACTATATCTATTCTTACATTTTGTTTTACCAGTGTTTTATAAACGCCGCAGGCAAAAGATCCCAAAGAGCCACCTCCTTGCATAATAAGAACATTTTCTAAATTTCTAGATTTTTTATGCCTTGGATGACTTTCCTCGTCTATTATATAACTCATCTATATCGTACATTATTTTAAAGAGACTAAAAATTTTCTTATTTTTCTTATTTCAAAATGTTATACCTTATTAATAAAACTGTGATAGATCTTATATATTAACAAGATTTCAAAATTTGAAATATTGAAGTAAGAGAAAACAAAGAGAAAAAAGTATACAATATGTAATTTGTAAAAAAATCGATATTTCATTGATTAGATGGATAGAGATTATTGTTATATTTTATTGATAATTTAAAAACTAGAGAGAAAGCAATTTTATTTGTTTTCTAAAAGATATAATCTTTCTGTCATTAAATGGTGTGTATATTTATGTATTATATATTATTCTTTCATATAGTATGAGTAAAATACAAGTACAAAAGGAAAATAGAAAATATTATCTTCAATATTTCAATATTTTAATTAATAAATGGTTAATAATTATAAGTCAACAGAAATATCCGTAAAAATACCTGTAGACAAAGATTCTAAAACTTACATAGAAGGTAGTCTCATGATTCCAGAAAATTCTAAAGGACTTGTCATTTTTGCGCATGGAAGTGGTAGTGGAAGATATAGTCCACGAAATCAATATGTATCTCAAGTTTTAAATAATGATGGTCTTTCCACTCTACTTTTAGATCTTCTTACTGAAGAGGAAGAAAAAATCGATGTATTAACAAAAGAGTATAGATTTGATATCGAACTTTTAGCATATAGACTGATTTCTGTAACAGATTGGCTTACCAAACAGGATAATACTAAAAATATGATATTGGGATACTTTGGAGCAAGTACAGGTGCTGCGGCAGCTTTGATCGCAGCAGATAAAAAACCAGAAAATATTAGTGCCATTGTATCAAGAGGTGGAAGAGTTGATTTATCATATAATTATACTTCCTTAAAGAGTATAAACTGTCCAACTTTGTTTATAGTAGGTGAGAAAGATAATCAAGTTATTGAATGGAATCAGCAAGTATTAGATAGACATTTAATGAATGTTATAAAAAAGAAAATGATAGTAGTATCCGGAGCAGGTCATTTATTTGAAGAGCCGGGTAAAATGGAAGAATTAGCAAAAAAAGCTAGTGGATGGTTTAGGTGTTATTTTCAAATTAAAGAACATGAAACAGCTAGTCGAAAAGAAAAGTGATTCTATATTAATCTGAAAAATGATAATATTAAAGTGACGAATACCTTTTTTTATTATAGTCTAAAATAAACTTAATTCAGAATTATACAAAATTGTATTGATATATGCAATCGAACTTAAATCCTTAATATTTATAAAGAGAACTTTAAAAAAAAGAAATTAGAGGTTCTTTCTATTTACTTTAATCAAAATTAAATCTTTTTACTAAACCTCCCTGTTATTATTTAACTTTATATAGATTGGTAGTCATATTAAAATAATGTCACAAGAAGAAAGCAAGAAATATGATTGTCAATGTGGAGCAGCTTTTGATACAGTAGAGGAATTAGATAAACATAATCATGAAGCACATTAAAAAAAAAGGAAGCAAAATGTAATAATTAAAATTCTATACAATCAGGATTTTTTTTAGTTTTAACTTAAAAACAAACTATAAGAAAGATAAAATATTGTTAAATAATTTTTTTAGTAACTATTATAGGTAATAACAAAAGAGTGATGATACCTAATCATTGTTTTATTAAAAATATTGCAAACCTCAACTTCCAAAAAATATCAATAAAACAAAATAAAGGATAAGTAAAAAACCATTTCTTTTTGAAAAATTTTATATTTGATTTTAAAAAATGTAAAAATTATAATTATTAGCTTTTCTACATAATTAAAAATTTAGTTATTTTTTGGCTTATTTTTAAAATACAGCCAATTCTAAATCAAGTTTACTAGTCCTTTGCTTGTTTTCATTTAACAATGACAAAAAACAAAATAGGTACAAAGCAAATGATTAAAATAAATGAGAATTTTATATAAAAAGATCAATTTCCATTAGGGTATTATTTAATCGCAATGTTTCAATTCGCATGGTACAGTGCCTGTCAAAAAGTATAATGAACAATTACTTCATTTGATTGAAATATGGAGGAATCGGTCTGACCACGATTAAGTTATACCGTGAATCTGGAGAATGCACCATGAATTGAAAATTTTGGTAAAAAAGAAGTTGTAATCCCGATTGTATTAGAATCTTTAAAATGGCATTTACCAAATATATGCAATTTAAATTAAATATTAAGTAACAAAACAATAACAAAAATTTTATAGATTTGTAAAGATTGATTTATATATATTGTATCATTGTTCAGCTTTAAACAGGTTCAAATTAAACTAAAGATTTATCTATTTAATTCTAAATTGGATCAAGGGAAAAGGGCCTATTCTTTTGTATTTGGCTTAATCTCTCGTATACTAAAATCTTTTACATCCATATTATCGATGTTATCCCATCTGAATATAGCTATCGGCCCGCCCCATGTTATTATTTGATTATCTGAACCACCACATTCGGGAATTCCACCACCCCAATGACCATCATCTATATATGATAAAACCCTATGCCAATTATTGTTTGAATTCTCATCAATAAATTGTTCCAATTTCACTGAACCATCTGGAAGATTATAGAAAACTGCTTTAATTCCAATCCATCGCCCAAGAAGAGGCTTCTTTATTGCATGTAATTTTTCTTTATCCCCAGTTGTGTATCCTTGAATATGTTCTAGATCTTTTTCAAATTTTACTCTTCCAGTTTCATAGGTATTTGAATGATAAGTTGTAGATTCACACTTCGCAGGTAAACCATTAATTAAAGTTTCATCGTTAGTGTTTTTTGCACCTCTAGCAACAAGTTCGATATGAGCTGCACCATTTGTTGTCGAATTAGTAAAGCTGTTTATCTTAAAGTAGCCAGTAATTTCAACGTTCTTCCAATCATTAGGAGATTGCATATATCCTTTTTTGGATAATTCTTTTTGATTTAGAGTTGTTATTAAATGGGGCTGAAACCCACTAGAAGTATATATATTATAACGTACTTCAGGGCTCTGTATTTTCCAACTCCCACTGCCATCATTATTTTTTATTAGAGTTGTTTGAGGATCAGTTCTGGAATCATCATTTGGATTATCCATATTCATAAACCACTGTTCTCCACCTGGTTTTGTGGGATAAATTTCTTTTATACCAAATTTATCTTTTCCAGCACTTATGATAGGAATAGGTTTATGATACATATAAAAATAATAATAACCAAAAAAAATAGATATAGACACTATTAATACCACAACTATGAGAAATAGTTTAATCCACTTCTTTCCACTGTTCACTCCTAATATGTAGGCAATAATAAAAATAAATGTAATCCATTTCCTGCTATTCATTTCAAAGGAATACCTTTGTAATTCTAGTTTATTCGGCAAATATCAAGATATGTTATCTTATGCTATTGTCTTCTAGTACTTTAATTATTTTAATGGATAAGCTAGTTTTGTAAATTGTTAAATTACTGGTAATTGATTTATTTGAGAATAAAGATGAAAATAAAGTTAAATCCATATAATATATTAATTATAATTCATATCATTCTTCAATAGATTTATTATAATTTAACTTTTTTCCTTATTAGGATCGATATATTTAATTCTAAATCATCATGAAAATAGGAATTCTTGGATCAGGCGATGTAGGTCGTAGACTAGGTGATGGATTTATTGAACTCGGCCACACGGTTAAAATTGGCACACGTAATCCAAACAAAAAAGAAGTTGTACAATGGTTAAATAAGCACGGCGTGGAAAAAGAAAAAGCTTTTGCAGGGTCTTTTGCTGAATCTGCAAATTATGGAGAAATTATTGTGGTAGCAACATTATGGGATGGAACTATAAATGCTATAAAAATGGCCGATCCAAACAACTTTGATGATAAAATTGTAATTGATGCAACTAATCCATTAGATTTTTCCAATGGTATGACTCCCAAGCTAGCTCTTGGATTCTCCGACTCTGCAGGTGAAACTGTTCAACGTCTAATTCCCAAAGCCAAGGTTGTAAAAGCATTTAATACTGTTGGAAATCCTCATTTTCTCCATCCAGAGTTTCCTAATGGAGGTCCTCCCACTATGTTCATTTGTGGCAATGATAACCAAGCTAAAAAATTTGTAACAGACAGTATTCTCACAAAGTTAGGATGGGAAACGATGGATATAGGTGAGATTAAAGAATCTAGATTATTGGAGCCGCTTGCATTACTATGGATCACATGTTATTTAAGGACGAGCAATGGCGATCATGCATTTAAGCTACTTCGAAATAATTACAATTTAAAGAAAAAGATTAAAAAATAGAGCAAATTATGTATATATTATCTTTTATTTTTATTGGAATGTTTATAATTTCTTTAAAATAAAAATGTCAAAATATAAGATCCATGAAAATACGAGTATATTTCTGCAAAGAATCTGATCCTGAAGTCATTCTAAAAGGAAATCAAATTAGCAAACAGGCCTTAGGTACTATTTTTGAACTAGTGTGGGAATGCGAATTTAAGAATATTCTTAATCCGGGTAGAATTTGGATAAAATTCAAAGAAGAAGAACGACCGTTTGGAGTACCTTTAAAAGAAAAAAGAAGTCATCAAAAAATAAAGCAAGGTGACATTATTCAAATCTCAGATGAGGTTTTTATAACAAATAGAGTAGGTGTGAGAAAAATCAATGTGATTGATTAAATTATTTTTTTTACTATTCTTAAAGCGATTCACATAAAAAAATAATAATTGGAGTGTGATAAAGAAAAGTATAAGAACTTGCTATTTCCCGATATAGAAAACAATCAAATCCAAAACTTAAGAATTAATTAGAAGCATATTATGCATACATACATTTCTTTCGGCCCTATTAACTTAAGATATATTCTTTTTCATATTGATCAACAAACAGTTGAGGCCATTGTTTAATATGGATTAATTTACACTTGTTCTTTTTTATACAAGGAAAATAATCGTTAAACCTTTCTATTCTATCTTTTATGTACTGCTGAATTGTTCTTTCAACAATGCTTTTTTCATTCTTGTATATATACAAAAGAGGAATGAAGATAATGCTGTAGGTTCAAGAATTTGCATGCTTGCTGAGGGTACCAAGTACAATCACCACCATCATTTGTTGAAACTGAATGTATTCCATACTCTTCTAAAACATCAGATAGAATCCGCTCAGCAATGTTTTGTTGCACGATTCAAAAACAGTTAGCTAAAAACTGTATCTTAGTTAGTACAATAACATGATTTCACTATTTTTGTGATAATCTCTCAACAAAACGTTAACAATTAACGATTAAAATAATCATGCAAAAGCACTCAGCAACAAACATGTTTCGCTCTTTGGATGTATGAAAAGAAAGAATTTCTTTGTATATTGGTTCATCATTATCCAAGACATATTATTTCAGAGCATGTTTTTATGGCAGTTTCATAGATGACATGTCCATCGATATTCTTTTTTTTGATTTATGTGGTTTGTACTTTTGAATTCAGTTCCAAATAAAACATGGCTTTTTTAATCATACACACAAAAAAGAAAGATAACGCTTTAGCCGTATTTCTGAAGGGTAAACCAATAAAGTACAAATATAAGCCATAACCAATAATTCTTGTGGATATTCTATTTCTTGATCTCCTATAATATATGGTTGTTTTAAAGCTATAGGTTTTTCCTTAAGTTAACAGAGCTGAATAGATTTACCAAAGGGTATCGTACAATACTACCTATCAACTGGATTTTGTTATGAACATGTTAAAAACAAAACTGGACCACTTTGATTTACAGTACAATATTTACCAATATCATCATACACAGGATTAATATTTTTTGTATGGAATACGCACATCATCACCATTTTCCAGTCCATTTACCAAAAGTCAATCCATATGGTTTAGAATTGGTATCAAATACAAAAGACTGATTGGCATATTTTTTCTTGGCAATAAAGTAGTAGTTGTTTTGTTTTGAGCATAAGATTGCAAAGGTGAAAAAGTTACAAAAATAACCAATAAAAATGATATAAATATAGACTACAATAAGCCGGATAATGGGGACTATAGTTTTCATGTTTACAATTAATAAATTTGTTATAGGAATGTATTTTTATAGTCAATGTTTTAATATAGAAGGAAAATCCATACGTTGAACAATTTAATCCATAGATACTAATTTTCTACAACTATGTTTAAAACAAAAAAACTAAATTGTTATTAGAGATGCATTATTTAATACATTTAGAAATCTAATGAATGAAATAACAGAACCTGTAATAAAGCTTTTAGAAGGAAAAAACTTTGCTTTTTTTTCAACTCTTATGAAAGATGGTTCTCCACAAATCACACCCGTATGGATAGACTGGGATAAAAATACAAATACAATTTTAATTAATACTGCTAAAGGTAGATTAAAACAAGAAAATATATCCCGGGATCCGAGAGTAGCTGTTTCAGTTGCTGATTCCAATAATCCGTATGAAATGGTTACCATAAGAGGAAAAGTTATAGAACAGAATACAGATGGTGCAATAGAACATGCTGACAAATTAGCCAAAAAATACATGGGCATTGACAAATATCCATATCATTCACCAAGTGAAAAAAGAATCATTTTAAAGATAAAACCTGAAAAAATATACCTTCAACAACCACCAAAATAGGATATTTAAATACAAAAAGGCTTAAAATGGGGTAAATCCATTAAGGCATAATAAACTATTACATAAACAATCAAAATCTATAAACAAATAAGATATACATAAATGAGATACTCTGGCAAATAAAACCCTTAGGCGTCTTCCGCTTAAATTAGGTGATTTAAATTGTATTTGAAATATAATATATTAATGAATTTAACTTACTATTATTTAATGCAAGTTAGATTGATTCATTTTCAATTTATTCATTATATATTTCGTATTAGATTCAAGTGAAGAAAAAATTAATTTAACGCGCTATTTGTGATACCATATAATATCGGTGCTTAATTCTTTAAGTAGAAACCTTTTATATTAAATCAGGATAATGTTATTTATAATATAGTAAATATATTCCACTTTTATTCCAAATAATTAAATATTAAATCAAAAGAAAAAAAGTCATTATTCAATAAAAGTTTCAATTTGTCATGTTATTCTCAAACTTATGACCTTTTGTTTAAAAAAGCAGACATCATTTTTTGCCTATCGCTATGTGCAAAACTTAATGCCATACCATAAATTTCTAAACGTAATCCTGTTTCAATGGGGACATCAATTGCCTTATTAATCAATGCTTTACTAATCCTAATGGCATTATAACTATTTTTTGTAATCTCTTTTGCAAAAGAGATGGATTCTTCTATTAGTTTGCTGTTTAAAAGTTGAGATAACTCCTGTGATTTTTGTTTTTCATTTAGTTGTTGTGGGTGATGGCGACCTTTACCATCATTTGTTATTATCTTTGTATTTTCTACTATAGTGTTCTGCATGGTAGATACTTCTTTCTCAGTTAACTCTACTATTTTGTTAACTAGCCCAATTTTTTTTGCTTCTATTGCTGTTATAATTTTACCTGTATAGATAAGTTCCTTTGATTTTGCGATTCCAATTATTCTTGTTAATCTTTGCGTTCCACCCCATCCTGGCGGAATTCCCATTTTAACTTCTGTTTGTCCCATTTTGGCATTACTGGTTGCAATTCGAATATCACATGCTAATGCGAGCTGGCATCCTCCACCCAAAGCATATCCATTAATTGCGGCAATAACAGGCTTATCCATATTCTCGATTTTATTAAGCAAATTGTGAGCATATGTAGCATATTCCTGTGCTTCTTTTGGATCAATACCTATAACGTATCTTATGTCTCCTCCAGTACAAAATGATCTTTCACCTGCGCCGGTAATTATTACTGCCTTAATGCCATCATCATGGCAAACTGTATTTATTGCCTCATCTAATTCCACAAGGACATCTCTATCTAATGCATTCAATACTTCTGGTCTATTGATTTTTACAATGCATATATCTTTAAATTGTAAATCAAGAACTAGGTGATTCATTTAATATTTAAAATATGATTTGCTATCATTTAAGCATCATTTGTCTGCTTTTTAAAAAAATAAACTATATTAAAATAAATAAATAATGATAGAATGAGTTCTTTGGCCCTATTAACTTAAGATATTATATTTCTTTATCGTGTTTGTCAGCAAACAATTTGAGCCATTGTTTTATATGATGTAATTTACATTTGTTCTTTTTACAAGGAAAATAGTCGTCAAATTCTTCCATTCTATCTTTTACGATTGCATTGTTCTTTCAATTATGCCTTTTTTCAAAAGAAGAATGAATATGATGGACAAGTTTTATAAATCGACATGCTTGGGGTGGATACCATGTACTGCCCCATCTGATGATGAAACAGAATGTAATCCATATCTTTTTACAACCTCAGAGAGAGAAATCGTTCAATAGCGACAAACAAACATATTTCTCTCTCTTTTGATATGTCCATTTCAAGGATTTCTTTATGTTTTGGTTCTATAATTACCCATCAAAGCCACATTAATTCAGAAGAACCTGATTTATGGCAATTTCATCTTTTTGTATACAAGAATATTCTTTGATTTTCTTATCCTTTAGATGTCTTTTTGGTTTGTATTTTTGTAGCCATTTCCAAATGGAAACATGATGACTTATCTTTATTATTTTTAAAAATGATAATGCTTTAGCAGTGCTTCTGAATGATAAACCTAAAAAAAAGTACAAGTATAAACCATATCCCATAATTTTTGAGGATGTTCTGTTTTTAGTAGACATATAATTTATGGTTGTTTTAAAGCTAAAGGTTTTTCAAGTTAACAGAGCCGCAAAAATATACATTAGATGAAGGAAGGGGCGGATCATAAATTAACATCAAGTGAAATTGAACTAGTAAAGAATTGGCTACTACTTATTTGATATATATATATAAATAAATAAATAAAATGCAAAGTAGATATCATCATATAAAAAAATATAGAATATATTAATTAGAAATCTAATGAAATTACCATTTTATTGAAACATTTGTATTTATTATATGAGGATAAATTAATCTTTTAAAGGCAAACTAAAACTAAAAGTGGCACCTTTGTTATCTTTATTATTTGTTCCCCATATTTTGCCACCATGCATCTCTACAATATTTTTTGATATGAACAATCCTAATCCGGTCCCTTGGAAGGATTTTGAGGCAAATTTTGTAAACAATTTTGATATTATTTCATTATCAATTCCACTACCATTATCTTTTATGTGAACGACAACAAAATCCATTTTGTTGTCGTTGATATTGATTTCTTTCCTTTCAAGTGTAATAGAAATAATCCCTTCACCTAATATATTTTTAATAGAATTATCAAATAAACTTGAAACAACCTGGCCTATTTTAATTGTATCTGCATATATTATGTAGTTTGGAGTAAAATTCTTATATTCAAATTTAATTTGCTTTTTTTTATCAATATCATTAATAAAATCTTCAGATATATTTAATATCAATTTATTTAGGTTAAAATATTCTTTATTAATATTTAATAATCTGCCCTCTATTAGTGCAACATCCAATATATTTTCCGCCAAATTTTTTAATCTCTTGGTATTTTTAATAACAACTTCTAGTAATTCCTTTTCTTCTTTATCTTTGATTTTATTCTTGACAAGTTCTGTTAAACCAAGGATGGGTTGTATAGGGGTTCTTAATTCATGAGCTGCGATATTGACAAACTCCTTTTGCATCTTATCCTGGATTTTAAGATGTTCATGTGCTTGTTTTAATTGACCATAAATTTCCGTTTGCTCCCAAAGAGTATCAAAAATAGATTTATATGATTTTGAAATATGTATGCTATTTGAATAAGAAGCCATCCCGATAGCATTTAAAGAATTGTTAGTATAATTATTTGTTGATTCTATAATTATGGATTTATTTTTATCAACTACTATTAGGCCCATTTCTGTTTTAAATCCGTTATTGATTGTTCTAATTTTTAAATTTTCAATTCTGTCTATTTGAAAATCAAATGGGAAATCGACGTTATTTTTATTTTGAAATAAAAAATTTTCGTTATTTAGTAATAGATTAATTTCTTGTTGGTTTTGATAATCGATTTCTTCATTAATAAGAATTTTAATTGTAATAGTTCTGTTTGTTACTGCAATATTTTTTATATGTTCAAACATCCCAAATTTAATTTGCCTACAAAGAGAATTGATAGTTGGAAGTATAACTAATATCTCCTCTTTAGCTGCTGTCAATAAAGAACGAACTAATTTAAAAGATTCTTCTGTACTTTCAATTGTTTCTATAAAAGACAATTCACTTTCTTCTTCTATTGATTTGATTATCTTTTGGGGATCCTTACTTCTTTTCCATAATTCTTCAAATAAATTTTTAAAATGCTTTAAATATGTCGGCTCGTTACTGTACAAAATACTTTTGGCAAGTTCACCATTTTCAGTCTTTTCAATTGCTGCTAACAATTCATTATCAGTAACATTAAAACTGAGTGGAATAATATCTTTTACATGTCTTATATCCACACCAATATCAAGGAATACCTTTGCCAATTCCAAATTATTTTTGTTTATCTCAATTAGAAATCTTATGCCTTTATGGAGCCCATTTTTTTTTCTTTCTAAAACTTGTTTTATTAATGGAATAAAATAGTTATATCCAATAGTCAAACCACATGGCGAGCTACATGCATTTAATTCTGTAGAATTATGTATAACTTTTTTAATTTCATTTTCTATTATCGAATCTCCAAAATCTTCTATTATTTTGGTTTGATAAGAAATTATACCTTCTTCAATTTCATTTATTTTTTTTATTGCTGGAATAGAGTTATTCCAAAAAGTATCAAAAATATACTGGCCTTGAGAAACAACTTCTTTAGCATTACTGAAAATAACTTCAGTTAAAGGTTGTTCTTCTTGTAATATAGTTGTAGCCATATATTCGGATTCATTCATTGCAATGCCTCCT
>JAICXY010000132.1 GCA_025934495.1 Candidatus Nitrosocosmicus sp.
CGTGTCTTCTGTAAAGTGGAACAGCATCGTAAATGAGCTGATGTTAAAGGCATCGATCTATAACTTGTTTATGGACAAGATGATGGCATGATGCAATACTAGTCTAATTGGTTGTATCCAAATTAGTTATTCGACAGAGCACATGGTAGTGCCGATAGTTGTTCTTCAAGATAATCTTTTTCTAATCCCCGGTATCGAAGGTCAAATGCATTTACATCCTCTTTGGGTGTAACAGGATGGTTCTTTTTATATATGTGAATATACAATCATCTCCACTTCCTTTCTTTTGATCTGATTTGTAGATAATGAAACCAGAGTTGTTTATTCAATACAGTGTTACGCCAAAAGGACAAGGTAATTAACTAGATATCATTGTAAGTGTTTATTGGAATTGGTTCAGAATTTTAATTTATTATGATATCTAAAATGAGATAACAATTTTTTATCAAAATAAAAGATTATGAAAGTAATATCTTTCCATTTATTCCAACTTATTTTGAGATAATTAAAAAATAAATTGCACCTTTGTAAATACATTGTAAAAAAGAATTATATAACAAAATTCTCGCTTATCTAATAGATTCTATTATAACCGGAATATTCTTGCAAAGAATATAGTAGTTGATTCAATATCGCAATATCTTTGGCCCCCTTCTATTAACCGTTATAGTATTAGATGCTTTGTTGCATGATTTATAAATTCTCTGGATTCTAATACATTTATTTTATAACTTGATATCAAAGTTATAAAAAAATGCTTTCAACATCATTTTCTTGTATAATATTTTTCAGTTTAATTCAATATACATATTTACCATCAAACATTCGCTTTATAGAAGAAAAATACAGTTTCTACATACAATCCATCTTTGCCAATAGATTATAATGATATCCTTCCACTTTTGTGAATCTTTTTTCTATGATATGACTAACAGTCTAAGGCGGTTTTCTTTTTTCCATCCAACTCTCGCAATATCCATGGAGCTGATCACTTGCATAATTCCTTATTATGAATCTGCAAATAAATCAAACCAATTCTTTTATGGTTTAATTTACAGTTCTTCTTTTTCTACAAGGAAAATAATCATCATAAAAGCATTCAGTGTTCTATACTTTAGTATTGCATTCCCTTTCAATAATGCTTTTTTCAAATGGAGAGTTGATGTGCTGAAAAATAAAAATATAAACCATAACCTATATACTTTGAAGAATGTGTTCTGTTTCTTGAAATCATAAAGGAGATAGAACTCTCTAATCTATAGGCTTTCCTTAAGCGAACAGAGCCATCTCCCTTATCTCACGACAAGGTAAGATTCCATTATCTGATACACACACAAAAATATCATTATTATAAGAACCACCATCAGCAAATAATTTGTCTACTGTTGTTTTTCTTGTATGTATTTTAAAGTATTTCCCTAGTCCATATCAAACTAGTTTGAAAAGCCATTTAAATTTATTCATATTACAATAAAATAGATTTAGATAACCCAGAATATAATAATTATTTCTTTAAAGTATCATCATATTGATTTTTATGAAAAAAAGATTGTTTGAGGAAAAATATTAGTAGAACTTGATTAAGATTTGATGGCAAAGCGAAGTTTTAATATTATAATTTTAATATGCTAATGAGTTTGTATTAATGGTTGAAGAAAATACTGTTCTTACCAGTACAATAATTGCATTGATCGTTTCTGCCATTGGGTCCTATATTTCTTATTTTTTCTCAATTAAAAAAGCAGATAAAGATGCTCGAAGAGATTATGAATATGAAGCAAAAAAACGATTATACCAAGAATGCGAACCCATTCTTTTTGAATTTTCAGAATTATCAGAAAGTGCACTTAAGCGAATATATGCACTAGCAAAAAATGCCAGGGAGGGAAATTTAGGGCCTGATAGATATTGGCTTTCTACTGACCATTATTTTATAAGGTCAACAATATATCGATTAATAGCACCTCTGGCCGCATTCAAATTACTTCAACACAAATTAACGAACATAGACCTAAAAATGGACTATTCTATAAATATTCAATACATTCTTGCCAAAATTCTTTATTATACATTTTCTAGTTCACCTGATCTGGCTAAAAGCAACCCTGCAATTTTCTATGACCCTGATCAAATAGGCACCGATTTAAGTTTAACTGAATCTGACAAGAAACAAATGAGGGAAAAGTACCCAGAAAGATTTTTTATACAAGGCTTAAAAGTTGGAAACTTGGATATATTATCTGAATCATTAATAGTTGAAAGTGGCAAGGATGCGCGCATCAAAAGTTTTGGTGAATTTGAAATAGAGTTTTTAAAAAACAAAGAATCCGATCCAGATAAAAAGAAATTTGAAATCTTTATAACAATGTTTTCCTTTTTTCATCCTAAAACTAGACCGGTACTATGGAGAGTATTGATAACCCAAGCTTTTCTATATAAAGCTATAATGAATATACGTAATACTGAAAACTTATCACTTGCCAGCTTTGATGACATTAAAAATTTTTTTGATATTGAAAAAACTAAAACTAAATGTGACTGGAGACAATATAATGAAAGAGTATCTAACGAAGAATTTGATATTCATTTTAAAGCTGCAGAAGATTATCTTAGAAATTGCTTTATAGATGCATATGAATTTAAACAATTACAATATAAATCATAAAGAATGGTATAACGGCGCTGTTAACTTGAGATATTATTTCTTTATTATGCTAGTCATCTAATAAATTAAACCATTGTTATATATGGTTTAATTTGTTGTACTTATTCTTTTTGATGCAAGGAGAATAATCGTCAAAGTTTTTGATTCTATCATTTATGTATTGTATCGTCCTTTCAATAATGCTTTTTTCATTCTTATATACAAAAGAGAAATGGATATGAAGATCTAATTCCAAAAACTTACAGGTTTGCGGACATCATGAGATATCACCATCTGTGGAAACAAGATGTTCGCCATATTCATTTACTATCACGACAGAAAATGTTCGGCTACTACAAACATATTTTTCGTTCTTTTGATATGCTGATTGAAAGTGAAAGAATTTCTCTATCTATTGATTCGATGGCAACTCTCAAAGCCATATCAATCCAGAGCCTGCTTTTACTATGGTTCCGTCTATGGCATATTCATCGATATTCTTCTTCTTTTTTAATTTATGTGTTTTGTACTATTGAATCCAGTTCCAAATTGAAACACTGCTTATTTTAATGAGGTGTAAAAGAGAAAGATAATGATTTTGCGATATTTCTGAAGGATAAACATAAAAAGCACAAGTATAATCTATATCCGATAATTTGCGAAGGTGTTCTAATTTTAGGAACCAAAAAAGGAAATTAGGCATTTAAGTTATGGGTTTTAAGTTAACGGTTATGTGACCAATGTAGCACAACGTATTGTAAACAACACTGCTTGATATGATATATACTACATTTAAGTTCATCTTCTATGAATTATTATTATGAGAATATCTTCCTCCATCAGAATTCTTACCGATGATAAAATAACATACTTATCAGTTAATTATGTTCGAGGATACCAAAGTAGGATATAGGGTCAAGATCATCCTGCGTAAAGACGATGGATATATGATTCATGAGATAAGACGGATGGCAACTAATATCATGTCAGTAATATCAGAAAGTGGTCTAAAAATATTCTACAATACATCAAGAGATAATATTAATTATGACCATATCTCGATTATAGAATTTATAATGATATATTTTCAGTAAATGTATTTTAGCTCTGCAATATTTTGAAAAAACAATCTTACAAACTTAATTGTAACCCTCAATAGAAATTCATTTGTCTATCCAAATAATGCCAATTTATTGTATAATGGCTTAAACCAAATTCTTATCAATATAATTGGAAGCTCTGTCTTTAGAATCTCCAAAACAAAAAAATTTTTATATAAACACAAATTATTTAATAAATTTAATTATAAATAAATAGGCAAGAATAGACATTTCTATTAATATATAAAAAGGATTTTTAATTTTACAAATAAAAAGACAATATATATTATTGCATTTATTGTATTTTCATCAAGCTATTTGAGTTTAAAAGAGATAGAGTGGGAAGATTTGCTTTATGCCATCCAAGATAAAAAGTGTACTCCTTTTATTGGGGCAGGAGCCTGCTCGCCATGGCTTCCACTAGGCAAAGATATTGCAAAAGAGTGGGCTAAAACAGATGAATATCCTTTAGATGATTCCTATCAGCTATCAAGGGTTGCCCAATTTTTGGCTATAAAAAATAACGATTATTTACATCCAAAAAAAATCATGAGAAAAAAAATAGGTAAAATAAATCCGCCTGACTTCTCTTTAGAAAAATATAGAGACACCGCATTTTCAATTCTTGCTGACCTGAATCTGCCAATCTATATCACAACAAACTATGATCATTTTATGGAATCTGCTTTTAAAGATAAAGGAAAAGATCCTGTTAGCGAGTTTTGTAGATGGAATAATTTTGCGAAGGCCGCAGGAATTCAATCGGTTTTTGATAATCCAGAGTACAAACCCAAAGAATCAAAACCATTAGTATATCATTTACATGGAGATGTGGACATCCCTCAATCTATGGTTTTGACTGAAAGCGATTACATAGATTTTGTAGTAAATCTTAATCAAGAAAACACATCTTCTATTTTACCGGCTACTATTCGTCAAACCCTGGTAGATACTACGTTACTATTTATTGGATATAGTTTGGAAGACATAAACTTTCGTATCATATTTAGAGGCATAATGAATTACCTTGGTTTTGGTTTAGCACAAACCAATGTGGCTGTTTTACTCCCTCCTGGCAATTTTGTAGAAAATAAACGAGATGAATCTCAAAAATATTTAGAAAAGTATGCAGAGAATATGTTCAAGGTTAAAATATTTTGGGGTGATGCATCTATTTTTTCTAGTGAACTACGACAAAGGTGGGATAAATTTAAAAGTTAAAAAGTACAATAATAATTTATTAACTATTTTAAAAATTCATTAGTTCTTCAACGGCCTTAAAATAAGGTATCAAGAATTCATAAAATAAACTAATAAATAATATTGCAACAATAACGATTTATAGAATATTCATTTTTTTTACTTGGTATATATTTAATATCCAAAACAAAAACCTAAATCAATTACTCAACTTTATTCAGGAATGTATACTGTTAATATTTATTACAACATCGCATTTCTTTGGCACCATTAAAATAAACTATCTCAAAGGTTGATATAGATCAAACAAGATATTTATGAGCTTCTATGGAAATGACAATTATTTCTAAAGTTTATATATTTAATATTACAATATTAACTATTATTTTATGGCATTAAGTGAGGTTGATTGGCTGGCATTGCTTGATTCTATAAATAACAATCAATGTACTCCATTTATAGGTCCGGAAGTTTGCAAGCCATATCTTCCTACAGATAAAGATATTGCAAAAGATTGGGCAGAATGCCATAAATATCCATTAGACGATTCATCTCAGCTATCACGGGTTGCACAATATTTAACAATAACAAAAAAAAGCCTTCCTAAAATAAGTCTCCGAGATATATTAGAATTACAAAATTTACCCAATTTTAATTCCAGAGAAAATAAAGATTCGCCTTATAGTGTACTTGCAAGGCTCAATTTGCCAATATATATTACAACTAATTATGACAAACTAATGCAAATTTGTCTCAAAGATAGTGGAAAAGAACCTCATAGCGAGTTTTGTATTTGGAATGATTGGTTAAGAGATTATGTAAAAAACGTTGAATTTCCCACAGCTTTAAATAAAACATACAAACCTACAGTAGACAATCCAATAGTATATCATCTAAACGGCATTGTTACCTTTCCAGAGTCCATGGTATTGACAGAAAAAGATTATTTTGATTTTTTAATTTATCTTAGTAGAGAAGGCGACCAAGTATTTCCATCCGTTATTCGTACTGATTTAGCAAGAAATACGTACCTTTTTATTGGTTACAGACTTGAGGATACAAGTTTTTTAGCAATGTTTGTAGGTATTACAACTGCTATAAAAAGATTGGAGAAAAGAGGTGAAGTAGGTAGCAGTATAGCAGTACAGTTTAACTCTAGTATAAACCAAAGCAATAGAAAAGAAATAGAAGAATACTTGAATGAATATACAAATGATTTATTTAATATACGTGTTCATTTAGGTGATCCTTTTGAATTCTCTAAAGAATTAAATCAAAGATGGGAGAAATATAAAAATACTCTTGATGAATCAAAAAATAGATTACTAAAAAATTATCCAATTAGCGGATGGTAATTAAAATGGCGCTACAATATGAAAGAAATAGAAAAGATCTCCTCGAGCCATATATTGGTCCGCGTCCTTTTGGATTAAATAAACAAGATCAAGAACGATTCTTTGGACGAGATGGAGAAACAGAAGACATCATATCACTCATTTATTCTCATCAACTTGTTTTAATATATGCTCCATCAGGAGCCGGCAAAACCTCAATATTTAATGGACAAATTATTCCAGAATTAGAAAAACAGGGTTTTGAAATTTTTCCCATTACAAGAGTTGGAATAAGCTCCACTATCAGAACTCCTGACGAATATTTTGAGAATACTAAAAATGAATATGCAAACAAATCAAATATTTATATATTTAATGCAACCCAAAATATCTTATCCAAATATCCGCCCAGACAGAATATAAATATTCAATCTAATGAAAATACATCACTATCTAAATTTTTAGAGAAATATTACGCTCCAAAGGAAAATACAAAACAAAAGATTACTCCACAGTTGTTAATATTCGACCAGTTTGAAGAATTATTTAATTATTATCCCGAAAATTGGCAAGAGCAACAAAAAAATCTATTTGAACAAATTACAGAGGCTTTGAATACCAATAATCTACTTAGAATAGTAATTATTATTCGAGAAGATTATATAGCACAGCTTGACCCTTTTAGGGAAATTTTACCAGAGAAATTAAGACCACGATATAGATTAGAACGTTTAAGCGAAAATGCTGCAATGTTAGCTATAAAAAAGCCTTTAGAAAAAGTAGTAACTGCTTCTGAATTAAATGAATATACAGGAATAATCCACGGGATTGTAGGAGATCTATTAAAGATACGTGGACAAAAATTTGGAAAAAACACAGGAAAGACAGAAGATATTAAAGGTAGTTTTATCGAACCCATCTATCTTCAGGTTGTTTGTCAGCGATGGTGGAGAGAAGGAATATCACAAAAGAAGAATCAGACTAAAATGCAAAATAATTCACAAGAATTATCAGATGTTGACAAGGCCTTGGAAGATTTTTATGAAGATGCAATACACGAAGCACTAGCAAAACAAACCGACGTATCTGAGGAAAAAATTAGAGAATTTTGTGAAACAGAATTAATTACATCAAATGAAACAAGAGGTATTGTATATCAAGGAGAAGATAGCACTGAAGGAATACCCAATACATTAATTGAAATCCTAAATAGCAAATACCTCATAAGGCGAGAAATAAGAGCAGGAGGTATTTGGTATGAATTAACGCATGATCGACTAATAAAACCGATTAAAGATTCGAACAAGAAATGGAGATATGAAAGAGAAAGAGAAAGAGAAAGAGACCTTGCAGAAGTCAAAGCAAAGATCAAACGTTGGTATTACAACTTTAAAATTATAATACCAATTATCATTGCTTGTATAATTATTGGGTCCTCTATCGGATATATCATTATCTCTCATCCTCAAGGGATACCATTATCATATCCAAAAACAGATAATTGTATTGCGGGTTCTATAGTTAATACAGGAAAAAGTCCAGACAGTATAACTCGTGATCCAAAAACCAATACACTATATGTGGCCAATAGGGATACTAATACAATATCTGTTATAGAATGCAATAAAAACGCTGAAATATCAAAACCTATGGTAAGTACTATCAATGTAGGACATTATCCACTTGCAATAGGAGTTAATCCAAATACACATATGGTATATGTAGACAATTCTGATGATAATACCGTATCAGTAATAGATGGTAAGAACAATAGTGTGGCAAGATATATTCAAGTAGGAAATTTTCCAAGGGGTGTGGCTGTAAATCCACAAACTAATATGGTATATGTTGCTAATAATTGGGATAATTCAGTTTCGGTAATAGATGGTAAGAACAATAGTGTGGTGAAGACTGTTAATGTAGGGGGGAATCCATATTCTGTGGCTGTAAATCCCCAAACTAATATGATATATGTTGCTAATAAT
Source organism: Candidatus Nitrosocosmicus sp. (assembly GCA_025934495.1). Lineage (GTDB taxonomy): Archaea > Thermoproteota > Nitrososphaeria > Nitrososphaerales > Nitrososphaeraceae > Nitrosocosmicus. Next base: position 8,264 of record JAICXY010000132.1, read on the forward strand.
AGGGATAATACAACCTCGGTAATAGATGGTAAGAACAATAGTGTGGTGGATACTGTTTATGTAGGAAGGAATCCACAGGGTGTGGCTGTAAATCC
>JAICXY010000179.1 GCA_025934495.1 Candidatus Nitrosocosmicus sp.
ATACTGCATGAGCAAATCGACACCATTATGAGAGCCAAGAAAAAATATGCAAAAAATATATTTCGGTACCGAAAGATTATGAATCGTTAGATAAGGATATGTTAATTAGCACAAGCAATCTAAATAATTTTATCATCGATATAATTTAATTGTAAATATTATTTTAGTTTTAATAATTTTATTTATTAAAAAAATTAAAAAATAAAGTTATTGGATAAAAGGGCCAAGATATCTGTTAAGAATGGATATAATTCTTGCATAATTAGACATCTATCAAAATTTTAGATTATCAATGATATTTATAATATTTACACTTTAATTTGCTGATTACGATCAAGTGGTGTTGTATTCGTAGAAATTTTTCTAATACTGCTAATTTTGCAATACCTAATGTTATATAATTTTTGTATATGCAAAGACTATTGAAGTATCATATTATTTATAGATATTAAATTCCATAATATAATATGGAAAATACGAAAATAATTGTTAAATCGCCTATAAAAGAACTTTGGAAAGTAAAATTTCAAACTCTCAAAAATAGTGGAAAATTAGGAGGATATTAAAGCATGAATATTGTTCAAATAGAAAGTCCATTTATAATTGAAGCAAAGATATGCTATTGCAAAAATAAGAAAAATATAACATATTCATTTATAGAATCGAGTCATAGTCTATGTATTGATAAAAGAGAAATAATTTTAGCACAGATTCAAGCATGTGAAAGACTGCTAAAATATGTAAAAGATAAAACTGATTTAGCTGCTATTGAAAAAGAAATATCTGAATTAAAACTAGCTCTAGATTTAACTAACTATTAAAATAAATTCCCTTTTTCATATAGATCTTATCTTCATATTAGACAGTTATTGAGTCTATTTTAAATATGGATTTTATATACTCTATTAATGGTTCTGGATATAATTCTCTTTGAATATATTATCTGTCCATATTAAGATTCATAGAAACCAATCAGATTCATTCTATTTGATGGCATATTCTTATATCTGCGGTCGGAACTTACAGGTTGAAAACCTAGGGTCATACTTACTCTAAAGATACCAATCATCATATTGAGCCTGCTATCATGTAATATTTTTTTTAATGTTGTAGTAGATGATACATAGAATAAGATATCAACTATCATAGACTTTGTTACCTTGTGCATTGGCAGTTGTAACTGATATCTTAGAGGTACAACGATAGTTTCAGCAAAGATATTATATATTGTTTGTATCAACATATCCAATCTTTGGGATGACTAAAACCCATACTGACAGCAGTGTCAATACCTGAAAATGGAACTATCCCTTGATTCATAGATGATTTGTTCAAACATGACTTCTTTTGATTCTTATGACAGTGCTTTGTCTGTTGCAAGGATATGATGATTGGCTATGTCTTTTTAAACAAACAGATATCGATAGTTGATATCCTCTTTGATATCGATAGAGATTATATTTAGCCTTCTACCAAATGCTCATCTAATTAGTAACTGCTATTCAGCAGATAATCGCAAATTCATGTTATCTTTCTGGTGTATGATAAGTTTATTTGGAGATACCAATATAGAGACCATTTTGAATAAGAAAGCCATATAGGTACAATAAAAAATCGCAGGATTATTATTGTCGAGGGTATACGTAAGGTCTTCCCGACGATGATGGTGTTGTTTTTTGATACAATCGCATAAAAGTCAATTAACCTAAACAGAAACAAAATACTAAATAGAGTGGATAGTGAATTAAGTTAACTTGCCTTTTCTTGAATAGTATTTCTTTCAAGCAAAAGACTATTCTCTACCAAACTAGCTTTATTTGTCGTGGATTTTCCTACATGTATATTTAAATTCTCTTTTAAAAAAGAAATAACCATTTTACTACTAGTAACAATACTTGGATGGAAATAAAAGGTTCTTAATCTCAAAATAAAATAAAATAAATAAAATAAAATTTATTTACTTTATATAATGGATCAAAAAAATGTAATATAGATCTATTAAAAATAGGTTATAAGAAAACATTATCTTATACCATTTAGCGAAAGAATGCTACGCAATAACTTTCAATAACTTGACCAAAGATTAAAGTATGTTTATTTTTAATTAAGGGGAGATATTTTATATATTTTTTTGAGTAAACTTGCTAATTGTTGGCACTCATATCGAATGCTATTCCTTCTCCTTCATTTTCTGTAACAAAAATTGCTGAATGATGATTTTCTAAAATATTCTCTACCCATATTCCATTTGTATTGGTTGGATTATGTCTTACATCATAATGACACATAATGAATCCATTGAAATGTTCAAATTTGGAATGATAATATTGTTCTAAAGCTAAATTGGCTGCGATTTGATCTTTTGTGTTTAACTTATCGATCATTCTAACTACTAAGCGAAAAGGTAGGTTTGGATTCAAATCAGAAAATATCTTATCAATAATTTCTTCAGATCCTTTCAGAACACCATTTGGATGATTCAAAATATCCGGTATGGTAAATATTTTTAATAGCCTATATTTGCTGTATTTCTTAACATCTATACCGTTATCAATCATTTCATTTTCAATGGATTTTGGATTATCCTTTTCATGTATTACGTAAATGCAATTTTCTCCTTTTAATAGCCCATCCATTATGAATCTGAACTGAACCTTTTTACCAAATGCGAGATTATCGTAATAGAGGACAATATGTTTCTTTTTATCTAATTTGCTTATAAATTTGAGAGGATCTTGGTATATAGTATTTTTATCTTCATTTAAATATAAGCTAGGCATTTTACCTCATTACTATAAAGATTAGATAATAGTTTATAGGTATTGTGATGTTCATATCGTATCTTATAAGATCCTTTTCTCAGCTTATTCGTAGATAGGTTTAACTTTCTATCTTTTTCATTTATCCGCATTTGCTATCGAGCCTTCAATTAGTAAATATCTTTTCATATCGGAATAAATATTTTCGTTTTGGAATATCTAGATATTATTCAAATGGTGATTAGTATTTTAGGATAAGTCCATTACATTTGACTATATTCTCTATCTCATAAATCCCCATAAATTCGAGTGATGGTGTGGTGGGACATATACCGACAAATAAGCGTCTTTTTCCTTCAAAAAATCTGTTACTTTTCTTAATTTGTAGTATGGCAACGTCTTATTCATAAACAGGTAACACCTTTGGAGTCTGAAATGAATTAGTTCTTATGTATCAAAATGCCTTTATAGCTTAATATTTTGATAAATATATGCAAAGATGTGGATTTGGTAGCGAACATTTCTTTGGACAAATTGAGTATCTAAATATATCTGATATACAACTCTCACCTTATAGCTATCGTAATTCAAATGATGTGTCTGTTAAGAATTTATCATATTCCATAAAACAGCATGGTCTTTTGCAGCCTAT
>JAICXY010000095.1 GCA_025934495.1 Candidatus Nitrosocosmicus sp.
CACCTGTACCTCCGTGTATGATATCATTTCCTCCTAAACCAATAATGACATTGCTACCATTACCACCTACTATACGATCATCTCCTTCTGATCCCATTAATGGACGACAAACCTGTGTTATAATGCATTTTGAAAGGTCTGTAAAGATGGTAGTTTTAAGTTGAGAAAGCGAAATTGGTTTGTAGTTTTTAGATGAAGATGATGGTGATGAAGATGGTGATGATATGACCTTAGCACCATTATTAGATGAAGATGATGAAGATGATGAAGATGGTGATGATATGACCTTGGCACCATTGCTTGATGATGAATTACCGTTTGATGGCGATGAAGATGGTGATGATACTTGTGCATTTATTTGGTCAGAAAGGTAAAGATTTGCAATCCCAATTGCCAAAATAAATACAATCGTAGTACAGAATACTCTCTTTTTCATCTCTTGCTATCTGCCTCCTGGTGCACATTTTGATTTATCATAAGATTAAAAAAGGTTAAATGTTTATGAAATAAAAAATCTTTTATCATTATATAGAAATTATAGTACAAGAATTTAACTTTAGTGTATGGCGTTCTTCCAATTGTTGTAGTACCTCGTTTATTTGAATTGTTTCAGAATTTCTTAATTCAAAAAGTTTTCATACTCTGTATTATCTCACTATTATTAGGCAATTTTTTAAATGTATTAAAGTCTATATCTTTTCACTATATATTTCCTTTTTGAATATGTAGTGAGTTAACTTTGAAATATGCTGTTATATACTTTTATTTCAAGGCTATGTTGAGTTGAATTTCAGAAACTATTTCTATGGACCGCATCCACATTTAAGTTTATATCGAGTAATGTGTAATCATTAATATATCCTTAAAAATCTCTGTTAACAATATCGTAAAGAATCCTGTATTTTCTTCTGTAAACTAATAATACTGCTTGTCTCTATCAGCAAAAATATTGTTATATTTTTTTATTTATTATCAAGATTTTAATAATTAACGAATCTAAATATACACATTCTCTTTATATTAAAGATTATAGGTATTTACATGATTGTTAACTTAAGGCACTGTCTATAGTCTGAAGATGCTCTGTTTCCTCATAAACTAGAAACAGAAGAACACTTTCAGAATATATTGGATATGGATTTTACTTGTAATTCCATTGTTTGTATTTTGGAAATGCTGCTAAAGTGTTATCTTTTTTATACATTGTTATGAGATGTCACCTCGTTTCCATCTTGAACTGGATACAAAAATATGAGCCTCAAAAAAACCGTCAAAAACAAAGAAAGGTTCAGAATACATTATTGATGAAACGATCATTAAAGTCTATTCTGAATATATTTGGCTATGATTGGATGTTATTGAACCAACAAAAAAAGAAATTATTGGAATGAGTATATCAAAAGAGGGAGAAATATGTTTGTTTGTGGTGACGGAGCATTTTCTATCGGATGTTGTAGATGAATATGGTCAACATCTAGTTTCTGCAGATGGTGTTGGAACCTGTATCCCCCCATGCCTGCCATTTTCTAAACTTTGATCATCATCCTCTACATTCCACTTTTGCGAAAAGCATTATTAATAGAACAATATGCAGTACATTAAGGATGGGACAATGAATGTTTTGATGATCATTTTCCTTGCAAAAAGAAAAGGTGCAATTTTATTCATGTTAAAAATGGATTAAATTATTAGTTGATATGGAAAACAAAGAAGCGATAAAGGCTTAAGTTAAGAACTTCTGTAATACTTTCGCATATTTTCATACTAATGTAATCTTTAACAATACGATCAATCCTATTAGTTCTGTTAAGTGGATTCCAAAAAAATATGGATGCAACTCTTTAGTATATGATGGAGCCATTACAAAATAAGCAAAAATTGCTATTATGTTGTGTAACATCATCATTATTGAAAAAAACATTAGCCCTAAAGTAAAAACTGCTTTACTTGATTTATAAATTCTAATATATGTTACCAAAAGAACTATTAGTATTATTATATTCATCATGCTTACAATTGCAGTTAATAGCATCAGGGGTTCCATTGGATAATCTATAATTATCTTGTTGGTTTATTTGCTTTTATCCAATTCTCTGCCAGATTTATAAAATGTAGATGTAGTATTTTATTATTTTTTTTTACTTTTGGAATCTACTTTTAGTTTAACTTTATTATATGCTTCTATATTTGACTCAAGGTAATTTGAAATGAAATATACAATACCATATTTTTCTCCTATTTTATTAATCAAGTTGTTTTTTTCTAATACTATTAAATGGTGTTGTACAGACTTGTAGTCCATTTTGAGAAACTCTGCGATCTGATTAGTATTAGATGGTTGTTCTTTTATCAAATCTATAATTCTCATTCGATTGATGCCGCCTCTAGATCCACCAAAAAGATACCACAATAATTTCTCAGAATGAGGATCAGGCAACTATATTTTTTGTATTATGCAACATACTTTAATATTGATATATCATGTAATATAACAAAATTAGTATTACATCTTCCTTCTTCCTTCTTCTCTTATATACTAAACAGGATTGAAATATTAAATTAAAACACTAAAATATGCCATAAATGATTCAAGATTTGAATATTGTTATACAAAATTTTATCTAATCTGATTTATAATCTATTGTTTTTAGATCATTAGAAAATGTAAAAGAAATGGATATCTTGTAGTATGTAAAAGATATATTGATCGAATCACTTTTTTTGGATATAGATCTCCTTAATTAGATGGATATTATATTTTAAAAAATAATAATTTTATTCATTGACCATTATCATATAAACATACAAGTCTCTGTATCAAAGAATAGATTGAACTTCATGGTAAACCGATGAAGTGATGCATTATGGTAGTGGTAGAGAATTTACGTTCAATAAATTCAAAAGTTATCTTAGATTCCATGAAATAAAGGGCAAGCAGATACCCAAAAGAAAGGTTTACATATTAAATGTATTTGCAAGCGGATTAATGGTGTTCGTAGTGGTGATGGTATTCGTCTGCAAATGCTGAATTCATAGATATTGATCCTGCAAACATTACTGCTTCAAAGGCAAACATGACAAGAACGGTAATTTTTCGTGTTTTATTAGAATAATAACCTGCTTATGCATATCCATTTTAAAGCATTTAAATTACATGCAACAAATTATGTGACTTATTAAATTACTTTGATTTGTATTTGATGGATAAAATTCTATAAACCACGGTAAATTAGCATAATGGTCAAATTAAAAAAGTTTATTAAAATCAGTAATTATTTGCTAATACAACATATAGATAATTGTAAATTGTAATTGATCAAAGATGTTTTGTAATGTTTGATAAATAAATTAACTATTCTCATACATTGGTAATAATTAATTTGGTTTTATATAAATAGAATTTTGGGCAATCGTTTATAGATTTTAATTTATTTTTATCCAATATTAATTTTTCAAGGTTTTATAAAATTATTCTCCTATAAAAATATACGAATTGATAATGGGTAGTTCGATAATTATTCTGTTGATAATATGTATTTCTCGAATTAATTAAAAGATGGATTCAAACAAGGAAATATTATCATGTGTTATACAACAATAAATACAATTTAATAAATTAAACTTCAACAGTTTTTCAACAGATTATTTAATCGTCAAGGGGATTAAACAGAATAAAGCTTTTGTGATTAATTATTTATTGGAAATCCTGAAAAAAAATATTTTTTTAATGTGTTATTCACACATTAGATTGCATTTGCTATCTTATCGTCTAGAAGAAGTGGTGATGATGGTGGAAGAAGAAGAAGTGGTGGTGGTGATGATGATGGTGGAAGAAGAAGTGGTGGTGGTGGTGATGATGGTGGAAGAAGAAGAAGAAGTGGTGGTGATGATGGTGGAAGTCGTCGTCGTCTCCGCCCCATGCAAATGCTGAATTCATAGCTATTGGTCCTGCAAACATTACTGCTGCAAAGGCAGCCATGACTGATAGGACTATTGCTTGTTTTTTTGTTACTGTAATCATTTTACTTCATTTTTTTATTTCTAAAAAAGTATATTACCTTTTTCCCAAATCTTCCCCAAATCTTCAAATAGATTGATTTAATTCTTTACTATTCTTATTAATAATTTTTGGAATTATTGTTATTATTATAATTTAATGCTTTACTTCATGATTATTTTTTTCGTTAATTGCTAACGTTTTGTTCCTGTAGGTAAAACGAAAATAATTAAATTCAATTGTAATTATAATACATAAATCTTCTTTTTACATGATTTTCTAGTCATGCAACAAAGCATAATTTAATAATTATTATATCAATTGATGTATTCTTTATTAGATCTTTTGCATAATTGCAGCTAACAGCTTTATGACCATTAGTTTATCCATCTGTTTGGTCTCTTTGCTTTCATACTATATTGTTATCCAGAAAACCACTACTACCACTTTTTAAATCCTTCACTGGATTGACAGTGCAAGAGTTTGATGATATCTATGATAAAGAAATAGCCAAAAGATATGAAAAATGTGAATTAAAACATTTATCATTAAAAAGAAAAGATAATATAAAAAGAAAGATTGGTGCAGGTAGTAGACAATTCAAGCTGAATTTAAAATATAGATTTGTAATACTGCTAGTCTACTATCGCCTTTACATTACTTACACTTTGGCTGGTTTTTTATTTGATTTGGATCAGATTAACATTTGTAGAGACATTCAAAAGATTGAAGGGTTAGTAAAAGAATACATACCAATTCCACAAAAGATCGCCCAAAAACAAAGAGACTAAAAACTTCAGCAGAGGAACTAGCGAAATATTTTCCAGGCTCTTGCTTTTATAGATTGTATAGAGCCATAGTAGCTACCAAGACCTGTAGATAATGGAAGATGCAATCTGTAATACTCTGGAAAGAAGAAAAGACAAACTACTGTAAAAAACCACCTCATGGTTAACAATCATGGCTATATCCTTCATAAAATCCACCATAAAGAAGTACGACGGTATGATTATATATTCAATATATATAGAATCATCCTGTCGCTCCCAAAGCAAGTTGTTAATATATTTGATCTTGCATGTCTTGGTGTAGAAAAGGATTATCATGCAGAACAACTACTATAAGCCTTACCATATAAAAAGAAAAGAAACCGATTTTTATCAGATGATGAAAAAGAGTACAACAAAATTCATCCTAACAAAAAGAGGATATTGATATAGCATACCATCATTTGTAGATTGAAAAAGTACCTCATACTTGCATATGTATCTAGAAGTAAATTGAGAAACATAATAGGGTGTCAGATATAGTTGCAGGTCTGGTAAACTATAGAATATTAAATCCACAGAACTAGAAATAGATAGAATACCGAAGGAATATTCTAAATTATTTCTAATTATACAAGAGATCTATTTAATTTATTTATCCTTGTATTTGTTCATGTATTATTATGTGTTGATATAAACTATAATTGTTATATATTGAAATCTTTGGGTGAGGGTAGTTATATACTTGCAACATAAAAACAAAATAATAGAAAAGTATTCCAAATGTTCAACATAAGAAATACTGTTGGTATTTCCTATATTCTTAGAACAGAGTGCCAGTTGAAAATGCTCCTGCCTGAAGAATATGGTTCTACAAATCCATGACGATATCAAAAATGGATTCGATAAGATATTTAGGAAAATACGGGTTAGATTACTACAACTATGTGTAATAAAGAAGGTATTACGTGGACATGGACTTGCTTTATAATATGTCTATAAAGTCGCCTTTAGGTGCTGGATGTAGAATATATCTACTGCATAATTAGAAAACAGTTTTATGTCAAACATATTTTATTTGAAATGCCCCTTATTGCTTCCTGTGATAGGTTGTTCAAAAATCAATTGCTCTTTAAATTATTCACTGACGTTCTAAAAAAGTGCATGAATTTGACAATATCTATAACAAGGAGAACAAAAAGATACAACAAACATTAGATAAAGTGATTGTCAAAAAGAACGAATAGGGGTCGCTCTACTGGCAAATAGACACATTTCAAATTGGTGTTAAAGATAGATTTTTAATGGCTGCAGGAACTAATGCAGTAAATAGAGAATAGGCTAAACGAAAATACATATTTTAATATACACAGAAGGTATCTGATTTAAGTTTTCGTAGCATCAATCAACAAGTTAATAACTAAGGTTATTGATAATAATATAGTTACATTATATTAGTGAATTAATATAATCAGTTGTTATATTATAAATACTTATTTAGGTGTTCATTTTCTACATATGACGTGATATAAATATTGGCTGATAAGATCAAATGTTCTCATATATTAGTTAAGAAACAAAGTGAGGCTATTTTAATACTTGAAAGGTTAAAGAAAGGTGAAAGTTTTACAAATCTCGCCAAAGAATTATCAATTGATAAAGGTAGTGCAAAAAAAGGGGGCGATTTAGGTTCATTTGGAAGAGGAATGATGGTAAAACCGTTTGAAGAAGCTGCATTTAAACTTGGTAAAGGCGAAATAACTTCTGAGCCAATCAAAACAGAATTTGGATACCACATAATTAAAAGAGCAGGATAATAAAATTAAAAAAGTGGTTTTGGATTTCTTGAAAATTTTTATTGATAATTATTAAATACATTATCTTATTTTTATTTATCCTTGCAAGATCATCATCTCAGATATAAAGAAAATCATAGGAAAAGGATTTCACCCCATCTAACATGAGATCTGTTATAAGAGGCCCATGAGTCACAAATAAGAATTATTCTATTTCCAGATAAGGGTTTAGTTATGTAACAAAGCAGTTATTTGGTCTTATTTTGTATCGCGTTTAAAAGATAAGAAATGCCTACATGACCATTAATTTTCTTTAACATATGTGTTACAGTGTTAACCAAAGGCAAGGAAAAATCTTTTACGATTATTATAGGGCAATTTATTCTGTACATCAAAAGATTAGCAAAACTAGAGTTGGTGAATAGATTGTACTTTCCAATTGTTGATTCAGTAATTACTATGTCTGGATTATAGGCTACAATTGACTTTAATATTATCTTTGCAAATTGTAGACTATCCTTTTCAATTTCTTCTGAAATATAAATTTCATTAAGTTCTACTTCTGATGATTCTAGGAAATGTTCTCTTCGTTTAATATGTTCAGAATTATTTTTATTAGTTGAGGTTAAGGTTGATTTATCTAATACATTTTCATGATTGCCATTAGCTTTTCTATTTATAGATACCACATTCAAATTGAATCTTTCAGTGTTTGCAAACCATTTTGTTACCTTTAAAATTTCATCTGAATTGTCTCCATCGTCATACAAAACAACCATGTTTTTTTTATTCCCTTTGGTTATTTCGGATTCGTCTAAGTTTTGCTTTTCAGTTATAATGTTAAAATCACTATGAGGAAGAATTGCTAAATAATCGCAAGTAAGCAATGTTTGTAATTTTTTATTATTTTTTATTATTTCATAATCTATAATCAAAAGCCCCACTTTCTGCTCTGCGATTGTGGATAAAACTGCTTCTGTGGCATCATGAGATATCTTTACAAAATAATGATAAACTATATCTTCTTCATTTAATATTTTTTCTAGAGGAGCAAAAGTTTTTCTAGCAGAGTCTATAAATGCAATTCCTGCAGATAAGGGTGTTTGATCGGGAACTGTTATGGTTCTCAGAATATTGATTTCACCATTTTTTTCTTTAGCTACTCGTATTGCATATCTGATTAATCTATCTGGATTATCTGGTGTATATGGTATTAGAATCCTGAAATCTTTTCTTACCATGTTACCTTCACTTGTCACTATCGGGGAATAGTGCTCTACTTCTTTTCTAAAAGTAAATATTCTATATATGGTAAAACCAACCATGATCCATAAAACAGTAATGACCCAGCTAAATGGGGCAGTAAACAAAAGATAAACTGCTAAACTTATTTTTAAGATTATCCCTATTATTGGTACTATAGGAAAAAATGGTGTCTTAAATCCGTATTCAAGCTTATCTCCATACATTTTACGTATGGTAATAACAGAAATATTGACTTGAGTAAATAAAAGCAAAAATATTACTGCAGATGCTTGGGCAATAGAATCAAGCGGAAGAGCATATGCCATAATTGCCATTATTACAGATGATAGAATAACCGAAACATACGGTGTCTTAAATTTAGAATGAATTTCGCTTAATTTGTGTGGTAAATTATAGTGCCTTCCCATTGCAAAAGCAACCCTTGCTGAAGAAAATGTTGTTGCATTGAGTGCAGCTAAGGTAGAAACTATTCCACCAGCTAATACTATGAATCCTCCATACGGCATAAATATTTCTGCTGCCTTCATTATGCCTAAATCGCCATTATGACCTATGAATTGCCATGCTGGACCACCTTTAGGAAAGATGGCCCCAATAGAAACAAAAGCAACAAGACAATACATGATTACAACAAGCGCAAGCGATATGAAAATTGCTCGTGGAATATTTCTTTTAGGATTTTTTACTTCCTCCCCTGATTGGACAATTATTTCATATCCTTCAAATGCGATAAAAGTTAAACCCATTGCAGAAACTAAACCGCCTATACCCATAGGCATAAAATCTGCAAAATTATATTTCCAATTTGGATTGTGAGTCATCGCCAAAAGACCAGCAATTATGACGGCGATAATTGCCACAAGCTGAACTATTGTAACAGCTGTTCCAATTTTTCCTGTTTCGGAGGTTCCTTTGATATTTACAATTGTAAATAATCCAATAGCTATTACGGCTACCAATTTGTCAAGAGGGATTACGCCAAAAAGACTATTTATGGTAAGAATATTAGTCATATGTAATAAGCTTACAAAAAAGGAACCAAATCCTACAGAATACAAACTACCTGCAACAATGTGGGCTAGCCATGCCATCCATCCACTAATAAAGGCATTTGGACGAGGTAGGCCTTCTCTAACCCACAGATAACCTCCACCTGCTTCTGGCATTGCAGAACCTAATTCAGCATAACCCATTGCAGTAAAGAGTGTAATTATCGCGTTAATGATAAATGCTAAAATTACTGAACTTCCAGCCAAGCCAATTGCGGGACCTGTTAAAACAAATATTGCACCTCCGATCATAGCAGCTATCCCAATCATTATGACATCCAATAGGTTTAACGAGCGGACAAGCTTAGCTTCATGAGGATGTGTGGGTGTCCCAGATTGTCTGATTTCTGAAGACATTAATTTCTAAATATATCCCAATACTTAGATAATTAAATGTATAACCTTCTAAGGGACAAACAAAACTCCTGATCCATGAATTCTGAACAATTGATATATATATATAAACTACAACAAGAAATAAATCTAAAAGATAATCCAAAAGAGGGTATTAATAGAATTTTGTAATGCTGTATTGATGTGTTTTTTTGATCTTTCATTTTCGAAATGGATACTTGCGGTATATACATTTCATACACTTATATATAGAAACGAATTATTTGCCGTACTCTTTTATAACATCTGAGAGAAATCGTTCTGCAACAAACATATTTCACAATTTTATATGCTTATCGTATGAAGGGCTCTGTTAACTTAACGTTTTTCTATAACTATTAATCAGCTATTAACATATATAAAGAAAAGGTTTTAGGTTATTTCACAATATTGAAGGAGACGGAGTTACAATACATAAGAGAGTTAGAGAAAAATTGAACGTAAAATATGGATATTTCTTGACTTATTTGGAAACCTGACATGGATCTGTTAAAATAAAAAGATTATAATTTGATTGAAATGAAGCAGTTAAGCAGATAAAAAATCTAAAAGGCAAAAATTATTGTTAAGTTAACAGTTATGTAAACACATGAATGCTTTCTTCCTGTAAACTAATACTGCCTGTTTAGATGTCATACCACAACACCTTTAGCTAACCTTTAAAATATCATCATTATGAGGGATACTTTCCTCAGGTCTATTACCGATGATCAAAGAAACATTTTGTATGATATGATAGAGTGGAATGATGAAGGGTCCAGTTATCGAGCCAAGATAATCTTACTTGAAGATGACGGATATACAGTTCCTGAAATAAGGATGATGGCAACCAATCACCATATGATATTAACATAAGAAAGTGGATACATCAATCATCGTTTCAATGAAAAAGGTATTGAAGGAATTATATCCAGATAATACATCCACAAGCCAATCAAAATATCTAATAATATAGAGAAAAATATAGTTAAGATGCCCGTCAAGAATCCAAGAGACTGTTATCATCTACCCTTCTCTACATGGTCATTACGTTGTGTTCTTGCAGGATACATATCCAAGGAACTAAATCTTGTAGTCCATAAGTCATACTGAGATTAGAAATATGCTCCTAAAACATGGGATAAGGTACAGGCAATCAAAGGTGAACTTCTTGGGTGATAGCATAGACCCTGAATACCATTTGAAAAAAAGCGCATTGAAGAAAAGATAAAATAAGTTACCAGTCGACTCAGTTCTGCTCTTCGAAGGAGATGAGAAGGGGCCGGTAGCAGCAAAAACATATGGTGGCACTTCGTGGTCTTTTGTACAATCAAAGGTATCCAAGGCTCAAAAGATAAAAGGTCTTTTAAACGTGTTTGGTATTTATGATCATACAAACAAACAGATGTGGACACACTCTCCTACAAACAAAAGACAGGAAAACAATTCCTTGATTTTATAAAAAGAGTGGACCAAAAGTATGACGATAATATAAAACAGATATTTTTGATGCTTGATAACGCATCGATACACAAATCCAACAAGGTAAAAGAAACACTGGCCAAGCATCATTCAAGAATATAGATAGTATTTCTTCCAACAACAAGATCACCTAATCTCAATCTGATAGAGGTAAGATGGATATATAGGATGAATAGGCAAGCCGTGATAAACAACTCGATTTGAAAATGAACAAGATATTGGTAAAGCCGTATCTGGCTGGACATATGATTATAATAAAAAACATAGATTCAAAACAAGCACAATCAGTTTACAGAAAGAAAGCATTCATGTGTTTACATATCTCTTAAGTTAACAGGACCTATGAAGGTGCTCTGTTGCATTATTCTTGAACCATTTTTTCCCATAGATTATAATAATAGTCTTTCTATTTTGCAAATCATTTCTTTGGGATATAAAAATCCGATTTCTGTATAATTGTTTTCAGTATGTCTCTATCAACATTTTTTCTTGCTTTACTTTGATATAGGCCAATATTCCATTGTAGGATAAATATATAAAAATATTATTACCTTTCATAGCTGCCATAAGCAAACAATTTGCTGGCATTTTATTTGATTTTATACATAAATGTTATTGAGATTCGTTAAAAGATGGGATTATAAAAGTAGAGTTCAAATGGAAAAAGAAAAATAATTGATTGATATATAATATATTGAATAATGAGCATCATGCTTTTCACCTTGGATATTGCCGGTTCGGAATGGTTTATCATACTATTAACAATTATAATTGTTTTTGTTCCCAGTAAAATTTCAGGTATATCAAAAACGATTGGAAAGTTTGTTGGGGAATACGAAAAAGCAAAAGATAGTCTAATCAATGAAAAAAATAATTTAGTACATCAACAATCCACAAATGACTCATATATAGGGCCTCCGGTCCAAAGACCTGTGGCATCAGAACGTGAAAAACTGGAAATGATTGCCAAATCGCTTAATTTGGAGATAGAAAATAAATCTGATGACGAACTAAGAAATTCGATATCTGTCCATTTAAAATAATTTATAAAAAGATCGTATATTAGAAATACCTTCCGTCATAACCAATATTTGAAGGTGTATCTATATTATGCAGATGAAAAATAGAAAGCGTCTATATGCTATAAATTTTAACTTAGCTATTAAAATACACTTTATACCTATCTAAATCAAATAGGCCTTTCTATTGATCGAAAATAATTTTTTGTTAAATTATGCTATTTGATATTTAATATGTTTATAGACAAGATCATCACATCGCGATAAACAATCAAATCATATTTATCATTATTTCTAATATTAGTTATTCGACAAAAAATATACATCACTGTATACTGATTCTAAAAGTGCAAAAATAGTTACTCAAATCCCTTTAGCACTATTTTTATCATATCTTAGGCTAGCAGCAGCAGCCTATCTTATAACGATGATGTGGACAATAACTGTAGCTATAAAGATTGCACACCATCCTCGATTTAATCATTTTATGTTTTTATTTCAAACCTTTGCTGCAATACCATCTACTGCATTCTTTCCATTTGCAATTGCAGTTATAAATTATGTACCTGGCGGTTTTGAATTTTTATCGATATTATTGATATTAACTGGTATGCAGTGGTATCTGCTTTTCAATCTCATTGGTGGACTACGTTCTATGCCTGCAAACATAGAAGAAACAGCAAGGGCATTCAGAGCTACTAGAGGACAGTATATTCGAAAAGTTTTGTTTCCATCAATGTACCCATCTTTTATAACAGGGAGTATCACCGGTTGGGGTGGAGGATGGAACGCTCTAATAGTCGCAGAATATCTCGTGTTAGGAAACAAGACATATACGGTATTAGGTATCGG
>JAICXY010000102.1 GCA_025934495.1 Candidatus Nitrosocosmicus sp.
CTTGGAGCACCACCAAACAAATCACCGAACGGATTACTTGACGTGCTTGGAGCGGTACTTGGAGCTGTGCTTGGAGCACCACCAAACAAATCACCGAACGGATTACTTGACGTGCTTGGAGCGGTACTTGGAGCGGTGCTTGGAGCACCACCAAACAAATCACCGAATGAATTAACTGATGTACTTGGAGCTGTGCTTGGAGCTGTGCTTGGAGCTGTGCTTGGAGCACCACCAAACAGATTACCAAAAATACTACTTTGTGCAAACACTTTGTTGTTATCTAAAAGGGAAACTGATCCCATTATCGAGAATACAGCGACCATTGTAACAGCGAACATGCAATATTTTTTACCATTCATATCTAACTTATATTAAAGGATTTATATAAAATATTAAATATTAAATACTACTATTCTTTCAAGGTATCGGTATTCGATACTTTATACTACTATTCTTTCAAGGTATCAAAATAATAAATAACTCAATTTTACTGAAATAAATAAATAAAATAAAATTAGCTTGTTATCAACACGATGTAATACAAATTCAATCATACCACATAAAGAAGAATCTATCAATTTTTGATAAATCCACTAAATAATTTACTAATACCTTAACTATTTTGTATTATAACAATTGAATATAAATATTATTAAAAAAATTATTTAGGTAAGTTTCAATATACAACTGTTTTAATGACGATTCTTCATATTTTAAAATTATAAAAAAGATCATACACATTTATTTTCAATATGTTTTTTATTCATATTTAAAATTTCTCCATTATACATTAGATCTCTTGCATAATTGTAACTAAACAGCTAATGGCCATTAGTTTTCCTTAAATCCGCTCTCTCTTTGCTTTCGTACAAGAGGTTATCCAAAAAACCATTGATTTTCAAATCGCTCAATGCTGACCTTACAGTACAAGAAATTGATAACATTTACGATAAAGAGATACCAAAAAGATACGAAAAACATGAGATCAAGTATTATCTAAAAGAAAGGATAAAGAAAGACAATTGGGCGCTACTGGAAGGCCATTTAAACTAGATGTCAAAAGCAGATTCCTAATGCTATTTGTGTATTATCATCTTTACATGACTCATGTGCTGGTTGGCTTTCTCTTTGATTTAGAAGAACAATGTCTTTAGATATATTCAAATATTGAAGTATTGGTAAGAAAGTGTTTACCAATTCCACATATCATATCAAATAAAAAAAAGGATGAAAACGCCAGAGAAAGTTGAAAAATATTTCCATGACTTTCTTGCTTTTATAGATTCCACAGAACAACAGATTCCATAACCTATAGATAGAAATAGATGAAAAATGTATTAATCTGAAGGTAAAAAGAAAGGACATACCGTAAAAACACAGATTATGGTTAATATTCATGGTTATACCCTTTATAAGGCAGGCCACAAGAAAGGAAGAAATATGGCCAATTTTCATATATAAAAGAAGAACCGTCCCGTTACACCCAAACAGGTTGTTAATGTACTTGACCATGGCTATTTGGGAGTATAAAAGGATTTTAAAGAACAACAATCATCTGCCTTACCGTATAGATAAGAGAGGAATCACAAATTATCCAATGAGCAAAAAGTGTGTAACAAAATGTATTCTAAAAATGAATAGTAGTGGAACATACTATTTGTAGATTGAAGAAATATAGGATACAGAGTGTAGTATTTAGAAACAAATTGAGAAAATATGATAAAGTATCATATACAATATTTGGTTTGATAAACTATAGAATAATGAATCAGCAGTGCTTTTAGATACTAAATAAGCATCGTACTAAAAAGTGATGATTGATGCTAATTGTGCAAGGGATCTATTTATTAAAAAATGAATGATGATGTGCGCATTTACTAATTTTCTATGGCATAGTCCTATTGATTGTTTAAATCTAGAACATTAATTAATATCTATTGCAAATAGTAAATATTTTAATTATTAACTGTACGGATAAAAATCATGGTTGTCATTATAATTACCATAAAGCCTGTGGAATTTGGCATATGTTAGAATTAAATTGTTTGCTAATGATATTTAGATGTAGGTATCGTTAGGGAACGATTACTCCAATATTCGGTTTATAAAATTGAAATAAAGTGAATGACATTTAATTATTTATCGTATTTTTAATGAATTAATTTAATCTATTTATAGATACAGTATAGATATATCTTCAAGTAACAATAAGTATAAAATGTTTTTTTAACACCATGTGTACTCAGTGTCGTTTGAAAGTATATTTCATCTTCAAAAAAAGATATTTTATAAAATTCTTGACTAATAAAAAAAGTTATTATACATCTTTTTAATGGTGATGTTTAGAGTAACAACCTTCTGTTCCTTTCCAGCAATGATGGTGTCCTCTTTCAGTATAAAATCCTTTAGTGCCTTTACATCCGTGTGGGTTGCACCACTTTCCATGATGCCCTTTTTTTGCGAATGCGTCTTCAGATCCCATAATGGATGTAGCAGCTATAATTCCAAATGCCGTTATTACGATGGCAAAGATTGCGATGGATGTTTTAATATTCATCACTGAATATTAGAAATGCCTATATATATGTCATGTGAATATGCGATTATTTGTATTTTTACACCATATATTAACATTTTAACAATCTTCCATAATAATATGATTTAGCAAATTTATACGAAAGATTTATCCTTCGAAATGTGCATATTTAGTATTAAAAGTTAGTAATAAAATACGATATGTTATCTATTATTATAACAATTTTAGAATTTCGAAAAAGTAAGATAATAAAATATCAACTGAGTTATAATATTAGTAAAGCCTATATATAACCATATTGTGTCAGGTTGCCCATAATATTCACTTACTTTCACTTACTTTCACTCACTTTCACTCACATCCATTCAAATAGAGTATTACTTCTCATTGTAACTAAAACAATAGACAGTATCATTCTAAAATTTTATTTTATTTCATAATTCATCACAATAAAAAAACTAATCATGGTACCGAATTTAGTTTTATTAATAGTCTTTTGAAAATAAATTTATTAAAATTTATTAAAAATTAGTTTAAATAATAATATTTGTATACTGTTCCTGATATGGATTATTTACTTATTTTTTAAATCTTAATTCTATGTTGATCATCCGATATATTTTTATGCATCATAGATAAATATATTACATTTTTCGATAGGCCATGTTACCTAAGGAAAAACCTACATATTGAAAATGACTAATGTATTCATGTGATATAGAAATAGAACGTTTTCACAAATTATTTATTATGGTTTATACTCGTACTTTCTTTGACTATCATTTAGAAATGTTACAAAAGCACATGTTTCCTTTTTACAGTTATTGAAGATAAGTCATGTTCAATTTGGAACTGCATTCAAAAATACAGACTTAAATATCAAAAGAATAATAAAATCAAAGAATACATAATTGAAGAAACTGTTATAAAAGCAGGCTCTGAATTAATATGGCTTTGAGGGGTTGCTATCGAACCAAAAGATAAAGATATTCTTTCAATTAAGTTATCAAAAGAATCAAAAAGATCTTAGTAGTAGTAGTAGTAGTCGAACGATTTATTTCAAATGTCATAAAAGAGTATAGAAAGCATATGTTTCTACAGACGGTGATGGTACATGATACTTACCTTAAGGATATCGTTTCTTTAAATTGGATCATCGCATCATTTTTTTGCATACAAGAATGAAAAAAACATTATTGAAAGAAAAATGAGTAACATAAAGCACAGGATTGAAAATTCTAACCATTTTACTTTTAAAAATAACAAATGTAAATTAAAACATGTAAAACAATAGTTTATTTCATTCATCGACCAACACAATAAAAAACAATTTAAGTTAACAGGATCATTTGGTATACTACATCATCATTAAATTATATAACTCATCAATTTCCTCATTACAGTATTGTTCTGTTTATACGCTTTTCAATCCAAATATAAACAAGGACTGTCCTATTTAATTATAGAATATTAAATAAATAAAGTTATTCGTAACTCATCATCCAAGATCAAATACCCCAATGATTTGGGAGTAACCGGATGAATCTTTTTATAAAAGTCATAACCACACTCATCCGCCATCGCATTCAATTATCAAAGATAATACCATGGTTGTTTACCATAGATCGATTTTTGATAATACGTTTCTTCTTTAATAGAAAGCATATCTTTTCTATTTCTCTGTTTATAGACCAAGGTATTGACTATTTTATATAAAGTTTATAAAATCCAAATATTCTCGAAAACTTTAAGTTCAATAATTGATAGCATCTATTTTTGTCAAAAGGCATATTTTCTTATCTTTACATACTTTTACTAAAGATTCCAATTTTTTATATTAATGTATACGTTTTTCTTATCAAAGAAATGATAAAGCAACTAGTAGTATGCAAACAATCAAGGAGTTGACAGAAACCAAGTAGTAATAAAAATCGGGATTTTATACGAAGGATAAAATATTTGTCATCTCTGACTTTACTTCTTTTTTATTATCTTTCCTTTGTGGTATTAAAGGATCCAATTTCTATTCATAATATCTTTATAATATTGTTTCTATCAAATAATATCAAAAAGTTTTTAGGTCAAAATCAGTATTATATGGAAAATTAGCGTTTTTTGAGATAATATTTAATATAAAAAAATAGGATAACAAATATGGATAAACAAATATCGGCAGTATATCACAATATATGCAAAGGATCTAATAATATCATCCATAGTAAAAAAAATATATAAATCGAAATCATTACAAATAAAGTTTCTCATATTGTATAATTTTTCTACTATATCCAATAAAAGATAACATAAAAATATAAAATTTTTGCAATGAAAATTTTAAAAATAGAACTTTAAAAACATCTTAAAAACTCATCAAATATTACTAATATAAAGAAAATAAAAATATCACAAATTTTTAATGCTAAAAACTATTTTAATCATATCATATACCCATAATTGTGAGAAATCAAACCACTGGTAAAGTTCTAATAGTGTCAACCGAGTATCCACCAATGCAAGGCGGAATTGGCAGGTATACCAATAATCTAGTCAAATCTTTACGTGCATTCAACATAGAGACTTTTGTAGCATCGAATTCCGAGGGTTTGAGCGACTATACGGGACTATCACCTACTAGCAAAAATAACTCCGAAATATTGTTAAATATTACTAAAGAACTAAAACCAGATATTGTTCACATCCAACATGAGCATGCACTATATAATTTTAAAATCGATCCATTAATTCCGGCTAGAACCAAAACAGGACTTGATAAATTTTATGCCATTTCGAATATACCAATAGTAACCACATTTCATACATCATTTAATTTTAGTACATGGATGGATTCTATTCTCATTGAGGGAACAGAAGACAAATTACGATTAAGATTTTTATATGAGTATTGGAGCCACTTAATTAACTATTCTTCTTTTCTAAGAGTAAATAATTTTGCAAAATCCAAAAGCTCAAAGAGTATAGTATTTTCCAATTATATGAGGAATTTAATGCCCGGATGTGAAATTATCTATCATGGTTCCGAGCCCTATAACTCAATCGAAATCGAACAAAGAGAAGCAAGAAGGCGACTTTCTTTGCCTGAAAATGCAAGAATCTTATTAGCACATGGATTCTTAACTGCTACAAAAGGTTGGGACATCATAAAAAATGTAGAATTACCAGAAGAATGGAAAATCGTGGTAAATTATTCCAAAAATCATTATAATCGCCAAATTATTAATTTAAATTTAAAAAATAAAAAAAATATAATTAATTTAGAAAAAGACTATCTTTCTGAAGAAGAGCTATCTTTGTTGTTCTTTGCATCAGACATTGTTTTTTTACCTTATAAGGCAGCATCAGGTTCTGGCATAATGTTTGATGGCCTTGGACATGGAAAGCCATTTTTAGCTTCAGATTTAGGATTTTTTAAAGAATTTTCTGATCTAAAATTAGGTTTAACAGTGAAAAGAAATTCTCGCAGTTTCACGCAAGGTTTAAAAATAATTGATAAAAACTATGAGGAATTTCAATCCAATGTTAAGGAATTTCGTAAAACCTTAAAATGGGATAACATAGCCAAAAAACATATTCAAATTTATGAAAACATACTAAATGCAAAAAATATCGAAATTGCCATCTAAAAAAGTTCCAAAGTTTAAGAATAACCATTTGTATCCAAATACATTATTATTTGTTATTTTTTAAATGTGATACAATTTATTATCTTATTTAAAACCCATTAAAAGAATGTTAATATGTAGGTATAAACATCCTCTTATAAAGATATATGATAATGATTATTTGATATCGAGTTATAATTTCATCGTTCATATTTATATACAATTATTCACATTAGCAAGACCAACCTATATTTTATTGATTTCGGTTTTAATTTTGGCTTTACAGTTAGAATAAACCCCTCTATAGAATAAAACAGATATGTGTACAATTACAGATATAATATAAGAAATCAATATACAGATAAATGGTATATTATAATTATAATTTTATATATTCTATTAATGGCTCTAAATATCCATCCCTGATTGTAGATATACCAATCCAGCATGAATGGATAAAACTATAACCAGAAATTTACTTTGGAAACCTTATTGTAATTTTCTACTGAACAAACTAGATATTCCAATATCTTTTTAGTAATAATACAATTTCTTACCATCCATAGTCTTGATTATCTCTTCTGCTGTTTTATCAATAAAGATGATAAATAGATACAGCATTAGAAGATATTAAAGAAGCGCATATGGCGTTATCCTGCATACTCAACCGTCACCAATCGTTCTGCAACAAAAGATATTCCATTGTTATTATTCTTTCTTTTATATATGTAGAAATAATCTTGAGACTCTAAATTTAAGAGCTGTTTCCCTGTTAAAATGATCTTCAAAAGATGAAACCAATTTTGTATGCTTTAGGTTGCACTTCTTTTTTTTGCATTAGAAATCGCCGTCAAAACAGTCCTTAGTTCTATCCTCGATATTCTAATAGTTCTTTCAATAATGATACTTTTCTCATAAGAGAAATGTAGATGGTAATCTAAATCCAAAAACTTAAGCTTATGATGGATACCAGATACCTCTACCATCATCATCATCATCATCGTCGTCGTCGTCGTCTATTGAAACAGGATTCTTACCATATTCCTCAGCAAGTTGGATAGAAACTCCTCTGCTACTACAAATCTATTTTTCTCTTTTGATACACCATATCCAAAAATTTCTTTATTTGTTGATTCGAGGATAGCAATCGATTAAAGCCAAATGAATTCTGAACCTATCTTGATAACAGTTCTATAGTCACCTATGAATGAGATCTCTATCTTTTTGGAATAAACTTTCTGCAGATTGTATTTTTGAATCCAGTTCATTCGTATTGCATTAGAATTTCTCTGAACAAATCATGCTATGGATTTGGAAGTATTTCTTAACGAAAGACCACTACCAAAGTATAGATATAAAGAATATGCCATATCCTCAGCAAGTTGTTTCTTTTTCTTATCCGACCTCATATACCATAAATAAGCAAAATAAACTATAGCATTTTCCTTACCTCTAGAGAGCCGGTCTTTAATATATTTTATAAATATAGCATACTACAAGGTATTGCTACAGGACCATAGAATATAGGCTCTGTTCACTTAAGACATAATCCTTTGCTGTAATAATCTACAAAAAGATTAAGCCAATTCTTTTATATTTTAACAGTTCTTCTTTCTACAGGGAAATAATCATCAAGATTTCTGTTCTGTCTTTAATATTGAATAGTCCTTTCAATAATGATGCTGCTGTTCGCATTTTTATGTACAAAGAAGAATGAAGGTGATGGTTTAGCTTCAAGAAACTGTATGCTTGTGGTATGTATACCACGTAAATACCACCACCATCTATGGTTGAAACTGGATGTTCTCCATATTCTTCGTCAACATCCTATAGAAAACGTTCTGTCACCATAAACATGTTTTTTTGTTATCTTTATATACTCATTCTGAGGATTTCTTTGTTCTTCTTATCTTCGATAATAGCAGCAACCAATCATACCCAAATGTATTGATCCAACTTTGATAACTGTCTTGCCTACAACATACTCGGAAACCTCTTTTTCTCTGAATATAATTTCTAAGGATTATACTTTGGAATCAATCAGTTCCAGATGGAAACAGGGTTTTTTAATAAAGCAAGAAGATGATAACCATAGGCTGCTGTTCTTCTTAAATAAAGGACTGAAAAGTAAAAATATACACCATAGAATATACTCTGAAGAAGGTGTTCGGCTATTGCTGTTTCTTGAAATTACAAATGAATTGGAGCCTCCAAAACTATAGACTTTCCTCAAGTGGACAGAGTCGAATAATACTATTTTATGGTTATACTGATATACTATTTTAAGAAAAAAGTATAAAAGCATTATCAATCGATTTAAACTATATCCTCACAATAAAGCACATAAGAATTACCATTGATGGAGATAGGATATGATCTACAGCATTTTCTGCAACACTAATCAATGTATGCGCCCATTAGACAATAATGTTAGCCTTTAATTTAGAAATAATATATAGGCAATAGATCTCTTGCATAATTAGACGACTATCAAAATTTGCAGTCTATCGATGAAATTATGCAATATTTACATTTTAATTTGCTGATTACGATCACTATGAATTCAACCATTAGAAAAATTTCTAATGATCCTAATTATGCAAGAGATCTAATATATATCAATTATACTCCAAAGATTTTATTTAAAATATAATAAGATAATTTGAAATATGGAAGTCTCAATTATTTATTAAATTATTATAATAATAAATCATAGATGATTATGATGTTTTTTATTAACTTTATTTATTAACATTCTTAAACCATTGTTAATTTGTTCGACCATACGAAAGATAAGAAACCTACTAAAGTTTATAGTATAACAAAAAAAGGATTAATAATCAAAGGCCTATAGGAAGTGAAAAGATTTTATGATTTATATTACTTCTATCGAGTCTTTTTGAAAACCTTTTGATAAAAGAAATTCGGTTACTTTGGATCTGTGATCCCCTTGCAAAACAATTACACCATTTTTAGATGTTCCACCAGTGCCTATAGATTTTTTTAATTCATGAGCAGTAGAGTCGATTTGTTCTAAATTAGTAAATCCTTTAATAGTGGTAACTCGTTTACCACGTTTTATCACATCTAGTTGAACAACAATTTTAATATCATCCTCATCTAATTTCTTTAGCATATCGCCAAAGGAGTTTTCATCCTCATTATTTATTTCGAATATACATGTAATATAATACTAAAGCTATATAATTATTTTCATAAAAACAATACAAATAGGTTATTAAAATAATTGCAAAATTAGAGACATAATTTTAAATGGTTAACAATAGTCAAATACATATAAAAGTAATAAAGAAATTCGATAAAGAATTTGTCAACTAACAATAAATTTTCACTAACTACTAACATCAATCAAAGATATACAATAGGTAGGTAAAAGAATTATAAATTAAACAAAGAACCTAACTTGTATTATTTGTCACTCTTTTAGTATTACTATCTAATACAGTTTTTAGATTTTGCAAATAAGCAACAGACGCACCCAAATTTCCAAATCCCATAGAATTTAAATTTTCAGAAGGAACCATAAATATAGTATTCTCATGGATTTTCATTGTTTCGTACAACATATTTGACTGTCTTAATGCATATGCAACAGGATCGCTAGCATACACTTTGGAGGCATCAAGAAATTTTTGCGCTACCAATACTTCAGATTCACCATAGGTTACCCTTGCTTGTTTTTCACGTTCAGCTTGTGCCTGCATAGACATTGCTGATTCCAATTCTTGTGGTATTATCACCTGCCTGATTTCAACACCTGTTACCATAATACCCCAATTAGCAGATTCTTTTTCTATTGCGGATTTGATAGTATGATTAATTTCTTCTCGTTTTGAAAGTATTTCTTGAAATAATGAAGCACCAATATTATTTCGTAAGGTAGTTTGAGAAACCTGTTTTATCATTTCATTAAAATTTTCAACATTTAACATAGCATCATTTGCCCGTTCTTCCATTATTTTATATCTAAGAATTGCATCAATAGTAACGGGAACATTGTCTTTTGTAAGCATTCTTTCTGCATTAAATTCTCGCACCCTTTCCCGGATATCTATTACTAAAACGCTATCTATAAGCGGGATTCTCGTATGAATTCCAGGTTGTACTCTTTTTTTATATAAACCCAATCTCAATATTATAGATCTTTGATATTGATTTATGATTATTAAAAAAGAAGAAACGATTAAAGCAGTACCAAAAAGTATTAACACGTAAACAATTATTATATCCATTTCTGTAAATAATTTTATCCATATTGAAATAATCAATAGTAAAACTCCAAAAATGAGTTGGATACCTGAACCTTTTTTAGTAATTTTATCATCAGAAATTGAAAAATTCGTATAGTTAGATAGTGACATAATATATTATTATATCTGAAATCAAATAGAAAAACTTATCCAGATTTAGAATCAAAAAATAAAACAAAAAGATTATTGGAAAGACAAATAATTATTAATTTGAAAAAAGGTATAAATAGCAGATATAGATATTAAACTGTTTTTATAGATACAACAATGAATTCTCCTTTTCCCACAGTAAATAAAGATGCAATTTTGGATATAATTCCATATTTTTTGTTCCTTAAACTAATAATTCGTGGAAAATCGATAGGATCTACAAAACTAACACGTCCATCCACCCATTTTCCTCTCATTTTACCTCTAAAACTACAAGGACTAATTCTAACATTAGGATTATGTCTCATTCGTTTAACTTTTCCAGTCCTTGAACGGGTAATAACGAAAAAAGTTTCTCTTTCGAAAACAAACCAAACAGGTGTGATAACTGCTTTTCCATTTTTTCGATATGTTTCAAGGTTTATATATTTTGATTCCTTAAACTGATTTATATCCGAAGACATACTAAATTCTAAATTCTAAATGTTATAAATGATCGGTATTATTAAAATAAAATCAAATAGTTATATAACAATTTTCTGTATCCCTAATATCGATAAGGACGAATAGAAATAACCCTATAAGAAAATAATCGCTACATTCTCTTAAGATATACATCATAAAACTTTTGATATACGAATAAATAATTTGTTAAAACAATTAGTAATTCAATTTGTAATGCAAATAACATATATCCAAAACTAAGTGCAAAATCAGAAAATGGGCATATATCAAAGAATCATAAAAAGTATTTGATTATAAATTATTGTATTTGGTATAATTTTTTAAAAAATTAAAAGATATATTAATCACAGTAAATAATAAAATTATACAAAAATTTTAAAAATAAGAACAAATTATTGGCTCTGTTAACTTAAGACATTATTTCATGATTATACTCATAAACAAACAACTTGAACCATTGTCTTATATGATTTAGTTTACACTTGTTCTTCTTACAAGGAAAGTAATCATCAAAGTTTTTGGTTCTATCTTTAATGTATTGCATTGTTCTTTCTATCAGGCTCTTTTCAAAAGA
>JAICXY010000153.1 GCA_025934495.1 Candidatus Nitrosocosmicus sp.
CACCTGTACCTCCGTGTATGATATCATTTCCTCCTAAACCAATAATGACATTGCTACCATTACCACCTACTATACGATCATCTCCTTCTGATCCCATTAATGGACGACAAACCTGTGTTATAATGCATTTTGAAAGGTCTGCAAAGATGGTAGTTTTAAGTTGAGAAAGCGAAATTGGTTTGTTGTTGTTAGATGAAGATGATGGTGATGAAGATGGTGATGATATGACCTTGGCACCGTTACTAGATGAAGATGATGATGGTGATGAAGATGGTGATGATATGACCTTGGCACCGTTACTAGATGATGAATTACCGTTTGATGGTGATGATACTTGTGCATTTATTTGGTCAGAAAAGTAAAGATTTACAATCCCGATTGCCACAATAAATACAATCGTAGTACAGAATACTCTCTTTTTCATCTCTTGCTATCTGCCTCCTGCTGCGCATTTTGATTTATCATAAGATTAAAAAAGGTTAAATGTTTATGAAATAAAAAATCTTTTATCATTATATAGAAATTATAGTACAAGAATTTAACTTTAGTGGACAATTTATTCTGCTTTGATTATTTTAATCGTTTTTTGTTAACGTTTTGATTTAATGGTGAACACAAACAGTCAAAATTTAATTATTTTTGCTATGAATAAGTATATTTAATGCTTTGTTGTATAATTATTAAAATTTCTGATTTTCATCTGTTTTATCTAAATATATGTTATCATTTTGTTATACAATGATGCTTTCAACATCATTTCTTGTATTTATTTTTCAGTCTAACCTCCGAATATACATATTCTCTATCAAACAATCTTTTTATAGAAGAAATAAATTTTCTATCAACAATCTCTACCCCTTTCCATAGTTCATACTTATCCTCTTCCCACTTTTGCAAATTATTTCTTTGGGCTAAAACTGACAGATTTCTTAGAATATATCCTTTTTCAATCTGACTCTAGAATTATTTCCTAGTTTAATGCAAGACAAGATTCCATTATGTCCGATATCAAGCCTCATTACCTTCATAAGCGCCATCAGCAAATCGTTTCTCTATATCTGTTACATTATCTGATTTTATGATGTTTATTCAACTAATTCTGGTAACGTCTTGCTATCATGCATGCGTTCATCGGTTCATCCATTGAAAGGATTTTCTTCGTAATTATAAAATAGCTACTATATATATTTTTAAATATCCTTTCTTTCCTATATTCCATTCTCTCATTCATCCATTGTATTCTGTTTGTTATCTTGATACCATTACTGTCTATTGCGATGAAGATGTATTCGTCTTCAAATTCTGTACTTTCTTATCTTTTATCTTGATATCTATCTGTTTATTCTTCTATGTTTATTGTAGTATAATCAGGAATAGAAGGTATTTTTCCATGGGTATGTCCTCTAGTGCAATATCTTCTTTGGTCTGCCTGTATGGAAGGTGAAAGTATACTTTAGAATAACCAGGTAAAAGAAGAATAAATGTATTAGGATAATGAAATGGTTCTTAATCTCACCTTGGCTTTATTCATTCTTTTAGCTCTGTATCTCAGTTGTTAATAAAATCAAATTATATCAAGATTTCGTCACTACTTCTAACTAGAGATAGATTGTAGTTTGACCATTTCACAGAATTTGTTGATGGATGTTAGATGTTAGCTAAATATATTTGGAAAAGAAAAATCATGCAACAAAACATATCTTTAACTGTTTTTGAATTTGCAAGGAAGTCATTAGAAATTTCTAAATATACATAAATTTATCTTAATCCTCAAAGTAAAATGAAAAAAACAAATATTGATAGGGTATGTTTTTATCTGTCTAATTAATATACATAGACATTCATTTTGGTTTAAAAACGGTACAATTTATTTCATAAAAATATAAGATATTTCAAAAGATGATCAAATTTGTAATTTACTTCTCCTAATATTCTATCTATAATTGAAGAGGATATCTGTGGAGTAATTTATAGAAAATATAGATTCAGTTTTTAAAAGATTCATGATGATATCCATCCATGTTTCAGTAGGCTTCTACTAATACTGTTTTTAGTAGATCCTTTTTTGTAGGCCGCTCTAAAATATGAGAACTTGTACGATATTAAAATCCATTGTATTTTTTAATAACATATGGTTAGAGTAAATATCCATAAGAATAAAGTTATACAATGACTTCCTGAACTTCCACTTGTACCCATACTTCCTGAACTTCCACTTGTACCCATACTTCCTGAACTTGATGAGCCTTGATTAACCGTTATACTTTGACTTTGAATAGCTGAGATTTGAGCAAAGACAGATTGTTGCATTGAAAGTACAATACTTGAATCAGAAGCGATAACTAATATAGCCGCAATTGAAATGAGTAAAACTGTTGATTTTCTTTGACTTATCCCCATATCTTTTTGTATAGAAGAGTTTTACTTAATCTTTACTGATGGAAATTAAATTTATTGATATTCTACAAAATCCTTCCTATTAATTTTTGAATGTCCATAAGGACAGTTTTTGTTATGTTCAAATGTATATATTGTTTTACACCGACTAGTAGGCTCTGTTAACTTAAAAAAAGCTATCTAGAATTACCCTATAAGCAATATTGATATGTCAAAGACAAAGAACCAAACCAAAAGATATTGCTTTTTCTTTGTATCTCTATTTTCTTGGCCTCTCTAGAAATACCGCAAGAGCATTAAATATTTGTCCACCAAAGTCATGTCAGCATATGGAAATGGATACAGAAATACAAACCGCAAAAAATATCAAACAAAAGAAAAAAGATTGATGAAACTCATCTCATGATTGGTTCTCAATACATATGGCTATGGGTAGCTATTGAACCAAAATACCGATAAATCCTCAATTTTGACACATCTTTTGAAAGAATAATGTCTATAGCTGCGTTTTATTGCATCTTTGATAAATAATTTGGCAAGCATTCTGTTTGAATAGGATGGTGCTAGCATTTGACATCCTCTTCAAGCCTGTGATTTTTTGAAACTAAAACATCATTTGCATTCCTCTTTAGAGAAAAGTTTGATAGAGAGAGAAAACAATCCAGTATATACAGGATAATACTGCAGAAGAAATCTTGACAACTATTTTCCATGCAAAAGAAAGAACGGCAGAAAACTACAACATATAAAGCAATGGTTTAAGCTATTCGTTGACCAGCATAATAAAATGTATTAAGTTAACAGAACCGATTAGTACATCGAATTAGTTATAAGAATTACCTGATCAAGAGCGGTAGGTAATGTAATATGCTTTATTCTGCTTTATTATGTACTAAATCCATCTATAGAAAGAAAATGTTGAGGGTATAATAATTAATAAAGTTCGAACATGTGGTAAAAGAAGAAATATTAAAAGCGCCTACCTAACATCAAGTTCAAATTCATCATATTTGATACTTAAAAGTATATTTATCAAACTATTTGACATCGGATTATTTCTATTAAATTAATCTCTGCATATAAAATCAAAAGATAATACTGACAAATTTAGATTGATTTAGTCAGGTAATACAAAATAGGTACATTTTCAGGATAATGCGACAAAGTATTATAAATTTATAATCACCTTGGTAAATATTGAATGACATAAATTTTAGAAATAAAAATTGTATATCTTAATTCTTGAGCACTTAAGGCAGTGCTGGAATTCCAGTTTTTACCGTAATAACATATTTACAATCAGGTGCCTTAATATCATACTTGGCATTAAAATCAAGTATTACACCATTACCACCTGAGCCACAGTCAAAGTAATTACGTCCACCTCCGCCTATCATAACATCATGACCACTTCCTGCATAAAATTGATCATTTCCTTTACCCCCTACCATAAGTGTATCACCGGTTCCACCAATGAATATATTATTTCCAAATCCCCCGTAAAGCTCGGAGGAAGAGGAAGAACCTGACAACATAATATTGTCACCTGGTCCACCTGATACTTTGCAATTACCCGGTCCACATTGTATGAAATCATTTCCTGCAAGGCCATAAATAACAGCATTCGGTGTAGGTGTAGCAATTATTACATCAGGACCATTAGTGCCTGTTATAACTGTGCAAGCGTTTGCGGATGTGGGTGTGGTTGAACAAGTTGCTGGACCTACTATTAAATTTTTAGGAGCATTAAGCCCTGCTGCGATTAGAGTTCGATTAATAGAGGTAATTGGGACTTGATCTGGAGTAGTTAGAGGATTTTTTGGAATAATCACACAATTAGAACCATTGCTGCTAGCAGGATCACAGGGGGGCACTAATAAATTTCTAATAAATTGTAACCCCGAGTTCATCTGAGCGCCGGGAATAGAGATACCTGGAGTCGGAGTGGGATTTGTCTGAGAACCATTTGTGTTTGTGTTAACCACCATTCTGTTGCTATTTGCGCCTTTATCTTTGGTGACTTGATTACCATGTGAGTCAACCACAATTCTGCTGCTTTTGATTTGGATATTTGCATTTACTTGTTGAATTATTAAACCAGAAAACATGATCACAATAAAAAGTGTAACAACTAAAAAAATATTTAACATTCTATTGGTATGATAGTATATTATCTCATTTGCATTTCCAATAAAACATCCATTTAATAGTAATATCTTATAATGATATAAATTAGATAAGCGTCTAACTTAATGATCTTTGTATTTAATCTATTTTATTATATTATTATCTAATTTTTCGGTATTAAAATCGCTACTGTTGATTCGTTAACCAATTTCTGCAATATTTGCCTCTGTGATAATCTGTTATGCTGATCCTATTTTTTTAAAATAATACATATGGATATATTATTAATATAGTAAGAGATAGAGGGAATTTAAACCTGCTACTTGTATTTCAGGAGTTTATCTAAATTACTATAAAATTCCATATCGATTATAAAGTGTTTACAATCGCCATTTTAAATAATTAACCAAGAGAGTAGGACTTAAGCCTTGCTTTTCAAACGGGGGGTTCCATAATGTCTAGTTTTACTTCTTAAAATAACTTGTGCTATATGCATTACGCCTTAATACCATAGCTTTGAAAGGTATAGACAAGAAAATTCAGGTGCTTGTTGATAGGTGCTATCAATCGCAATATCTGTTAAATTGTGACTATTATAATGGACTTCGATTCGGGCATATATAAGGGAACTGTATACCTTTCATCTTTGAGCAGGATTATCTTGGCTCTATATCCTGATTGAGTATCTTCAAGCATTGGATGTAAAATATTCTTTTCATCAATGGTACGTATTCTGATTAGGAATGTATCCCTTACAGTATTTCTAAAGAGTGACAAGCTAAAGGTATTACGATGTCTAAACAATCATCATTAATTTTACAAAAAAACATACCATGCCTTTTACAGAACTCGTTAACAGAGCCAACAACTCTCATCCATACCTAATAGAAAGAAAAAAAATCAAGAACTGTCACAAGAAGAAGAAATAGAATATAACAAAAATCATTCTAAAAAGAGGATAGTGATTGAGCATGCTATATGTGCAGATTGAAAAAATACAATATACTTGCAGATATTAGAAACAAATTAAGAAGTATAACAAGGCATCAGACATAGTAGCAGGTTTGGTAAATTATAGAATATTAAATCATAACTAGGACAGAACCAAACACAAAATCTATGACTTAATGGTGTTGTGGATAGTTTCTAATTATGCAAGAGATTTACTATATTACATATACTTGTTATTAAATTATAGTATAAAGTATAATCATATTATTATACTTGAAAGTATAATATTGCAAATATGGATGAATTCTGTAGATATTGGTACAATGGCAGATATCACTAAAAATCAAATATCTTTAGCACTAATCGTCATAGTATTTACAACAACAATGATTGCAAGTAATGTTGAATCATCTACAGACAATTTAGTTTTTGCATCGAGGGGTCACCACCACCACGACCACTTCAACCATCATACCGATCAAGATATAGGTCAATCCACTCACCAACATCAACACTCATTCTGTTTATCTGCAGGTGCAGGCTCCCCAGTCACAGCTTCCTGTAACAATGCTGCAGGCAGTGCAAACTTCAATACAGGTAATAATGGCCTAGCATCAGATCATGGTGGTAATGGTAGATCTAATCAAGATATAGGTCAATCCACTCACCAACATCAACACTCATTCTGTTTATCTGCAGGTGCAGGCTCCCCAGTCACAGCTTCCTGTAACAATGCTGCAGGCAGTGCAAACTTCAATACAGGTAATAATGGCCTAGCAAGAACC
>JAICXY010000066.1 GCA_025934495.1 Candidatus Nitrosocosmicus sp.
AAGTTACCTATTGACTCAGTCCTGCTCTACGAAGGAGATGAGAAGGAGGGGCCGGTAGCAGCAAAAACATATGGCGGTATCTCATGATCGTCCATTATCCAGTCAAAGGTATCCAAGGCTCAACAAAAGATAAAAGGCATTCTAAATGTGTTTGGCGTTTATGATCATACCAACAACCAGATGCAGAGACACACTCCTACAAACAAAAGACAGAAGGAAAACAGTTCTTTGATTTTATAAAAAGAGTGGACCAAAAATATGATTCCAATGTAAAACAGATATTTTTGATAGTTGATAACATATCGATACACAAATCTACCAAGGTAAAAGAAATTCTAGTAAGGTATCACCCAAGAATACATCTAGTATTTCTTCCAACTAGATCACCTGACTCAATTTGATAGAAGTCAGGTGGTTATATTGGATGCATAGACAACAAGCCATAAACAATTCCATATTCTTAAACTAACAAGATATTGGTAAAGCCGTATCTGAATGGACATACAACTATAACAAAAAACATGGAGACAAAACAAGCAGTATTAGCTTACAGGAAGAAATTATCATGTGTTTACATAACTGTTAACAGAGCCTCTATTTTCGACATCTAGTTTACATGTATCTCTATAGCACCAAACTTTCCTATCTTTCTTTTAAAATATAAACGCTTGATCTCGTGTTTTTCGTATCTTTTTACTATCTTCTTTTCGTAAATGTCATCAAATTCTTGTAGTGTAAGAACTGTGAATGATTTGAAAAGCAATGGTTTTCTGAATAGCCTCTCCCATGAAAGCAAAGAAATAACAGGTTGATGATAAATTAATAGTCAAAGATGTTTAGTTGCCATTATGCAGAGATCTACTGTCTTTACTATTTTATCCATACCATATATTGCTATTTTGGGTAAAAATGTTGATTATGATATTTAAAGGCTCTTAAGTTAAGGATTTAAAGGATTTTTTTAAACCATGAATTTGATTTTGTAGACTATAATACAAATAATTTTGGCAAAATGAAAGTAAATTTTAGTATATGAAATGAAAATTTTATTTGACCTTTGATTTTAAACCGTTTATAGACAAATTTTTTTCTCAACTTTACAGGGTATGTTTAAAGTATACCATATATTATAAGGTATGAGTTCTGGTATTGATTGGGATGACCTTATAAAAAAGAAGCTTGAGGAAGTAATGATGAAGATTTAGGTGAAGTATAAGAGGTAACAAATGGTTATGTCCTGGTTCAAAGAGGGTTAGTAAATAAAGAAAAGTTTTACATTCTTCAAGACCGAACAGATAGTTATGATGGTTCTGTTCTTAGATTTAGAGTATCAGAGGAAGAAATATTAAATAAATATATGA
Organism: Candidatus Nitrosocosmicus sp.; assembly: GCA_025934495.1. Classification (GTDB taxonomy): domain Archaea; phylum Thermoproteota; class Nitrososphaeria; order Nitrososphaerales; family Nitrososphaeraceae; genus Nitrosocosmicus. The sequence goes on from JAICXY010000066.1 coordinate 1,362, forward strand.
CAGATTCGCCTCCTCAATCATATCTACAACAACAATCGTCTTCTTCCACATCTACCAGAAATGACCTTAGTGACAATAGTAGAATCCAACAAACAACAGAAGATAGAGAATCAGAAGAAACAAAAATACCCTTAACGGCTGAAAAACTAGGTGTATCAAAAGACACTAAAGAAAGTCAAACTACAATAACTAAAGAGCCAACAACTGAAACTAAAACTGTACAAGTTCCAGTTACTCATGAAGAGGTATCTATTGAAAGAAGACCTCTAAGCGGTCAAACAAAAGCACAAACACCAGTATCTTCTAGAGAAGATATGACAATGCCTGTAAAGAAGAAGTAGGAACAGTAACAAAAACACCTTATGTTAAAGAAGAGGCCGTAGTTAAAAAGAAACCGGTGACAGAAACAAAAGAAGTTTCGGAAGAAACAACATCCGAGAAAATCAAAACATCTGATATAGAATAAAAACCTATTCTACAGTTACCAATTATTCATCCATTTATTTAATCATATAAAAAAAAACTACAAACAAAATGTATCTACTTCTTTTTCTTGCAATAAAATTATTGATGCGAAACAGATTTCTTCCATGGAGATAGTTATAATATAATGACAATATTTGATAAAGAGAAATATTGTTGCCTTTTATACTATTTCTTATAATGCTGTCAAGTTTGTATGTGGATGCCGGTAAATGTGAAAATAAGAGATTATATTTTAAAGATAATCTATTTTATGATAATATTAAATGAATTAGATCTATATAAGTTATTAAGAACTTTAATGCATAATGTATAAGCACATCTTAATAACTACATCAATAGTATTATCTTTTGCAATTTTTTTTGCATATACAAATTCAGAATTAGCATTCGCTCAAAATCAAACTGCTAACAAAACATCTCCACAGAATCAAAGCTTGGCAACAGTTACAGGTAAAGCTCAAACTACAACAATAAATAAAACTAGCATTCCAGCGGCACAAACATCAGTTACAGTTAAACAAACAACCAAACCGGTTGAAGGTCAAGCCAAACTTAAACCACTTGCAAATCAAACATTACAACAACAAGTACCAAGTCTATCTGGTATAAAAAATAAAACAATAGTCCAAGCAACAGGTCCGGCTACTACCACAATAGTAAACAAAACTACTGTACCATATAATCAAACTGTCATAGGAACAGAAAATAGTACAAAATCACCTCAAGTATCACAGCAGAATAAAACCAAATAAAATACATTAACAACAATATCAAAATGAATGGCTAGCAGAGAAGAAAGTAATTTTAGACCACGATATTATTGGCTGGGAAGAAGTATTTTAAAAATAAGTAATAATTCATCTTTTTTTTAAACTAAAAAATATTTTAATAAATGCAAAATAACATTCACAATCTTGAAGATAAATAAATAATGCAATTTTTAAAGATAAAGAGACATTTTTGAAAACCATTGATTAAAAAAAATATAATTTTTGAAATAATGTAGTAGATCTCTTGCATGATTAGGACCATTAGAAAAATTTTCTAATAATAGATTACATATTGATTGTAATCAGCAAATTTAAATGTAAATATTACATAATTTCATAGATAGGCGGCAAATTTTGATAGGTGCTAATTTGCAAGAGATCTAGTATAACGCCATTATCTTTATGGATATAATTTGTCATGATCACAAAAAAGTTTTGAGAAATTAATATACTTAGCTAGATGATCTTGATGAAATTATACTTTACAATTACTCAATTTTATTTCTAATATTATATTCCTTTTATTAATTAATTATATATACACAAATATACTACGTAAAGTTTTTAATTTTGTGTTTCTTCTAGGAACAAATGGAACGTACTATCCCTTCGTTTAGACAATTACTTGAAATTGAAAAACTTGATTGCTATCTATATTATTTAAAAAACTATTGCTAACAAAAAAAGATAAACAAGCATTCGATTTGATTTTTTAGAATGCTTGACTATATACAGATTATTTAGGGGAATATAGTAAATCCTATCGTATTTGAATCTATTATGATGGGTTCCATTTTCCATAATTATAAAACATTATTGCATAACCGTAAAGTCGATAATAAAATTGATGATTATATAATAACACAAGAACTACAATTAATAACCGAAAATAAAACTCGATAAAAAAATACTATTTAATAGAACTTATAAAAAATAGTATGGTCTAATAGATTCATTACGTAAGGACGGCCGGACTGATATTGAAAATGATATTTGGGAATTCTAAAAACAAATACAATAAGCCACTATCAGATTTTAGGTATAGTAATATTTCCTAATACATTGTATTTTTATAATTGTTATTTTCTTGATGGAATAGTAATTCTCTTTTAACTTTTTTATTGTATTTTTGTTAAAAAAAATATCTTTTTTGTCCATTATGTCCCTTTACAGCTCCGAATTTATCTTCACAAATCCTAGGTATCATTGTTTTAGATGTAATTCCAAATTCATCTGTTTGATGTGCTTGAGACACGAAAGTATGTAGGCTCTTCTTTAATACTTCGACTAATCCATAACTTAATTTGAAGGCCTTCTGCTGTTTCTAGACGCCATAAATGAAATTGTCATTTTAAAGGTATAGGTTTTTCCTTAAGTTAACAGGGTCATATCCATAGTAATGGGATTAGAGAAAAATATAACTATAGTTTGATGGATAGAAGTGGTTTATTATAAAGATGAATAAAAAAATAATAAAAATTTTATTAATTGAAAATTAGGTATTTTCTAATAATTTTGAGGAGGTTAAATCATATTTGCAAATCACTTTATTTTCATTAATTTATTGGGATTGATAATGAAATATCATCAGATGCATCATCCCACAGTTTCATATACCACTCTTTGAAGTTTGAAGCAAGTTTTTCATCACTAATAAATAAACCGACAAAGAAATTTTGAGTATCATTACGGTTAATTATTTCTATACCTACTTCCTTTCCATCAACAACTAGCAAACCAAATGGGATATCCATTACTTTCCTTTGGATTCCTTCTTTATTGGGATACCATGGGTCCCCTATTACTGTTAAACGCTCATTTTCGCAATTATCATCCCTTTTGATATCTTTATTATTCTTATTATCATTTGATTCACCACAATTGTTTTGAGATTTAAAATACCCTTGGATCAACTTTGTATCTGCCAGTATTTTTACATGTACTCCAACTTTGGATTTAAGAAGTATTTCATTTACTACTTCCTCCGAATAAAGTCTTGTTGCTATTAATAATTCTGTTTTACAGTGTTTTACTTTTTCAATGATTGATAAAATCAATTTTTCAAAAGACCAAATAATTTCAGAATTAAAAGATAAACTATTATCATCATTATTTTGTATTTTTGTACCTATTACACTTTCAACAAACTTGTGAATATCATTTTCTAAAAATTTATTCGGTTGTTTTAGAGTATCGATCATCTTGAATTTGTCTTTATTATTTGCTATTTCGATTAATTCAACAAACAGTTTTTGATATATAACAGAGCCATAATTAGTATGAAAGTAAATATCTCTTGACCCTATGAATTTTTCAATTAGATTAGCATCTTTCAATTTTTTTAATGCTTTGTAATATCTTTTTTTTGTAGGGATTTCGTCATGCAATTCAGTCGAATGAGTCTTAAGGCCGTCTTTTGCAATACAAAACATTAGAACATTATCACGTTTAGAAAATATAGAAAAAATATCAAGCGATACGTTATTAAATTGTTGACATAATGCAATGCCTTTCATTATTGTTATTGCTTTTATAAAATATAATTACTTAAACATTTTACAATAGATATTATTATATATTCTTAAATCCATAAAGTTATTCAAATTTTTTATAATAATATGGACAATAAATACATTTAATATCAAATTTTTACCATCTATAAAAATTTGACATCGAAAGAATTCAAAGATGTCCTAGATTATATAATTAATATTAGAATAAATAGTATTTATTTGAGAATAGATAAACAGAAAAAAAATATTGGTTTTTAGAAAACTATTTTTTTATTTATTGTAAACAATTTTGGCTTTTTGAAATTACACCAACACAGATGTTATTCTTTGCAACATTTGCGTTTACACATGCAGCTACAACACCACCTGGTTGTTGACAGCTTTGTGCAGCAAATACCATATTGTTTCCTAAGCCTATTGCGATTGTTGATGCTGCGAATACTGCTACTACTGCTATGATGCTTACAAATACTAATTTTTGATTCATAATAATATCAGTAAATAATAATCTAACATACTATAAATAGATAATACAATCTTCTAGAAAATAATTCTATATATTTAAATTAGCCATTTCTTAGGAATTTCTTATAGTTTCCTTATTATGAAATAATTTAAGCAGTAAATCTTATTTAAAAAAAGAAATAAAAAATTGGAGCAATTAAATCGGTAATGATTTTTTCTGTCTTATCCGTATTTGGTGCCGTTTTGCTTTTATGTTTTTAAACGAAAATGTAGAGGAGTGGATCTTATTATATTAGTATTATCATCATAAGACTATCCTTGACGTATATCTAATTAGTAAAAAATAAAAGAATTTTGTTTTGATTAAACGATGTAAGGATAATTAAATATTATTTATTTTTCGAGGTTATAAACCTAAAATTTATTGTATTTGTTTGTCATTTGCAAACTAAAACTATTATCATATTAAAAAATCAAAATTAAGTTATCATAAACATGCGGTTGAAATTTATTATAATAATATTTAAATGGTATGCCCCACCAAGGGATATATTATATGTCGTGTGGGTACTGTAAAGTCTACGTTTGGTCATTTGATTTAAAGAGGTTGTAACTTTCGTTCCAACATTTGCTATTAGTAAATAAGGCCGGATAATTGGAATCATAGAAATATTGGAATAGAATAAAAATTTTTGTTAGGGGCTCTGTGACTAGCTATTACTTGGACTGAATACTTCTGTTCCTGGGATTATATATAGCAGGGTTTTCCTGAATTTTTGTTTTATTTACATACATGTCGACCAACAGCACCACCAACATTGCCGTCACTGCTAGGAAGAATTGTATGACCAATGCTTTGTTACATGATTATTTTATTCGTTGTTTGTTAGCGTTTTGCTAATAGAGTTATAACGGAAATAGTCCAAATCCAATTGATATTGTCCTACGCAAACCGCATTTTTAACTGATTTTCGAATTATGCAACAAAGCAGATATAATCCTCAAATATGGTGTTCTAATTATTACTTTTAATACATCTTCTAAAAATAAGAGAAATTACAGATGTTCCAACAAATGTGGCAGTAAAGTAAAGCCATAGATTTCCCAAGACTCCCGACAATAAAGCTGGTGCTAATGAACGAGCAGGATTCATTGACGCACCTGAAATAAATGCTAAAAAGAGGATGTCAAGGCCGACTATGCCGCCAATTGCTATTCCGCCAAAGCCTTTCAATCCATTTGTATACACAACGATTAAGATTATTGTCATTAGTAAAGCGGAGGCCACTGTCTCTATCCCAAAAATCAGCGGCAAAGGATAAGCATAGTTAGGTGAATTAGCACCTAGAGATGCTTGCACTCCAATGATTAGTTTTACAAACAAACTTGCAAGTAATGCGCCAGTTATCTCTGCAATTACATAAATCAACAACTGTTTTTTTGTAATGTGTTTTGTTATAAGAAATCCCAGAGTCACAGCCGGATTAAAATGTGCCATTGAAATCTTGCCAAATAGGTATACTCCAATAGCAACACCTACAAATGGCGCAAATGCAATAAAGGGAATTCCTAATATTCCATTCAAACGAGCATCAATGACTACTGAACCGGTAGCCAATACCACAACAATAAATGTTCCAATGGTTTCCGCAGCAAACGTTTTTTGATTTGTAGATAGATTCTCTCTTATAGTTTTAATGACTTTAGATTTTAGCATTTCTTCTGCATCGTTATAAAATTTCTTTTCAATATGAGACAGATATAGCTCTGATTATCCTTCTTTATTTTCTCTGCTCAATCCAAATATCATCTCTCTAACCCTATTTTCAATTTCATTTCGAATCTCTTCCACTTTATCTAGAGGTTTTCCTTTAGGGTCTTCAATATTCCAGTCTTCAACTTTCTTAATAAACAATGTAGGACAGAAATTCTTATCCATACATCCCATATTGATTATTTTTGTTGCATCTCTTATCATATCTTCACTTAATTCCTTTGGTTTTTGCTTGCTGATGTCTATGCCTATTTGACTCATTGCCTTTACAACGATAGGGTTGATTTCAGAAACATGTTTTGTTCCAGCACTTGCTACATCATAATCATCAGGAGCATATTTTCTAAAAAATGCCTCTGCCATCTGACTGCGTCCTGCATTCTCAACACAAACAAAAAGAACTGTGTATGTAGCCATAGTTTTCGTTTTATTCACAAAAGAGATTTTCATTTTTAGAATCAGTCCTTGATAGCCATTATTGTTAGACTTGTTATCTTTCTTCCATTATCTTCTTGGTTTTGTTCCGGTGGTTCTACTTCCAAGTATGATATTTCATCAATTATTTCTACATTTTTGAATCCTGCTTCTTTCATGCTTTTAATATAATTATCTTTTGTTAGAACGCCATCAATACATCTGCACCAACTCTCTACTTCAATTGAATCGACATTAAATTCCTTATAGGTAACCAAATCCGAAAGAACCATCATTCCAACTTTAGGTTTTAAAATTCTGTAAACCTCTTTGAATGCATTTGTTTTATTTGCGGTAAGATTGATTACACAGTTGTTGTTGCTTGTAACTATGTCTATGCTATTGTTTTCTACAGGAACCTTGTTTTCAATATCGCCTTGTCTAAATTCTGCATTTATGTATCCATGTTTTTTGGCATTATCTCTTGCCTTTTGCAGCATATCGTCTGTCATATCAATCCCACTCACTTTTGCTTGTTCCTTGACAATGTTTGCAGCCAAAAAAACATCTATACCCTCCGCCCCTGAACCAAAATCTACAACGGTATCTCCTTCTTTTATATGAGCAAATTTTATTGGATTACCACCACATCCTACTCCCCATATAGATGACTCGGGTATAGATTCTAGTTCTTTAGCATTAAATCCAATGGATTTGGCAGAAGATGACAAAGAAGAATTTTTGCTATCTTCTATGTCATTATTATTACTACAGCAACCAGTAGATGATGAGGATGATGAGGATGATAAAGGCATACAACAAGAATCAGAATTTCCAACTAATGCAATTTTGCTATATGTTTTTAATTTTTTCCTTAATATCAATATTCATAGTAAAGTTTACAAAAGAAACTATTTAAGTTGTCAAGAGAAATATTAGAAAGTAGGTGTAATTGGGGAAACAAATAGAAGCAAAGAAGAATGACTCTGAAAAGAGTACAGAGTTACCAATTATACAACAAAAGTCATGCACTTTCCAAGGGTATGATATTGAAAACCTGATGAAAGAAACTGCTCAATTAAGAAAGTTAATAACAAAGAGAGGCACGCTTGAGATTCTTATACCACTTTGCTGTTCGGATGACCCAGTACGATATAAAAAATTCAAAGACTCTATGGCCGGGTTCAGCAGTAAAACTCTTGCAAAAAGATTAAAAGAATTAGAAAAAGGGGAGATTTTAAGCAGACAAGCATTCAATGAAATCCCTCCACGGGTTGAATATAGGTTGACAAAGAAAGGTCAAGAATTAACCGAATCTATAATTCATTTATTACAATGGATGAAAAGATGGTCATCTAGTCAATAAATTGTTCACTTTTATGATTAAAAAAAACATGATGTACTTTATTGGTCTAGGCGATTAATCGTCAACGTATTTTCTCTGCGTTATTCTTGCTTGTTGTTTTATTAATCTAGACGTTCGCCATCTTTTATCAAAATTACAACTTTTGGTCTATAGTTATTTTTATTTGATGTTACCACCATTGAGCAACACCTTTATTTAGCATATCAAATGCATTGACTCATATTTTAGCACCATTATAAATATGGACCAAGTGGGATATGCGGCAAAAATGACATGGAATCTGTATTTTAATTCTATGGACAAATATTTTAAAAATATGCTATTTATTTAATAATCATGATAGCGGGACCAAACGAACTAGGAACAAATTTGACAAGATATTGATTTATCTTTTAGTATTACGGAAGATCAAGTATTTGTCTTACCTAGGATATTACTATGTATTTATTTTATTTAAAAATACCAAGTTTAATAATCCGATTTATCGATAATCTCCATTATTTTGCCAGATAAATCCTTTAATTTTATTGGCTTGTGAATTAAAATTCTTTTTTGTTTTTTTAATTCTGGAAATACATTCTTAATTTTATCGTGCAAGTAGTCTGATGCTGAAAAAAAGCAGATTTTTGGATCGTTGATTTTGTTTCTTATAGCGTTATAAAACTCCAAGCCACTGATATTAGGCATTATTATATCAATTAAAATAATATTGTAAAAATCAGGTTTAAAGTCATCTATAGCCTCTTGAGTATTATTGTATACATCAACTTTATATTGACCATACATTTCCAGGCCATCTTTGAAAAGAAGAGCAATATCTTCCTCATAATCTACAAGAATAAATTTTTTCTATTCTTTGTAAGTTCTTTTCATTATCGACTGAAATTTCTAATCAAGACCTTTTATTTGATTTTGTTGTTTCTTTCTTTATTATAAATATCGTCCTCATCATCGATAAAAAAAGGCAAGGTAAATCTAAAAATTGAGCCAATTTTCTGGTTTTGTTTTGAATTATTATTGTTATTGGCTTTATAGTCATTATTTTTACTATCTGACATTGCCTCATCTTCATTGGGCTCTTTATACCACAATTTTCCTCCATGTTCTTCAATAATTTTCTTTGAGAGATATAGTCCAAGTCCAGTTCCTTGAGGTGACCTTGAAGAAAATTTTTCAAATAGTTGCTCTTTTATATTCTGGTTAATTCCTGTTCCAGTATCCTCTACTGTAATAATTATGTTATTATTGTTTTCACTAAAATCATTCGCCACAACATTAATAATTTTATTTTCTTTAACGGCATTTGAAGACTTATTATTTTGAAAAGCAGTAGTAGTAGATATAATAACATGACCTTCTGCTGTAAACTTTATTGCGTTATCCAATAAATTGAAAACTACTTGACTTATCTTTTGAGGGTCGCAATCAACATACAGCGGTGGCGGTAGGTATTCTGTTTTCTTTTCATCATAATCTTTATTGATTTCATATTTAGTACCTATTTCATCAGTTATACTGCTGTTTCTAATGATCACATGATCTTGTTTCTTTTGTGTCTTTTCTGGTCTACTATTATCTCCTTTAGAGTATGGCTCAAATACTATTGCTACCTTTTTTGCCTTGTCCGTATACATGTATTTTTTCTCAAGATCTTCGAGTACCTGTGAAATAAGAAAATGAATATCTACATCCTTTTGTATGCTTAATCCAAAACTGCCGCTTTCTATTCTACTTACCTGCAAAATACTTTCAGCAAGATTCTGAAGTCGTGAAGCATTTCTTGTTATAATGTCTATCTCTCGCTTGTATTTTTTCCTCTGTTTTTCTCCAAGCCTTTCTTCTAGAATCTCCATGCCGTTTAAAATGGGCATTATAGGTGTTCGAAGCTCATGTGCTGCTATATTTATAAATTCATTTTTTATTTTTTCATCTTCTTTGATTTGACCAAATAGTATACTCTGGTTGTATAGAACCTCAAATATTGATGCATAAGACAAGACAATAGATTCGCTATTAGAATAAATGGAAAAACCTATTGAAGCTGTTAGTTTTTCCTCTCTTATGTGTTTTAGCTCCATTATCAGAGACTCTTTTCTATCAACCACTAGAGATTTTATTTTGATGTTTACACTTGGTGCAATATCTTGAAAAACAATATTGTTGTTTATTATGTTTTTACTTAAAAGATTAAAAGATAGAGACTCTTTAATTGAACTTTCCACAGGCAAAAGGATGTTAATGTTTAATTCTTTGTTTTTGTCGGCCATCTCTTTTAAAAGCTGCAGCGTTCCAGATTTTTCCTGAAGATAAAATGCATTTGATGTAGAGTATATTATCTGGATTTCTTTTTCTGCTTTTTTTATCATTTCAAATTCCTTTTTTTCTGCTTCTTTGTAATCTGAAAATATTGTTGTGGTAAGATGATCAAATACTCCTTGTTCTATTTCTTTTATTATCTGCTCTGCTGGAACTGCTCTATTCCAAAAACTGTCAAAAACAAACTGCTGCTGTTCTACCATTTCTGGAATATTGCTAAATAAAAGTTTTGGTAGAGGTTGCGCTTTTTTTAATGTTGCAACAGCAATGTACTCTTTTTCATCAGAAACTTCAAAGTTTCCCTTCAAGTTTGGTAAATGCCGCATTTCAGAAAACTTCATCATCTCCTTGACATAGCTGATGTTGTCTTTTGTTATTTCAGTAACATATCTAAGTTTAAGCCCTCTTTTCCCTACCGCTTCTATTCTCTTTTGTTTTATATTATCGACTTCGACAATTACGGATGGATCTAATGAGGAAATACAAGAGTCAATCTTTATGTTGGCTCTATCTATAAACTTTAAAAGTTCGTTGTCTGCTTCAATAGAGTCGTAGTATACTTTTACAATAGGGTTTTTGAACATATCTGGATATGAATCTAAATTTCCTTGATCTTCAAAATACCTTTTTTCAATAGATATCTCTTTAATATCATTATTATCTATAATAAAAAGAACCTGTTAATCATTATAATGACATACATTTTTTATACTAATGTATGTAAGACTTTATACTATATAACTCGTTAAAGATTAAATTCCAAATATGAAGAAGTATAAAGAGGTTTTGGATTTTTATATTTAAATTAAATGTATCAGTTATTTTTGTACTAAATAGTTGAAAAGGAAAACCCGGCTTCATTCCTAATACTGCAAAAGGCATTGGCTTAAATTTAAATAATAACAATAACTCTAGCAATATATCTACAGTATATAAGTAAATTGAATGTTCTCTTGAGATTAAGAAAATGAATTTTTTATGTAGAATATAACAAAAAGATACGTTAGTGGTTTTAGTTCCTATCGTTTTAGAATTCTTTTAATATCGATTTTAGGGAACAATACTTTGTATAATGTATGTGAATGATGTTAGTTTCCAAGACGCAAAACATCAGAGAAACAAGATAATTGGATTCGTATTTTAACATCTATATCAATATGGACCGAGTGGGATTAGTGACAATAGAGGTTCTTTATTGTGGATTCTGTTCTTATATAAGAAACCGTTAATTAAGTTTTTTAATTATAAATATGTTGATTATTACTATATTTCATGTCCATTAAATGATATTACAGTCGTTGGTAAGGGCCGGGTCGTTTGCAGGACATTTTGCCTGTAATCTATTCTAAAAGAATTGGATCATAATAAGCAATTCCATAATCATAATTTAGATGACATATCAAATATTATTTAACTTAAGAAAGGCAAACTGAACCCAAATGTTGCACCTTTTTCACATTCTTCATTGTTGTATGCCCATATCTTTCCACCATGAGCTTCAACAATGCTCTTGCATATATAAAGACCTAATCCTGTTCCTTGAAATGATTTTGACACAAACTTTGTAAATAATCTGGGAAACACTTGTTCATCTACTCCGGTTCCATTATCTTTAATCATAACAATAACAATTTTGTCTTTATAATCTACATTCTCTTTATTATTATTGTCACTTTTTCTTCTATTAACAGTTATAGATATAGTGCCTTTTTCTTTGGGAATAAATTTGATGGAATTATTAATCAAATTGGAAATCACTTGAGATATTCTATTTTTATCTGCATAAACCATAACATCTTTATTCTCATTATCACCAGAATGCAAAAATTCAAATTTTATATTTTTTGTCGCTGCTTCATTTTTATATGCTTCAATGACTTTAAGGATAATTTCTCCAATTTTAAAGTGCTCTCTATCTAAAATCAAAGAGTTGCTTTCAATTTTTGCTATATCTAGAATATCTTCAGCTAGTGTTTTTAGTCTCCGAACATTTCTATCTAATATATCCAAAAATTCTTTGTGTCTTTTAGTATGGATTTCTTTACTTAGTATTGTTGTTGTGGTAATAATAGGTTGTATTGGTGTTCTAAGCTCATGAGCAGCAACATTGATAAAATCTCTTTGCATTTTCTCATGTATTTGAAGCTGCAAAAATGCTTTTTTTAATTGTTCATGCATCTCTGATTGTTTCCAAAGACTATAAAAGATAGATGCATAAGATAAAGATGCAGATTTACTTTCAATAAATATTGTCATACCCATTGAATCAATATAGTCTTTATTTATGTCATTTTTTATTTCAAGAAGCAAAACTTTTTCTCTATCTATAACTGTAATTCCTATAAAAGGTTCATGAGGAGTATTAAAGTATCTAAATTCAATTTTAGGATATTTTAAAGTGATTTGATTTATTTTCTCAAGTAAATCTATCTTCAAAGGAATCAGAACTTTGACAGTAATTCCTCGATGTGCTAATTTTTCACAAGCATAAAAATCTTTATTGTGTTCAATTCTAAAAAATGCATTGGTAGATGAAAGCATTAATAAAACTTCACTTTTTATACCATAAAATAATTCTTGAAAGATTTTTAGTGATTCTTTTGGGTTGGGTATTAATTCTACATTGACGTAATGTCCTTCTTCAATATCCTTTATTCTCTCATTGATATCAATTCCTTTTTTCCATAGAGTTTCAAAAATAGTATCATAATGATCAAGGTATAATTTATCATTACTGCTTAGGACATTGGTAATCAGTTTTTCTTTTTCAATATTTTCAATTGTAAAGAGAAAGGATTTATCAGTTAGAGCAAAGCTATCGGTTAACAGATCTTTAACATGCCTTATCTTTACACCATCCTCAATATGCAATCTAACTAATTCTACATCTTTTTTGTTTTTTAAAGAGGTAATCCATCTTATACCTTTATGTTTTCCTTGCCTATATCTGTCCAGTATTTCTTTACGAGAATTAGAAAAATCTTTATAAATTACATTTAAACCTTCAACAGGAAAACAAGATTTAATCCAATCTGACTTTTCATAAAATTCTATTGTAGCTTTGAAAATATCGTGTGGATTTTGTAACAATTGAGTTTTTATAGGTTCTATGCGTTCTTCAATTTCTTTTATTTTTTGTTCCCCTGGTATAGATTTACTCCACAGAGTTTCGAAGAAAAACTGTTGTTGCTCTACAAATGCCCTTACATTGCTTCGAAGGATCTCCACAATAGACTGTCCTTCTTTCATTCGGGCAGTGCCCCCATAGTTTTCCCCATCTGATATTCCAAAGTTTCCTTTAATTCCGTCTAGATGTCGAAGCTCTGCTATTTTAATAAGTTCTTTGCAATAGGGGACATTATCTTTTGTAATCTCAGCAATAAAACGAAGTTTTATACCCTTCTTTGCAAGATTAACATATTCATTCCATATAGGTGTATTATAAAATACTGGAGGTCCAGTAGAATCGGTGCAATTATCAAATCTTTCTTTTATTTTGTGAAAATCATCAATAGCTCTTTTTATAATTTTATTTGAGCCATATAGTATCTCAGTTTTTTCAACAATATTTTCTATATTTATCTCTTCATCCTCTTCTTCATACAATAACGGAGATCTATGTGAATAAAGTAAGGCAATAATATAAAATTCTATCACAAACCTTAGAAAAAGATATAGTATTGCAATTATAATTTAACATAAGCAAATAAATTTTTATCATAAGTTATTCTTTTTTTATAATTGAAATAAACTAAAATGTTTACCATACATGGGTCGGATTTATACTTTTAACGATACAATTTTGAGGTTCAGAATCAATCGAATTGAAAAAGCATTATCAATACATCAGGTTTCAAAATATTATAAACAATACTCTCTATAACAATCGAATAAAATCTTTTACTATATTACCTATTATTTTGTTGCAAAGATGTCGAGTCTCTTATAATCAAGTGTTAACATTTGTCCATCGTTTTCTTTTTCTTTTAATTGAATTATCTTTTGAAGGAAAATGTATTGTAGTTTTTCAGATGGCAGATGGCAGATATTTTAAATAAGGTCCTAATACTTCTGTTTTTAGATAAACAGAATGCCTATTTCTATCTTTTATCTCGAGCATAATCAGTTACTAATAATATCTTTCGTAAGAAATAAAGTATATGCAAATCTAAAGCAGTGATACTAAGATATATTAAATTATAGAAAATTTTATCAGATGATATTATAAAATTTAAATTTTATTCTTTCCTTATATCTTCATGGAATTTTCAGATGGAAGCCACAACACCAAAATTCCTAACATAGGTCCTCTTTCAGGCACTAACTATCCTGCTTCAAATGATGAAATTTATAGAGAAATTCAGAATATAAATAAAAACCTGACAACTCTGATAAATGATATTAAAGAAATTCTTAATTGCTTGAAAGGACATTGGGATAACTCAACAACAACATAAAATGATAATTTGTAAAATGGTCAAATAAATCTAAAGGTATTTTATAGTTTAATAATCAAATATTATGATTTTTTTATTAACTATCCAAATAGCATATATATATTATAATTAAATACTTTTAAACTTATTTTCAATATGTATCTCAACATCAAATCAATAGGATGGGCTTTAAAATCAGAGACTGATAATAATGGTCTTTCCTCATTAACAAAACATTTGTCAAAAGTGTTTGAAAATCATGTGGATGCAGAGATTAATGATTACAAAGGTTTACCTCCTTTAGAATTGTTTGATAGGCAAAGAAAGCAATGGATTTCAGATAAAATTCTTAAGTGGCTTTTGGCAAAAGAAAATCCAGATCCAAATACAAAGATATTGGCAATATGCAATTTTGATGCATATACCGATGGTCTAAACTTTGTATTAGGTGAGGCCCATACTAAAGGGGGAGTAGCAGCAATATACCTACCAAGGCTGGAAGAGGAGTTTTATGGACAAAAGAAAGACAATAAAATATTTTATAAAAGAGTTATTAAAGAATCGGTTCATGAATTAGGCCATGCTTTTGGATTGAAACATTGTGAGAACAGAAGATGTGTTATGCATTTTAGCAATTCTATTGAAGACACGGATATCAAGGAAGATGTCTTATGTAAAAATTGCAACTATATTTTCAGAAATCTCTATATGCATTCCAACGATTGTTTTTAATTTTGTTTATTGTATGATGCATGATTGGCATGATTGGAAAAATTTCTAAAAAGTTGAATTCTTTTAGTAGTATATCTAATTCCAATTAATCAAATGAAATTTTTGTGACTTTAGTGCATTTTTATTATGCAAGTATTGTCTACAGCCTTCACTAGTTTCACCTAGATGAATCTATTTTTTTCATCGATTCTAGATTCGCTCTACTGACATTCCTAAATATGCCTCCAATTAGAAAGACAGGGTGCAGATATACAAAGTAAGATAGAAGAACTAGGAAGGATGAAAGGATGGTAAATACTTGTTTCCCCTATATGTGTCCAGTTAACAAACAAATCTGCTAAATGTTGGTTTATGTAGCCTTTTTATTATGAGATCATGATACTCGGGAAGACGATCACCTAGGATTGCCGGAATTGCTTTATACAAATATATTAGTGTGATAGGCATTTCCAATTCTTTTATCGCTCTAGCGAACGTATTTTCTATTTTCATCGCTTCATCGAATCTTCCCTGCTCTATTAATTTTCCTGGGACGGTATATGGGTATGATGACCTTGATCCTTCTGTCAGGATATTCCAATAATCTTTGAATTTCTTCAATTGTTGGCGCTCTATCTTCGGCATATTTTTTTCTTTTGGAAGACCGAGTGTTATTTTTTTCCATTTGATTTCTATATCGTTCATCTCACAAAACAGTTTTATCGGTTTAAGATAGTTGTAGATGGTCGATACAACAATCTCCTTTCTGTTCATTCTTTCTTTTAGATGGACTATGTATCTAAAAACACAGTTGGTAACACATTTGGTATTGCCTCCCCTATGACAGTTTTTTACGAAAATCTTGCATCTTTCTTCAAGGTTTGTATTGGGTATTGAAATATAATCAAAAAAAGTATTTAGCAGTGCTTGATATTTCCTTCTAGTTTGGTCTGCTCTAATCGCGTTTATGAATAGAGAGAAAGGATATAACTCAAATGAAGCTTCATAATCTTGTTCTTCTTTTTGTACTCCCAGCGCCAGTTTTGACGTCATTCTTTCAATATTATTATGGATGGGTTCGTATTTTAACATCTATATCGATATGGACCGAGTGGGATTCGAACCCACGACCTCGGCAATGCCAATGCCGTATCCTACCAGGCTAGACGATCGGCCCTTTAATAGACTATTTTTTATAATTTCACACATTAATATTTGTTACAGGTGTGTTTTATTCGAGTTCATTTATAAAATAAAATGGATCTGTAAATGCAATTGTTTTTTCTTGATGTTTTACTAAATATGCCTTTACATTTTCTGTATTTTCAATCCTTTTAAAGTGATTTTTAGCATATTGTTTAACCCATAGTGGATCTGATCCATCATTTTGTGTAAAATCCAAATCTGATAGTGAATCGAGCGGTGGATCATATTTTAAATTTTCTAATTCTATATTATACATAACTAATCATTTAAATGATTCATATAGAATTCTATTGCTTTTTCAAGGTCTTTCTTCGATATCGATATCTTTATTCAAATATCCTATAATTACCAAGTCCATCTTTGTTCAACAAAACAATTTCTTCGGAGGATGAACCAGTTGTTTTTAATGTATTATAGAATTTCCTTTAATGTATTAAAATACGATTATTCTTAGAATATCGTAGTCAAAAGTGTGGCCTTATCTTTATCTGGGATAATAGATCTCTTGCATAATTACGTCCAAACAGCTTTATGACCTATAGTTCATCAATACTCTGTTCTCTCCTTGCTTTCATACGAGAGGTTATCCAGAAAACCACTGCTTTTCAAATCGTTCACTGGTTTGACATTACAAGAATTCGATAATATTTACAATAAAGAAATAGTAAACAGATATGAAAAATATGAATTAAAACGTTTATCATATAAAAGAAAAGAAGATAGAAAAAGAAAGATTGG